>CAYMQH010000007.1:37282-56117 GCA_964392525.1 uncultured Aestuariivirga sp.
GCCTTTTCCGCTGCAGCCTTCTCCGCTGCGGCCTTCTCCGCTGCGGCGGCATCGGCGGCGGCTGTATCAACCGCAGACGCAGCCCCGGAAACAAGAGCCGCCCCGTCGGTGGCTTTTTCCGGGGGCGGCGGGGCAGAGGTTGCACTCGACGAAGTTTGCTGCACGTTCGGCAGTGGTGGAGGCGGCGCCGCAGTCCCCTGCACCGCCTGCTCTGCCGCAGCCGCCATCTGGTTCAAAGGCTTGATGATCAGATTGCCCTCCTGACCATCACCCGGCGGCGGCACCGGAAGCGGTGGCGGCTCCTCGACGTCGGGCAGGCCCTGACCGGCAGCACCCTGCGTGGCTGCGTCCGGTGCGGGGATCGGCGTTACGCCGGCCGCCGGTTCAACCTTCGGAACCTGGCCCGCGGGCACGGCGTCGCCGGGCGGCACGGGTGTTTCCTCGGTCGGCTGCACCTGCGCACCCTCGGTCACTTCCTGTTCGCCCACGATGCGGTCATAAATCTGCTTCTTGCGCGCTGCGGGCGCTTCGCCGCCGGAGTCAGGCGTGTTTTCCGGCGCAACCTTCGCGGGATCAGCGGGAGACGGCACTGATGGAACAGTCTCTGCGCTGCCGCCGATATTGGCGATGTTCTTCATGCCACCGCTGTAGAACCACACCACGGCACCGGTGGCCAGTGCGGCCGCGAGAAGCGCCAGCAGCAGAAGCCACGGGCCGCTCGAGCGGCGGCGCTCGTCTCCGAAGGCGGGCTCATCATCACGATAGGCCGCCTGGTAGTCGCGCGCGCTGGCGCGCTGGCGCGGCTGGGCCTCATCCTCGAACACGTCGTCATAGCCAGACTCCTGCTGCGGAACGCGGCCCCGCGTGGCGGGGACCGGCCGCCCGAGGCGCGGGGGCTGGCGACCTTCATCGGGGTAGTCGCTGTCGGGATATTCGCGGGCTTCAGGCTGACGCGCATAGGGATCCAGCGCGGGAGGCGGCGGGGCGCGCCGGGTTGGTACCCGAGCACCCGGATAAGCTGGCGCTTCTCCGCCAAGCCCGGCGCGCGGGCCGGCAGGCGGCTGCAGGCGGGCTGGCGGACGGCCAAAGCTCGCGCCTGGTTCAGGCGGGCGATACGAAGGCGGCGGCGGCCGCATCGGTGCTCCCTGTCCTGCCGCCGAAGGGCGCAGGAAAGGCGGCTGCCCGCGTTCTCCGCCCAAGGCCGGGCGAGGCGGCGCGAGCGGCGCGCTGCTGCCGAGATTTGAACGGACCGCCGGTGCCTCACCGGGCGGGCGGGCGGGCGGCTCATCCGCAAAGCTGAATTTCGGACGCCCGGCGGGTGCCGGGGGAACGCCAACGGGTGCGCGCGGCGCAGTGGGCGAGGGCCTGACGGGTGCCGCAGGAAAGCGCGGCGCAGCGGCCGGTGACGGAGACAGGGGCCGCGCTGCAACTGGCGGCGGGGCTTCCGGTGCGGCCGGAGCCTTGCCCTCGGCACGGTTGCGGGCCGCCTGTACACGCTGCTCAGCCAACCTTTCGGCCGCGGCGCGCTGGGCGCGCAGTTTCTCGGCCAGCGCATCCTGGGTGGCGCTGTCGGACAGCTTCGGTGTGGCGCGCGGGGCAGGAGCGGCGGGCGCTCCAGCGGCCGGTTGCGGACGGCGAGGCGCCATCGGCGCAGGCTTGGCCACCGGTTGCGGCGCGCGCACCGCCCCGGCGTCAGCGGCGGCAGGCGCGGCCACCTCCCGGAACTCGTCCGAGAGCTTCGGCATTTCTGTCGGCCCAATGCCGAGACGCTCGCGCCAGTTGCGCTTGTCCGGCCCGGAGCCGTTGCTGGGATCTTGATCCATTGACCGTATCGCCTCTACATCTCTTCGGCGGGTCTCACCCCGAGGATCCGAAGGCCGTTTGACAAAACATATCGAATCGCTCGCAAGAATGCGAGACGAGTTGTGGTGAGATTCACATCTTCTTGTAAAATAAATCTCAATTGCGGCGAGTCTTTGCCCTTGTTCCAAAGGGCATGAAAATCGCCTGCGAGATCAAAGAGATAGAAGGCGATCCTGTGGGGCTCATGAGCCGCCGCGGCAGACTCGAGCAACCGTGGAAACTCCGCGATACGCCGGATGATGCCCTGTTCCGCCTCATCGGCTAGCAGGCTGAAGTCCGGGGACGTGGCGGGCAACAGCCCGTCTTCCGCCGCATTGCGCAGCACCGAGCACGTCCGGGCATGGGCATATTGCACGTAGAAAACCGGATTGTCCTTCGACTGTTCGGTGACCTTCGCGAAATCGAAATCGAGCGGCGCTTCATTCTTTCGGAACAGCATCATGAAGCGGACCACGTCCGGGCCCACCTCATCGACGACATCCCGCAGCGTCACGAACTCGCCGGCCCGCTTGGACATGCGCACCGGTTCACCCGCGCGGTAGAGCTTCACCAGCTGGCAGAGCCTTACGATCACATCGACACTGCCCTTGCCGGCCAGCGCTGCAGCAACGGCCTCCAGACGCTTCACATAGCCACCGTGATCGGCGCCGAGGATATAGATCAGTTCCCTGTAACCGCGCGAAATCTTGTTGCGGCTGTAGGCGACATCGGATGCAAAGTAAGTATAGGAACCATCCGACTTGAGTAGCGGCCGGTCGATGTCATCACCGAATTCGGTGGCACGGAAGAGCGTTTGCTCGCGGTCTTCCCAGTCTTCCGGTACCTCGCCCTTGGGCGGCGGCAACGTGCCCTGATAGACATGGCCCCTGGCGCGCAGATCGGCGATCGTCTCCGCCACCTCGCCCGAGTCATGCAATGATTTTTCCGAGAAGAACACTTCCTGACGGATGTTGAGGGCGGCCAGATCCTCGCGGATCAGTGCCATCATCATCTCCATGGCTTTGGCGCGCACGATGGGCAGCCAGTCAGCCTCGGGCTTCTGCTTCAGGCTGTGGCCATGCTGGCGGGCCAGAGCCTCGCCCACCGGCTTCAGGTAATCGCCCGGATAGAGGCCCGCAGGAATGTCACCGATCGGGTCGCCCAGCGCTTCGAGATAACGGAGATAGGCCGAACGGGCCAGCACATCGACCTGCCCTCCCGCATCGTTGATGTAATACTCGCGGGTGACTTCGAAACCGGTTTCGATCAGCAACTGGGCCAGCGCATCGCCGAACACCGCGCCGCGCACATGGCCCACATGCAGCGGCCCGGTGGGATTGGCGGAGACATATTCGACATTGGCCTTCTTGCCGCCGCCAAACCGCGACCGGCCATAGCCATCGCCCTCGGCGAGGACCGCAGAGAGCACCCGCAGCCACACGGCGGGCTTCAGTCGGAGATTGATGAAGCCGGGACCGGCAATCTCCACCGATGCAACGTCCGGATGGTTGTTGAGCTTCGCTGCAATTGCTTCCGCCAGCACACGCGGCGGCTTGCCAAAGGCCTTGTTCAGCACCATCGCGGCATTGGTCGACACATCGCCATGCGCAGCCTCACGCGGCGGCTCGGCCGTAACGCGGGATAGATCAAGAGAATTGGTCAAGCCCTGCTCTGCCGCGGCGGCCGTCACGGCCTCGCGGATCACCTGCAGAAACTCAGCAAACAGGTTCATGTGTACAGACAAACTGTTGAATTAACGCCCTCCCCGCCCCTAGCGGAAAAGCGGGTCGAGGTCAAACAGGTGTTTATGCTGCTCAAGCGCGTAGCGGTCGGTCATGCCGGCGATGAAATCGCAAACCTGACGGGCAAGGCGCGATGGATCATCCAGCACCACCCCCTCCTGCCACCCGGCGGGCAACAGCTTCGGATCGGCCATGTATGCGGTGAAGAGATCGGCGATCACCCGGCGCGCGCGCGCCATTATTTCCTCAACCTTTTCATGTCGATACATCTTTTCATTGAGAAAAGACTGAAGCACGCGGTTGTTTTCTGCCATCTGCGGGGTGAAGCGAACGAGATCCTCCCCCAGCGCCCGCACGTCAGAAACCGAGCGCAGTTTCAGGGCCTCCGCCCGCTGCCGCGTGTGACTGATGACATCGAACACCATGCCGGATATCACCCGGCGCACAGTCTCATGCACGATACGGTCTTGATCGAGGTCCGGGTAGAGCGAGAGCACCTTGGACAGCGCCTCGCCTGCCAGAGGCACATCGCCGAGGTCGATCAGGCCGAATAGCCCGGCGCGCAACCCGTCATCGATGTCATGGGCATTGTAGGCGATGTCGTCCGAGATCGCCGCCACCTGTGCCTCGGCCGAGGCGAAGGAATGGAGTTCCAGATCATGGCCTGCGGCATAGTCGATGATGGCCTCCGGAAGCCCCCGCTCGCGGTAACGGCCGACCGGATCGCCCTCACGGTTGACCAGCGGGCCATTGTGCTTGACGAGCCCTTCCAGCGTCTCCCACGTCAGGTTCAACCCATCGAAACCCGCATACCGCCGCTCCAACCTCGTGAGCACCCGCAGCGACTGGGCATTGTGGTCGAAGCCGCCAAAGGGGCGCATCAGCCGGTCGAGTTCGCGCTCGCCCGCATGGCCAAAGGGCGTGTGGCCAAGGTCGTGGCCCAGCGCCAGGGCTTCCGACAGGTCTTCATCGAGGCCCAATGCCCGGGTGATGGAGCGCGCCACCTGCGCCACCTCGATGGTGTGGGTGAGGCGCGTGCGGTAATGATCACCCTCATGATAGACGAACACCTGTGTCTTGTGCTTGAGGCGGCGGAACGCCTGGGAATGGATGATCCGGTCCCGGTCACGTGCGAAGGCGGTGCGGAAGTCGCTCCCGCCCGGCTCGGCGTAGACCCGCCCGCGCGTGTCTTCCGGGCGGGAGGCATAGGGGGCTGTGAACCGCTGCATGGGAGAATCCGTTGACAAGCTCTCTTATCGAACCAACATACACGAATATGACGATGACCATCACCATGACCGAGCGGGCAGCCACGCGCATTCGCGATATCCTGTCGCGTGAGCCCGGCAAGAGCGCCCTGCGCATTGCCGTGAATGGCGGCGGCTGTTCCGGCTTCCAGTATGACTTCCAACTCGTCGAGGCAGCCGCCGACGATGATCTGGTGATCGAGCGCGGCGGCGTTAAGGCTCTGGTGGACCCGGTCAGCCAGGGCTTCCTCGAAGGCTCCGAGATCGACTTCGTTGACGATCTGATGGGCCAGTCCTTCCGCATCAACAATCCGAACGCCACCTCCTCCTGCGGCTGCGGCACCAGCTTCTCGATCTGACAGGCCTTGCGGCCCGGCGCTCCGGGCTTCATCATGCGCGCCATGAAGATTGCAACCTGGAACGTGAACTCCATCAAGGCCCGCCTCGACAATGCGCTTGCATGGCTGAAGGAGGCCACTCCCGACATCGTCTGCCTGCAGGAACTGAAATGCGAGGATCAGGCCTTTCCCGCCGCCGCATTCGAAGACCTTGGCTATAACGTCATCACCCATGGCCAGAAGACCTACAACGGCGTGGCGATCCTCTCCCGGCCGAAGCCAGAGGATGTCCGGCGCGGGCTTCCCGGCATGGAGGATGACCCGCAGGCCCGCTACATCGAAGCAGTGTTTTCCGCAAAGTCCCGCGTCATCCGCGTGGCATCGATCTACCTACCGAACGGAAATCCTCTGGGTACGGACAAATTCACCTACAAGCTGCGCTGGATGGATTGCCTGCACGCCCATGCGAAGGCGCTGCTGGCGCTCGAGGAGCCAGTCGTACTGGCCGGCGACTACAATGTGATTCCCACCCGCCTCGACGCCAAAAACCCTGACGCATGGGCGGGTGATGCACTCTTCCAGCCCGAATCACGTGCAAAATTCCGTAGCCTGCTGAACCTCGGCTTTAGCGATGCCATCCGGCAGATACACGGCGATACACCGGACCTCTACACATTCTGGGACTATCAGGCGGGCGCGTGGCAGCGGAACAACGGCATCCGGATCGACCATCTGCTGCTTTCACCCCAGGCGGTTGACCTGTTGAGGGACGCGCAGATCGACCGCGCGGTGCGCGATCAGGACAAGCCCTCCGACCACGTGCCAGCCGTGATCAGCCTGGCATGAAAAACCCGCGCGCCTTGCGGCACGCGGGTCAGTTGAAACGGCCAGGGAGAGTGGCCGGAACAGCGTAATTACTTCGGGGCCTTGACGCCGAAAGCGGCAAGCGAAGCCTCGAACGGCTTGAAGGCTTCCTTGGCGGTGGCAACGTAAAGCTCGTTCATCTTCGTCATCTGGGCCACGAAGGACTCGTAGCTTTCCTTGGCGAAAGCCTGCTGGGCTTCAACGGCCTTGTCGAAAGACTTCACTGCGGACATCTTCTCGAAGGCCGAGGAGCTCTTCTCGAACGACTTGCGCGAATACTCTGCAGCTTCCTGAGCAATGGCCTGGAAACCCTTGGTCAGCGCGCTGGACGACGCCACATAGGCCTCGAAACCGTCTTTGCCGAAGTTCTGGAATTCTTCAAACGACTTCATCATGGGAACGTCTCCGCTTTCCGTTTGGTTATGACCCTGTATATGTGCACTGCAACATGAATGTCAAATACTTTTTGCACTGCATCATATTTCATCTTTGGTAGGGCGCCGAAGCGCATCAGGTTTACCTTCTGATAAGACAGGCTTGGCAAGACTGCGGGCTGGATTCGGCGGAAAGTCTTGTCTGGCGGGGTGGCCGGACAAATTTTCCCGTGATATGGCTGCCGCAGCGCGGCGGGGGCCAGCTGGGTGGAGTAGGAATGGAATTTCGTGGTTTCTGCGGCGTCGTGGGTAGGCCGTGGGCAATCGGTGTGATGGTTCGTCTTGCCATTCTGGTTCTCCTGGCCGGAATGGTGCCGGGGCTTGTGGCTGCGCCTGCGTTCGCGAACCCCAAATTCGCCGCCATGACGGTGGATGCACGGACCGGCAAGATCCTGTTCGCGGAAAACGCCGACAAGATCCGCCATCCGGCATCTCTCACGAAGATCATGACGCTCTACATCGTGTTTCAGGAGCTGGACCGCGGCCGACTCTCACTCAATTCGCCGATCCGCTTTTCGAAAAGGGCCGCCGGTATGGCGCCCTCCAAACTCGGCGTGGCGGCTGGCGGCACTGTCACGGTCGAGACGGCCATCCGCGCACTTGTGGTCAAATCGGCCAATGACGTGGCCGCAGCCGTGGCTGAGAACATCAGCGGCTCCGAGCAGGCCTTTGCCCAGAGGATGACACGCACGGCGCGCGATCTCGGCATGTCGCGCACCACGTTCCGCAATGCATCAGGCCTGCCCAATCCGGCGCAGGTCACCACAGCGCGCGACATGGCTACCCTCGGCCTCAGGCTGATGCGCGATTTCCCGCAGTACTATCACTATTTCCGAACCAAGAGCTTTGTTTACGGTGGCCGCACCATCCGCGGGCACAACCGGCTGCTCGGTTCCTATGAAGGAGCCGACGGTATCAAGACGGGCTACATCAATGCTTCCGGCTTCAACCTGGTGAGTTCGGTGCGCCGCGGTGACAAGCGGGTTGTGGGCGTGGTGATGGGCGGCCGCACAGGCGCCTCGCGCGATGCGTACATGAAGGCCATGCTGACCAAGTATTTCCCCAAGGCCCGGGGCGGCAAGGCGATTGCGGCCTATGCGGGTTCCTCCAAGGGGGCTATCGCTGTCAACGAAGCACCGCCGCCCGAGAGTGCGGAGCAGACGGCGCAGAAGAAACAGGCAACCCGTGAGGAGTCCGCCTCGAAGCGGCTGAACAAGCGCAAGACCCAGTCGAGCCAGAAAGAAGTGGCAGCCGTCGCGCCGGGCGAACAGGGTGATACCCAAGAGACGAGCCTGGCCGATCTTGCGGCACAGGCCGCAGCCCAGCCACCAGCCGCCACGCAGGCACCAGCTGCTGCAACGGCGGCCGAACTGGTTGAAGTGGTGCCACAGCCCTCACCCGATATTGCAACCGCGACCACGGGCGACGTTCCCTTCCAGGTGAAGACACCCGAGCAACAGCTTGCGGACACGGCGCAGGTCGCTTCCATTTCGCCGCCCGCCGATGCGGGCTGGATCATCAACCTCGGTGACTATGCCACCAAGAACGATGCACAGGCCGTTCTGCAATTGCTCCGCAAGCGCGCGCCAGGCGCCGTGAACGGCCGGACGGCCCAGACAGTGATGATCGAGAAGAACGGCCAGGTAACGTACCGGGCCCGCTTCACCGGCTTCGACGAAGCAGCAGCAGCCGCGGCCTGCAAGACGATCAGGCGGCAGAACACGCCGTGCCGCCCGCAGGGCCCCTCCTGATCAGCCGAGCAGCAGTTCCTTCGCCTCGTTGATCTTGGCGGCCAGATAGTCCGAACCGCCAAGATCCGGATGCGCTGCCTTCATCAGCCTGCGGTGCGCGGTGCGGATATCCTCCGGCAGCGCACCATCCTTCAAGCCCAGAATTGCCAACGCCTCGGCCCGCGTCATCTTTGTTGAGGATGCCTGTCCGGCAGGCCGCGCTCCGGCGTTCCATTGCGCGCGCCAGTCGGGATGGGTGCGCTCGATCCATGCTTCAAGCAAGGCGCGGCTCTGGTCGGCGGTGGAGGCAGCAACCGCGTGCAACGCCTGCACCTCCGCCAGCGACAGGCTGGACAGCCGGCGGCCCTTGAAGGTTCCGGCCAGAACGTCCCCATCCATGCGGCCCGTGTCATGGTCGAGCTCCATGGCGAAGAGAGAGGTCGAGACGCGCGAGATCTGCCCCGGCGTCTTGCGCTGCCAGGGCAAGCCGTTGGGAAATGCCGACTGCATTCCGAACAGCCCGAGGCCCAGCATGAACAACGGCAGGGCGAGGCTGGTCTGGCCGCGCAACGCCAGAAGGCCGGAGAACAGGATGGCAGCAACGCCACCCACCTTGCGGATGAGGCCGCGAACCTGGGCCGGCTGGGCATTGGCGAAGGCCCTGATCAGCCACCAGCCGCCCACCACGATCACAAGGCCAATAATGAACTGCACCGCTTGCGTGCTCCCTACTTCATCTGCTGCAGAAGCAGCGCCGCAGTGCCACCGCGTTCCGCCGAATGGCTGGAAAGCGCCTTCATGCCGCCTGCCGCATAGACCGCGACGGCCGAGAGAAGTTCTCGCAGCACCTGGCCTGATTCATGCCCGAAGCGGAAATAGGCACCACGCGTCAGCCGCGCGATCTCTCGGAAGCCTTGCTCGGCCGCCTGATCCCGCCCCTCCTGGAACATGAAGACCGGAATGCCGAGCAGCCCCACCTCACCCGCTACCTGGGCCAGCGCATCGATGGGCTCTTCCAGCGCATCCCCGATATAGACGCAGGCATTGACCTTGCCCGCCGCAGCTTCCGCCCTCAGATGCTTCAGTACACGGAGGATCTGCGTATGTCCGCCCATGCAGCGAATGCCGGCCATGAGCCGCGCAAGAGATAGCGTATCGCCCGTCCACTTCGAGGCGCGGCATTCATCGAAGCCCCGGAAGTAGACGAGTTGCACGTCCAGACCGCCGGTCCGCCCGGCCTCACGGAACATGTCGCCCTGGATTGCTTGCGCGCTGTCCCAACTCGGTTGGCGGCTCATCGTGGCGTCCATCGCCAGCACGAGGCGGCCGCGGCTGCCAGACGCCGGGGCGGGCGGCGGTGTTTCACGCAGCCGCGCGAGAAAGGCATCCACATCGCCCTGCTCCGATCCGGTATGCCGCTTGATGTTTGCCATGGCCGTCAGGGGCACGCCGTCTGCGGATGCAGCTTGAGGTCGCGCAGCGTGCCCGAGAGGGCGAAATCGCCGTAGTCGAGCACCAGCCCGTTCGCCACGCCATTCTCGTACATGTCGAAGCTGACCTGATATTCCGGCGTCTCGCTGTCACTGTCGAGTTTGTAGTAACTTATAGTCATCGGCCAGGACCCCGTCTGGGCCAGAGGCGCGGCGGCCGGGTTTCCTGCATCGCGCGCGATGGCACCGGGCGCCCGTGCCTTGCCGACGAAGGAAATCACCCTGTAGGACGTGGGACCGTCCGACCCGTCAAAGATCACCGCGGAATCGCGCCCGCCCCCAGCCTCGCCCAGCGCCATGAGGCGGAGCTGATGCTGCATGGGAAGCAGAGTATCCGGCGCGAGGGTGAAGGTTTCGCCAGGCTTCGAGGACATCGTGCCCTCGCCCTCCGCCCCGGTGGCGGACCGCGTCACCCTCACGCGCACCTCTTCCTTGACCTGACGGTCGATCGATTCCTTCACCTGGTGCCTGAAGTCCAGCGCGCCCGGGCCTTCATAGGACGTTGTCATCGTGTCGATGAGCGTCGGTTTGCCCTCGCGCGGGTGGTATTTGGTTGCCATGCGGAAGCTCACGGTGAAGCCCTCGCAGCTGGAGCCTTCGATCTCGAAGGCAAGACGGCCATTGGCCGACTGGACGCCGGAGCCTTCGGCGGTGCGCATCAGCGTCAGGTCATAGATGGCGCGGTGCGGCGCCACCGCCGCAGCATTGGCGGCGGCCGCCAGACTGAGAAAACACGCCGCGGTGAAGATGCTTTTCAACCTTGAAACTCCTTGCCCGGGGTGGTCCAATGCGCACCCGATCCGGACCTTAACATAATCATCGGATAACAAGAGGCAATGATGGCGGCAGCAGGGCCAGAAGTCCCGCGGATTCTTGTAACGCGCAAGTTGATGCCGGACGCCGAGCAGCGCATCGCCTCGGTGTTCCGGGCCAGCCTGAACCTGCATGACCGGCCGATGAGCCCGCAAGAGATCCTGGAGCAGGCGGCGCAGCATGACGGCATCCTGCTGACCTCCTTCGACCGTCTGGGGCCGGACTTCATCCCTGCCCTGCCGCCCTCCATCCGCATCATCGCCACCCATTCGGTGGGCTATGACCATCTGTCGATCCCGCAGGCCATGGCGAAGGGAATCGCCGTCACCAACACGCCGGGCGTGCTGACCGAGGCCACGGCAGACATCGCCCTCCTGCTGATGCTGGGCGCGGCGCGTGGCGCCTCCTGGGGTGACCGCATGGTGCGGGAAGACCGCTGGGGCGCCAGCACGCTGATTTCACCCCTGGGGCATGACGTGTCGGGCAAGCGCCTCGGCGTTCTCGGCATGGGACGGATTGGTCAGGCCGTTGCCAGGCGCGCTGCCGCCTTCAACATGGAATTGCACTACCACTCGCGCCAACCGGTGGAGCCGCTCCTCGCGCATGGCGCACGCCATCATGCACGCTTCGCGGACATGCTGCCGCACTGCGATTTCCTCTCGGTCAACTGCGCCTCAACGCCCGAAACGCGGGGCATGGTCAATGCCGAAGCGCTGGCGCTGCTTCCCGCGGGCGCTATCCTCGTCAACACGGCACGCGGCGACATCGTCGATGATGATGCGGTGATCGAAGCACTCACCACAGGCAGGCTTGCGGCGGCGGGCCTTGACGTGTTCAGAGGCGAACCGGCGATCGATCCCCGTTACCGCTGCCTCGACAATGTGTTTCTCCTGCCTCACATCGGCAGCGCGACACCGGGCACCCGCAGCGCCATGGCGCACAAATGCATCGACAACCTCGAGCAGTTCTTCCGGGGCGAGCGCCCCACCGATCTTTTGACTTTGCCCTGACGCCGCGAGCCCTTTAGAAAGCTCACGTGAGCAACACCCCATCAACTTCTCGCGTGCGCCCGCGGTTTCTGATCTTCGCCGCCATGATCCTGGCATCGGTGATGGCCAGCGTGCCGCTGCTGCCCGCCCGCGGGGAAACGCCAGGCTGCACCGCCTATTCGGGGCTTCCACAAGGCTTCCCGGCGGCACGTGCCGGCATGAAGTTCATACCGGGCGGCCGCTTCACCATGGGCTCGGATCAGCACTATCCCGAAGAGCGGCCCCCACACGAGGTCTCGGTCGAAGGCTTCTGGATTGACACCCACGAGGTGACAAACGCCCAGTTCGCCGCCTTCGTTGCCGCCACGGGATATGTGACGACGGCGGAAAAGCCCCTGCCGGCCGATCTTTATCCCGGCCTGCCGGATGAATATCGGGCTGCGGGGTCGATGGTGTTCGTGATGCCGGAGCAGACATTGGCGCAGCTTGATCCGTCACAGTGGTGGTCGTTCACGCCCGGCGCCAACTGGCGCCATCCCGGTGGCCCCGGCACGGATATCACCGGCCGCGACTCCGAACCCGTCACGCAGATCAGCTGGCAGGACGCCAAGGCCTATGCCGCCTGGCGGGGTCACGAACTGCCAAGCGAGGCGGAGTGGGAATGGGCGGCGCGCGGCGGCGAAACGATTCCCGCCAGGGACCAGCAACCGGAGGCCAATATCTGGGAGGGCGTCTTCCCCTATTTCGACAGCGCGGATGACGGCTACCACGGCCCCGCGCCCGCTGGCTGCTTCGCTGCCAACGGTTACGGGCTGCTCGATATGATCGGCAACGTCTGGGAATGGACGGAGAACCTCTATCAACCCGGCCATGTCGGTGAACCGCCGCCAGCATCGCCCGGCCTTCCCGAGCAGCGTGTGATCAAGGGCGGTTCGTGGCTATGCGCCACGAATTTCTGTGGACGCTACCGCCCATCGGCACGCCAGCCCGGCGAGTCGGATCTCGGCAGCACGCATATCGGCTTCCGCACGGTGCTCCGGCAGGGAACGGCCCCAGCCGCGTCGCCATAGCCTTCGATGCCCTGACAAGCTAAGTAGCTTCGAGCGTTTTGCTTGAATGGGGAGACCACTGCATGAGCATCGTGACTGTTCCGCGCGCCCTTGCCGTCCTGACTGCAATCGTGCTGGCAGCTGCCACGCTTCCAGCCAGCGGCCAGATTGCCCAGTCCTCGTCGACGGATGCGCGTTCCGGCAGCGCGAGACTGCTGAAGCCATCGATGGCAGCGCGAACACCGAATATTCTCTTCGTCATGCTCGACGATGTCGGGATCGACCAGCTCTCCACCTTGGGCTATGGCGGCGCGAGCCCGCCGCTGACACCGAACATCAACATGATTGCCAGTGCCGGCGTGCGTTTCCGCAGCACCTGGTCCATGCCGGAATGTTCCAACGGGCGCATGGCGCTGCTGACCGGCCGTTACCCGTTCCGCACCAATGTCTACCAGGCCATCGGCCAGAACGACCTCGCCAATTCACAGGCCTCCCCCTATGACATAACGGCCGCCCGCATGTTGAAGCAGGCAGGCTACAAGAGCGCGCTGTTCGGCAAGTATCATCTCGGCGGTCCGGACAACAACCAATTCGGCAATGGCGGGCCCGGACAACTTGGCTGGGACTATTTCTATGGCTGGATCGGTGGCCTGCCCGCCTCCATCGACACCACGGCAGGTGGCGTTGGCGCCACCGGAACCTTTGCCTGCGGTTATGTGCCAAGCACCAGCCGGGCCATCAATGGTGAGGGTGCCAACACCGGTGCCTGCTACACACGGCAAGCTGGCGGCAATACCTCATGCCGGATTATCAGCGGCTCCAGCTTCGGCGATTCCCCGGGCCTCACCTGCCTCAAGGATGGTGGCATCCTTGTTCCCAATGCCAGTTGCCAGTCGGCACCGCCCGCCAATCTGAACTTCCAGATCCAGAACGCGCATTACGTCTCCCAGGTGATCATCAACAACGCAGACCGCGTAACCGAACTTAACATAGCCAATCCGGCCGGGCGCCATTACCGCTCCTCCATAGAGGTCAACGCGGCCATCGATTGGATCAACAGCCAGAAAGACAGCCGAACGCCATGGATGGCGACCTTGTCCTTCAGCGCCGATCACACGCCGATACAGACGCCGCCGGGCCACCTGCTCTCGCAGGCCACCCGAAATCGCCTCGCCGCGACGATGGGCCCCCCCGGAAAACTCGGCACGGAATGCGGCAATGACCAGGTCGAACGCATCCTCTCGGATGCCATGATCGAGGCCATGGATACGGAATTCGGCCGCCTCCTCGTGTCCACCGGCCTCGCCCGCAAACGGCCAGACGGGCGCATCGCCTATGATCCCGCAAGGTCCAACACCATGATTGTCATCGTCGGTGACAACGGTTCGTTCGGCGACCTGGTGAAAACACCGTTCGATCCCTCGCGCGCCAAGGCAACCGCCTACCAGACCGGCGTTTGGGTGCCACTCATAATCGCTGGCCCCCTGGTCAAGTCGCCCAACCGCGATGTACCCCACATGACCAATGCCGTGGATATCTTCGGTCTGTTCGGTGAAATGGCGGGCCTCGACCCGCACAAGGCCGCTCAGCCCCGAACCATCGATTCCGTGCCGATGCTCGATTATCTCACCAACCCGGGCCAACGCCGCATCCGCAACCTCAACTTCACCGAGGGCGGACTGAACATTCAACTCAATGGCGGCCACAATCCCCCTTGCGTGGTCGGCGCGACAAGCACATCGCCGGGCGCCTGCACACAAACACCGCTGGACAAGAGCGTCTGCGAGGCCAATGGCGGCATCTACTGGGGACCTGGCGCGACAGACCCGAGCGTCATCGCGCAAGTTGATCAGTGCTGGCAGGTCAATCAGGCCATCTACAACTCCCTGACCGATACCAGCAGCTATGACTCGGTTAAGGTAGGCCAATATCCGCAACTCTACTACGCTGCGCGTGATGCGACATTCAAACTGGTCCGCAGCCACTGGCTGGACTACGATCCGAACGATCCCGATGAGGGAACGCAGCAGATTCTCGATGAATTCTATGAGATCAACGAGAGCCGGAATCCCCTGAAGCTCAAGATCGACCGCGCAGGCGAAGAGATATACTCGCAACAGAATGGGGTTCCGATCGTAAACAATCTCATTTCCGTTCCCGGAGCGACATCAGCCTATCGCCGTCTTTCGCAATATCTGACCGATCTCTACAAATCCTCGCCATCCTGCGCGGGTGACGGCAATGGCGACGGCGTCGTGAATGTCCGCGACCTCAAGGATTTCAACCGCCTCACCCAGACATGGACGGGCTCAAGCATGTTCGACTTCAACTATGACGGTGTCACCGATTCAACCGACAAAGATACGATCACCGCGAACATCCCCACGCGATGCCAGTGAGGGCACGTACAGCCCCCAATCGCTCACACGCCTGCGCTTGACCCTTGAATGCCAAGCCGTCAATCTGCGGTGTGTGAAGGGACATGCTCATTCACGACAGGAGAATACCATGGGACAGATCGACCAACGCCTCGCCGAACTCGGCATTAGCCTTCCTGTGGCGGCCAAGCCCGTTGCCAACTATGTGCCCTGGGTGCGCACCGGCAATCTCGTGTTCATCTCCGGCCAGGTTCCGTTCGACAATGGAAAGGTCGCCTATGCGGGCCAGTTGGGCGGCACGGTGTCTGTGGACGATGGCGTGAAGTCTGCGCGTCTCTGCGCCATCAATGTCATCTCGCAGTTGAAGGATGCCTGCGGCGGCGACCTCGACCGCGTGAAGCGGATTGTGAAACTGGTGGGTTTCGTCAATGCGACAGCGGCCTTCACCGATCATCCCAAAGTCATCAACGGGGCCTCGGATCTCATGGTGGACGTGTTCGGCGACAAGGGCCGCCACGCGCGCTCGGCTGTCGCCTCCCCCTCGCTTCCGCTGGGCGTGGCAACCGAGGTCGAAGCCATCATCGAGGTGGAGTGAGGATGGAGCGACCCTTGAAGGACCGCGCGGTGGGCTTCATCACGGCACGCCCCATCGCACACCGCGGATTGCATGATCTTGCCAATGGCATCGTTGAGAATACGGCATCCGCCTTTGCTGCCGCCATGGCCGGGTCCTATGCCATCGAGTGCGACCTGCAAATCACCAGGGACGGGGAAGCGGTGGTCTTCCATGATGACCACCTCGAGCGGCTGACCAATGGTCAGGGGCTGGTAAAGAACCACAGCACCGCAGAGATCAAGCGCCTCGCCATCCGCCACTCCACCGACACGGTGCAGACCCTTGCCGAACTGCTTGAACAGGTGAACGGCAAGGTGCCACTCATCATCGAGCTCAAGTCGCATTGGGATGGCGATGAACGCCTTGCCGCCCGCGCGCTCGAAGTGCTGAGCCACTATGCCGGGGACCATGCCATCATGTCCTTCGACCCGGACGTGGTGGCGGCGGTGCGCCGCATATCGCCCGGCACCATCCGGGGCATCGTGGCGGAACGCGCGTTCGATTCCTACTATGACAGCCTGCCGCTGGCGACACAGATGGAGCTGCGCACCTTCGCCCATGTGAGCCGCACGCGACCGGATTTCGTGTCATTCTTCTTCGAGGAACTTCCATGGGCGCCGATCGGCCAGTTCCGCGCCGCAGGCATGCCTATCATCACCTGGACCATCCGGTCACCCCGGCAGGCCTGGTCGGCGCTTCGTCATTCGGACCAGATCACCTTCGAAGGTTTCCGCGCCTGACATGCTGAAGGCGGTCTCCAGCGCGCTGTCCATTCCGCGGGAAGACTGGGACCGCCTCGCCAATCCGCGTGGCGCGGAGTTCAATCCGCTCGTCTCCCATGACTTCTTCCGCTGCCTGGAGGAATCGGGCTGTGCCGTCGCGCGGACCGGCTGGACGCCGCGCCACATCGTGATGGAAGACGAGGCCCAGCGGATCACCGGCATCGTACCCTGCTACAGGAAACACCATTCTCAGGGAGAATATGTCTTCGATCATGGCTGGGCTGATGCCTATGAGCGGGCGGGCGGGCAGTATTACCCGAAGCTGCAGGTGGCCGTCCCCTTCACGCCGGTGAGCGGTCCGCGCCTGTTTGCCGAAACGGAAGGCCAGCGGCGCGAGCTGGCCGCCGGCCTCATTGCCCTGTCGGCACAGGAGCAGACCTCCTCCGTACACGTTACCTTCCTGCCGGAGGAAGACTGGTCGGCGCTGGGCGGGAAGCTCTGGCTGCAGCGCACCGACATCCAGTTCCAGTGGATGAATGAGGGCTATGAAAGCTTCGATGATTTCCTCGCCTCACTCTCTTCCCAAAAGCGCAAGAATATCCGCAAGGAACGCGCGTCCGTGGCCAGGGCGGGACTGACGCTCCACGCGCTGACCGGTCCCGACATCGAAGAGAGGCACTGGGATGCCTTCCATGAGTTCTACATGGATACGGGAGCACGCAAATGGGGCACTCCCTATCTCAACCGGACCTTCTTCAGCCTGATCGGCGAAGCCATGCCGGAGCACATCCTGCTGGTGATCGCCGAGCGCGCCGGGCGGATGATTGCAGGTGCTCTCAACTTCATCGGCTCCAATGCCCTCTATGGCCGCAACTGGGGCGCCATCGAGCATCACGACAACCTGCATTTCGAGACCTGCTACTATCAGGCCATCGAATTCGCCATCTCGCGTGGGCTCTCACGCGTCGAAGCTGGCGCGCAGGGCGGCCACAAGCTGGCGCGCGGCTATCTGCCGCGCAAAACCTACAGCCTGCATTACCTGAGCCACCCGGGACTGCAGCGTGCCGTTGCCAATTATCTTGAAGCGGAACGGCGCGGCATTGACGCGCACCAGCAAGCCCTTGCGGCCCACTCGCCATTCCGGCAGGAACAAGATTTCTGAGGGAAAAACGCCATGAGCTATGATCCGAACAACATCTTCGCCAAGATCCTGCGGGGCGAAATTCCGTGTCACAAGGTCCATGAGGACGAGTACACGCTGGCCTTCATGGATGTGATGCCGCAAGCCGATGGGCATACGCTGGTGATCCCCAAGGCGGCTTCGCGCAATCTGCTCGACGCCGATCCCGCAACGCTGGGCCCTCTCATGACCTCCGTGCAGAAGGTCGCCAATGCGGTGCGCAAGGCCTTCGCATCGGAGGGCGTTCTCATCAAGCAGTTCAATGAACCGGCCGCCGGGCAGACCGTCTATCACCTGCATGTCCATGTCCTGCCACGCCATACCGGCGTGGAGCTTCGCCCCCATACTGGCAAGATGGCCGACCACGCGCTGCTCGCCCGCCATGCGGAGATGATCCGCGCCGCTCTGGAGGCTTGATCAGGATCAAGGATCATCCACCTGCTGACTCGCTAGATACCAGTCAACACAAGGAGCGACACAGCATGAATCACAAGCACCGCAAGGTCCTGCACAGCCTGTTCAGCCATCCGATGCCGAGCAACATTCACCTGCATGAGGTGGAACATGTGTTCAAGGATATGGGCGCGGACCTCGATCATTCGGGGCATGGCCGCCTGATGGTCAAGATGAACGGCCACACCGCAACCTTCCACGGCGCCGACCATGGCCTCTCGAAGGACGAGGTTCACAACATGAAGAAGTTCATCGAAAGCTGCGGGATCGACCCGGTGCGCGATTATCCGCTCTGATCAAACGTTTTGCGACAATTCGCTGAAAGGGCCGGTTCTCCGGCCCTTTTTGTTTCGCCTCGTCTGCCCGAGAAGAGGACTTCATCCGCCGTTTCGCGCAGCCCTCTTGCTCCTGGTGGCGGAAAAAGGGAGCAGGTTTCCAAGGTATCCTGAAAACAAAAGGCCCGGTTTTCACCGGGCCCCCGTTCTTGAGGATGTCAGCAGCCTTACTCCGCGGCGGGAAGTTCCGAGGCTTTGGCCTGCTCTTCGAGGATCAGCTGGTCGCGCTTGTCCGCAACCTGGCGGAGGCGCGAGAGCATGCCGCCCGTACCCGCCGGGATGAGGCGGCCCACGATGACGTTCTCCTTGAGGCCTTCCAGCGTATCCACCTTGCCGATGATCGAGGCCTCGGTGAGGACGCGGGTCGTTTCCTGGAAAGACGCCGCCGAGATGAAGGACCGCGTCTGAAGCGAAGCCTTGGTGATGCCGAGCAGCACCGGCTTGCCGGATGCGGGACGAAGCCCCTCGGCCGCCAGCTTGGCATTCTCGTGATCCAGTTACTCGCGGTCCACCTGCTCGCCGACCAGCAGGGTCGACTCGCCTGCATCGGTGATCTCAACCTTCTGCAGCATCTGGCGGACGATCACCTCGATGTGCTTGTCGTTGATGTTCA
>CAYMQH010000008.1:0-10526 GCA_964392525.1 uncultured Aestuariivirga sp.
GGCCGATGTTGCCTTCCTGGATGAGGTCGAGGAACTGCAGGCCGCGGTTGGTGTATTTCTTGGCGATGGAAATGACAAGGCGGAGGTTCGCCTCCACCATTTCCTTCTTGGCGATGCGCGCCTCGCGCTCACCCTTCTGCACCATGGCGACGATGCGGCGGTATTCCGGAATCTGCAGGCCCGTGGCGGTGGCGAGTTCGAAGATCTCGTCACGGATGACCTTGATCGAGTCCTTCTCGTCGTTCACGAACTTCTTCCAGCCGAATTTCGTGAGGCGGCCCACACGCTTCAGCCAGTCAGGGTCCAGCTCGTTGTGCTGGTATTCCTTGAGGAACTCGGGGCGCGGCACCTTGTAGGTTTCAGCCAAACGCATGAGGCGGCCTTCAAGCGCGTTCAAACGCTTGTTGATGTCGTAGAGCTGCTCGACCAGCGCCTCGATACGGGCATTGTTGAGCGAGAGCGACTTGACCTCCGCCACGATCTCCTCGCGCAGCTTTTTGTAGCGGCGCTCCTGCGAGGGGGTGAGCTCGGTGCCCTCCGCCACTTCCTGGTCCTGCAGCTTGCGAAGCGACTTGTAGCTCTTGGCGATGTTGTCGAAGATTTCGAGAACCTTGGGCTTCAGTTCCGCTTCCATGGCGGACAGCGACACGCCGAGGTCATCGCCCTCGTCCTCGTCATCCTCCTCAACCTGCGGCTTGTCGAAATCCTCGGGGCTCAGCACGTCGCCGAATTCGTCATCGCCAGAGGGACGGCGGATGGCGGCGGCGGCGCGCTTGGCCTCGGCGCGCTTGGCCTCGGCCTTCTTCTTCACTTCTTCCTTGGGCGGAACGTAAGGAGCGGGCGTCTGCACCGGGCCCTGCTTCTTGGCGTCGGGGCCGGCATAGGTTGCTTCGAGATCGATGATATCGCGGAGGAGGATCTTCCCCTCGTTCAGTTCGTCGCGCCAGATGATGATGGCCTGGAAGGTGAGCGGGCTTTCGCACAGGCCCGCGATCATCGCCTCGCGGCCAGCCTCGATGCGCTTGGCGATGGCGATTTCGCCCTCGCGCGAGAGCAATTCCACCTGGCCCATCTCGCGCAGATACATGCGGACGGGATCATCCGTGCGGTCAGCCGGGGTCTTGGCCGCCTCGACCTTGATGAGCGCGGTCTCGGTCGATTCGCCTTCGGCCTCCGCCTCCACCTTGGCGGCGAGGTTCTCGGACTCCTCCTCGGACTCGACCACGTTGATGCCCATCTCATTGAGCATCGCCATGATGTCTTCGATCTGCTCGGGGCTCGTCTCCTCGGAGGGGAGGACCGAGTTCAGTTCATCCAGCGTCACGTAGCCACGCGCCTTCGCCGACTTGATCATCCGCTTGACGGCGGCATCCGACAGGTCAAGGATAGGAGAGTCAGACGCGTCGCCGCCCTGGGCCTCATTGCCCTCGGTGTCGTCGCCGTTGGTCTGGGCTTCCTGCTCGTCCGGGGCGGGTGCGCGCGCTGGGGCTCGGGCCATGAAACAAGTCCTTGATATCAAAAGGCGGGGTGTCCGCCATAGCAGCGTTGTGATTCGGGGTCAAAAACTAGAATCGCGGCGTTAAATGCCACTTAACCCAATCTTGAGCCCAAACCCGGTTCAGGCGCCCGTCAGTTGATCGCGTCGGCAGGCCGGCCGCTGGCAGCGCCGAAGCCCTCGATCTGGGCTTCCGACCCTGCATGGGACGTGACCTGCTCACGCACCGCCTTGAGCGCGTTCAGCTTTTCCTCCGTCGGGTCGGCAGCGAAGGCGGTCTCGGCCGCCCGCAGCTCCCGCTCGAGGGTTACAGTTTTCCGGTGCAGGGCGATCATCTGACGGAGGCCTGTGCGGGCGTCATCTTGCGCAGCCCCGCTCCCAAGGAACCATTCGTTCAGCCGTTTCGCCTGGGATTCCAGCCGGTCCAGCAATGGACCTAATCCCGTTTGAGACAAATGGCCCCGCAGATCCGTTCCGTCAAGGCCGAACCCGAGGGCGGTGCCGTCTATGATCCGCGTCCGGAGCGAGTCAAGCTCCCGGCTGGTCATTTCAAGGGCGGCGAACTCGTCGAGGAATTCATGCAGCAGGTCCGGGTGGTTGATGAGGGTGAGCACGATCAACTGCTCGCGCCGCTCGGCACCAGACTGAAAAGTCGGCTCGGCCGCGAGGCGCCGCAACTGGGCGGTGGGCGGCTGCTGCAGGTCCCACGGGCGCATGCTGGGCCGGAAACCGCCCCTCGCCGGAAAACCGCCCGTCTGCCGGCGGCCAGCCACACCCCGCACGCCCCCCATCGGGCGAAACAGGCTGCGTATCCGCTCCCCGAATTCCGCGAGATAATGCTTTTTCACAACTTCATCGGCTATAACACTGATTATGCTGCGTAAATCGCGCTCAAACTGAGCCCGGCGCTCGGGTGTCGAGCGGTCATTCTGAGACAGGGCGCGCTGCCAGAGCATGTCGGAGAGGGGCTGGGCTGCCTCCACCACGGCGCGCACGGCCTCCGGGCCCTGGGCCTTCAGGAGGTCGTCGGGGTCCTGTCCCTCAGGCAGCAGTGCAAAGCGGAGCGAGTGGCCGGGTTCCAGAACCGGCAGCGCCAGATCCAGCGCGCGGTAGGCGGCCTTGAGGCCCGCCGCGTCGCCGTCAAAGCACAGGATGGGTTCGGCGGACTGTTTCCACAGGATGCGGAGTTGGTCCTCGGTGAGCGCCGTGCCAAGCGGCGCCACAGCCTGCGGCAAACCGGCGCGGTGCATGGCGATGACATCGACATAACCCTCGACCGCGATGATCTGCCCTTTTTCATGGGCGGGGCCGCGCGCCTTGTCCAGGTTGTAGAGCACCTGGCCCTTATGGAAGAGCGGCGTTTCCGGCGAGTTCAGGTATTTCGCAGGAACATCCTTGGAAAGCGCCCGGCCCCCAAAGGCGATGACGCGGCCGCGCGGATCGCGGATCGGGAACATCACCCGGTCGCGGAACCGGTCATAGGCAACGGGGATGTCCTCCCCGGCAATCACCAGGCCGGCCTCGGCCATCTGCTCCACCCCGATGCCCTTGTCAGCGAGGTGCGAGCGCAGCGCCGAACGGTCATCGGGCCCATAGCCCAGCCGGAATTCCTTCTGAATGGCAGCAGACAGCTGCCGGTCCGCCAGGTAGCCGCGAGCCCTGGCGCCGCGCGCCGACTGCAACTCGGCCTCGAAAAACCGGGCGGCGAGTTCCATGACATCATAAAGGCTGGCGCGCTGCTCCTCGCGCCTCTGGTCGGCCTCCGACATCTGCGGCATGGCAAGCCCCGCCTCCGCCGCCAGCCGCTCGACCGCCTCGGGGAAGCTCAGGCCCTCCTTCTCGACGAGGAAGGTGAAAATATCGCCTGACGCCTTGCAGCCGAAGCAATGATAGCGGCCCTTCCGGTCATCAACGTGGAAGGACGGCGACTTCTCGCCATGAAAGGGGCAGCAGGCCCAATAATCGCCCTTGCCCGGGTTGGACTTCCGCCGGTCCCACGTCACCTTGCGGCCGACGACCGAGGAGATCGTCACCCGGCCGCGGATGTCTTCCAGGAATGAGGGCGGAACACGCATGGACCTTCCCTAGCAGTTGAGGCGGGCGATGTCATGGCGGGGGCCATGCCATGAGGAGATAGCTCCCGGCGGAGACAGCCCCTATGGTCTTCGGCCATGACTGCCACAAAACCCCTCTGGCTTCTCGCCGCGCCCGTCATCTTCCTGCTGCTGTGGTCGGGCGGGTTCTCGGTCGCCAAGCTGGGGATCAGCCATGCCGAGCCGTTGAGCTTCCTCAGCCTGCGCTATGCCTGCGTCTGCGCACTGCTGGCCCCGCTCGTCGCCATCATGCGGCCGCCGCTGCCGCAAACCCGCGCCGACTGGATGCACCTCGCCATAGTCGGGCTTTTGATCCAGTTCGGCTATTTCGGCCTCTCCTATATCAGTTTCAAGGCCGGCGTTTCGGCGGGCGGCGTCGCCATCATCGTCTGCCTGCAGCCGATCCTCGTCGGCCTCATTGCCCCCCGCTTCACCCGGGAAAGCGTGAGCCTGCTGCGCTGGGCGGGGCTGGCACTCGGGCTGGCGGGAGCGGCCACCGTCATCATGTCACGCTCCAGCGTCGAGTTGCAGAACCCCATCGGGGTGGCAGCGGCGGTGGGCGCCCTGCTCTGCATCACGGCTGGCACGCTGTGGGAAAAGCGCTTCGGCAAGAGCCACCATCCGGTTGTTTCCAATGCCGTGCAATATCTGGCCGGGCTGGCGGGCACGCTGCCGCTGGCCATGATGTTCGAATCCTTCAGCTTTGACTGGAACCTGCCGTTTCTGGGCGCGCTCGCCTATCTGGTCATCGGCAATTCGATCATCGCCATGACCCTGCTCCTCGCCATGATCCGCGCGGGCGAGGTCAGCCGCGTCTCCTCCCTGTTCTATCTCGTGCCACCGATCTCCGCCCTCATGGCATGGCCGCTTCTGGGCGAGGAGATGCCGTTGCTCGGCTGGGGTGGCTTCGCGCTGGCGGCAGCGGGGGTGGCGCTGGCACGCCGCTGAAGGCTTGATGCACCACGCCAAGTGGTTCAATGTGAATCCGGGAACATAAAAACGACAGCTGAAAGGAGACTGCCATGCCGATCGCCTACACCGCTCATGCCACGTCCACCGGAGGCCGCGACGGACGCGGCAAGACCGATGACGGCAAGCTCGACCTTGCCCTTTCCCTGCCCACGGAAATGGGCGGAGACAACAAGGGCACCAACCCGGAGCAGCTCTTTGCCGTGGGCTACTCGGCCTGCTACCTCGGCGCCATCCGCTTCGTCGCCGGCAAGGAAAAGGTGACGATCACCCCGGACGCCGCCGTGACCGCCCATGTGGGCGTTGGCCCCCGCGAGGACGGCGGCGGCTTCGGCATCGAAGTGGCGCTTGATGTCTTGCTCCCCGGCGTCAGCAAGGCGGTGGCGGAAGACATCGCCGCCAAGGCCCATGTCGTGTGCCCCTACTCGCACGCCACCAAAGGCAACATCAAGGTGACGACGAAGATCGTCTGATCCGCGTCGCGATCTGCGAAGAAAAGCGGGGCTGCATGGCGGCCCCGCTGCTTTTTCGGGGTGACGCATCCGCTCCGCTGGCCTAGCCTCGCCCTAAGATAGAGGACACGCCATGGCCCTGACCGACCGCAGAGTAATGACCTTCGATGTTGTGGGAACACTGATCGATTTCGAAGCCGGCATTCTCGATTATGCACAGGGCAAGGCGAAGGCCGCAGGGGTGACGCTCACCGACCGCGCCATCCTGGAGGCCTATGCCGTGGCGGAGGACCGCCAGCACCACGAAACGCCGCGCCTGCCCTTCCCCTCCATGATGGCGCCGATGTATCGCGACATGGCGCAGGTGCTGGGCTTGTCCGGCAGCGAAACAGATGCGCAGGGTTTCCGCCTCTCCATCCCGCGCTGGCCCGCCTTTCCGGACTCGATCGCCGCGCTGAAACGCTTGCGGAAGCACTTCTACCTCGTGGCCATGACCAACTCCGACAACTGGGCGCTGTCGCATTTCGCCACCACGCTGGACCTGCCTTTCGATGATCTCGTCACGGCGGAAATGGTGGGCTGGAACAAGCCGGACCCGCAGGTCTTCGCCTTCACCCGCGGGCGGCTCTCAATGGAAGGTTTTGAATTCAGCGACATTATCCACGTGGCGCAAAGCCAGTACCACGACATCGCCGTGTCGAAGCAACTGGGCTATCCCACCGTCTGGATCGAACGCCGCAGGGGCAGGCCCGGCACCGGTGCAACGCCCAATGTTCAGAACGTGGTGGTTCCGGATTACCACTTCTCCAGCCTGATGGGACTCGCGGACGCGGTGGACGCGGGGACGTAATCCCAGGAACCGTCCCCGCGCGCGGCAGAGGGAAGGCGCATATCAGCCCAGCAATGCCTTCACGATGCCGCCGGCCTTGCCCATGTCCATCTGGCCGGCGTACTTCACCTTGAGCTCAGCCATCACCTTGCCCATGTCCTTCACGCTGGTCGCGCCCACGGCCTTGATGACATCAGCGACCGCGGCCTTGGCTTCATCATCATTCATCTGCTGTGGCATGAAGGACTGGATGACCGTGATCTCGTCGCGCTCGTTCTGGGCGAGTTCGGGGCGGTTGCCCTGTTCATAGGCCGCGATCGAATCCTGGCGCTGCTTCACCATCTTGGCGAACAGCTCGACAATGCCGGAATCGGATGTGAGAGCCGACTCATGGCCCTCGGTGCGGCTGTTGATGTCCTTGTCCTTGATCGCCGCCTGCATGAGGCGGATGGTGCCAAGGCGCTTCTTGTCGCCTGACTTCATCGCATCCTTCAGGGCTGCCGAAATCTCGTCGCGCAGGGCCATTTTGGTCTTCCCTCATGAAATTCTTGCTGATGGACCCCATGTAGGGCGGATATCGCTGCACCGCAACCTTGACGGCCCGCCCCCCTTCCCTTAACCAGCCGGAAATTCCCCGGGAGTCTGCCATGCCGACCGCAAAGAAGCCTGTGAAGGCCAAGAAGCCCGCACGCCCCCAGTTCGGCGACTGGGATACACCCCGCGTCACCGCCCTTCTGGTGCTGGCCGATGGCACGGTGATCGAGGGCTTCGGCGTTGGTGCGGAAGGCGAGGCGGTCGGCGAGGTCTGCTTCAACACTGCCATGACGGGCTACCAGGAGGTACTGACCGACCCTTCCTATGCCGGGCAGATCGTGACATTCACTTTCCCGCATGTGGGCAATGTCGGCACCAATGACGAGGACATCGAGACGACGAACCTCGCGGCCTCCGCCGGCGTCGTCGGCTGTGTGATCAAGGAGCCGATCACCGAGCCTGCCAACTACCGTTCGGCCAAGCATTTCGACAAGTGGCTGAAGGCCCGCAACATCATCGGCCTTTCCGGCATCGACACCCGCGCGCTCACCGCACGCATCCGCGAGAAGGGCATGCCCAACGGCGTGATCGCGCACAATGCCAAGGGCAAGTTCGACATCGCGAAGCTGAAGAAAATGGCCGCCGCCTGGCCGGGCCTCATCGGCCTCGATCTCGCCAAGGATGTGTCCCTCACCCAGCGCATGGAATGGGACGAAAAACTGTGGGACTGGAAGGACGGTTACCAGCGCGCCACGGATACGCCCTATAGGGTCGTCGCGGTGGACTATGGCCTGAAGCGCAACATCCTGCGCTGCCTCACCTCGGCCGGCTGCGCCGTGACGGTCGTTCCCGCCACCACCAAGGCGGAAGACATTCTCGCCATGAAGCCCGACGGCGTGTTCCTCTCCAACGGCCCGGGCGACCCGGCGGCGACGGGCGAATATGCCGTTCCCGAAATCAGGAAGCTTGTTGCCTCGGGCAAGCCCGTGTTCGGCATCTGCCTCGGCCACCAGATGCTCGGCATCGCGCTGGGCGCGAAGACCGTGAAGATGCATCAGGGTCATCATGGCGCCAACCATCCGGTGAAGGACTTCACCACCAACAAGGTGGAGATCGTCTCCATGAACCACGGTTTCGCGGTGGACCGCGCCACGCTGCCCAACGGCGTGGTTGAAACCCATGTCTCGCTGTTCGATGGTTCGAACGCCGGCATCGCCCTCAAGAACAAGCCGGTATTCTCGGTGCAGCACCACCCGGAAGCATCGCCAGGCCCGCAGGACAGCCACTATCTGTTCAAGCGCTTCGTTGACTATATGGAAAAGGCGAAGCGCTGAGGGAGGTGACCCATGTCGTTCGCCGAACTCGACCATCTCTGCCGTAGGCTCGAAGCCCTTGACCATGCCCAGGCGATGCTGGGGGTGGACGAAGCCGTGAACATGCCGCATGGCGGCGGCGAGAAGCGCGCCGAGGCGATGAGCGTTCTTGCGTCCATGGCCCATGAGATGGCGTCTGCGCCACACATCGCGGACTGGATCGACAAGGCCGAGGCCGAAGACCTCGACCATGACCAGACAGCAGCCGTTGCCGAGTTCAAGCGCAGTTACATCAACCGGACCTGTCTCTCCTCCGATTTCGTCGCCCGCCAGGTGAATGCGCGGCTGCGGTGCGAACAGTTGTGGCGAAGCTTGCGGGCGAAGAACGACTGGAACGACTTTCTCCCCTCCTTCGAGAACATCGTATTGCTGGCGCGCGAGGAAGCCCAGCAGCGCGCCGAGGTGCTGAAGCTTTCGCCCTATGACGCCATGGTGGAGCAATATGATCCCGGCAGCCGCACCGCCGAGATCACGCGTGTCTTCACCGACCTCAAGGCATTTCTGAAATCCTTCATTCCGCACGCGCTGGAAGCCCAGGCGGAGCGGCGGTCAAGGCGCCCGATGAAGCCCTTCAACGGCCCCTTCCCCATCGAGAAGCAGAAGGAACTTGGCCTCGCCCTGATGAAGGCCGTGGGCTTCAACTTCGACCATGGGCGGCTGGATGTGTCGCACCATCCATTCTGCGGCGGCGTGCCGTCTGACGTACGCATGACAACGCGCTACCGGACGGATGAATTCCTCTCCTCGCTCATGGGCATTCTGCATGAGACCGGCCACGGCCTGTACGAGCAGAACCTGCCGCATGACCTGGGCCACTGGCCCAGCACGAAGGCGCGTGGCATGGCGATGCATGAAAGCCAGAGCCTGTTTCAGGAGATGCAGCTGTCACGCCGCCCGGAGTTCTGGGAATTTGCCCTGCC
The DNA here is from genome assembly GCA_964392525.1 of uncultured Aestuariivirga sp. GTDB lineage: Bacteria > Pseudomonadota > Alphaproteobacteria > Rhizobiales > Aestuariivirgaceae > Aestuariivirga. The sequence goes on from CAYMQH010000008.1 coordinate 8,666, forward strand.
GCTGGCGCGTGAGATCCTGGGCGTGGATGGCTTCACGGTTGAGGACATGCTGGCCCATGTGCACAAGGTGGAGCGTGGTTTCATCCGCGTTGATGCCGATGAAGCGACCTATCCGCTGCATGTGATCCTGCGTTTCGAGATCGAACAGGATCTGGTGACAGGCAAACTGGCCGCAAGGGATGTGCCAGAGATCTGGAACGCCAAGATGCAGGACTATCTTGGCCTGTCGACCGCCGGAAACTTCAGGGATGGCCCGATGCAGGATGTGCACTGGCCTTCCGGAGCGTTCGGCTACTTCCCGAGCTATACACTTGGCGCGATGATGGCCGCCCAGCAATGGGCTGCGGTCGAACGCGCCATTCCCGATGCCGCGGCGCAGATTGCAAAGGGGGACTTTTCGGCCATCAATGAGTGGCGGACGACTCATATCTGGGCCAAGGCCTCCACGCTCTCAACGCCCGACATCATGCGTCAGGCCACGGGCGAACCGCTCAGCGCCGCCTATTTCGAGGCGCATTTGAAGCGGCGCTATCTCTCCTGATTGTTCGTGACCGGGCGTGAGGACCTCAGCCGGCCTTCGCCCGCTGGCCTCTTTGCAGGATCAATTGGGCCACGATCAACAAGACGAAAGACGTCAGCAGCACCACCGACCCGATGGCGTTGATCTCCGGCGTGATGCCCCGCCGGATCGATGAAAAAATATAGATGGGCAGCGTGACATCCGGCCCCGCCACGAAATAGGCGATGATGAAATCCTCGAACGAGAAGGTGAAGGCCAGCAGGAAGCCCGCGAGGATGGAGGGAGCCAGCAAGGGAAGCACCACCTGCCGGAAGGTGCCGAGCGGTGTCGCGTAGAGATCTTCCGAGGCCTCGACGAGGCTCCTGTCCATGCCCTGCAACCTGGCGCGCACGAGCAACACCACGACTGCCGAATTGAACAGCACATGGGCGGCGATCACCGCCCATGCACCCATCTCAAGCCGGATGTTCCACAGCGTGCCAAGCCAGGGATTGACCGCATCGAACAAGGACACGAAGGCGATCAGGGTCGAAATGCCGATAACGATGCCTGGCACCATGATGGCGATGTAGATCAACGCATCAAACGCCGCGCGCACCCACCCCTTCACCCGTTCGAGGCCCAGCGCTGTCAGCGTTCCAATGGCCGCGGCAAGCACCGCATTGGTGAAGGCGATGAACAGGCTCGTCGTCAGCGCCTCCATGATGAGCGGGTTGGAGAACGCCTTGCCGTACCATTCGAGCGAAAAGCCCTGCCACACCATGGCTTGCTTGCCCGCATTGAAGCTGCCCGCCACGATGAAGGCGATGGGTGCGTAGAGGAAGACATAGATGAGGATGGCGTAGATGCGCATGAGAGCTACACCAGCGCGGCGCGGCGCTGGTCGGCCCTGCCGAGCACGAACCGCATGTAAAAGAAGATGGTGACGAACATGATGGCGACCAGCGCCACGGAAACGGCAGCCCCAAACGGCCAGTTGCGCGATTGCAGGAAGAGATCGACCAATGCGTTACCGATGAAGAACACTTTGCCGCCGCCCAGATACTGCGGCAGGATGTAGTCGCCCATCAGCAGAATGAAGACGAGCATGGAGCCTGTGGCAACGCCCGGCAGCGCCAGCGGCAGCGTGACCTGGAAAAAGGTGCGGATGGGCGTTGCACCCAGATCGGCCGAGGCTTCAAGAAGCCGCTTGTCGAGCTTTTCAAGCGACACGAAGATCGGCGGCACCATGAGCGGCAGGAAGCCATAGACCGCACCGATCAGCACGGCCCAGGGCGTGTTGATGATGCGGAAGTCCGGAAACCCGAGATAGGCGAGCCAGGCCGGCACACCCTTGGCGCC
>CAYMQH010000008.1:10626-54098 GCA_964392525.1 uncultured Aestuariivirga sp.
TGCGGAAGTCCGGAAACCCGAGATAGGCGAGCCAGGCCGGCACACCCTTGGCGCCCAGCAGCATGATCCATGCATAGTAGCGCAGCAACTGGCTGGTCCAGAACGGCGCCATGACGAGCACGAGCAACGCCACGCGCCATTTCGGATCGCATTTCACCGCCAGGAAATAGGCCATTGGGAAGGCGATGATGGCGGTGAGCAGCGTGCCCAGCGGGGCCAGGGTCAGCGTGTTGAAGAAGGCTTTTCCGCGGGCGGGAAGGTTCGCATAGTTCTCCAGCGTGAAGCCCGCCGCATAGCCCCCGGCGGGCGCGCGCACGCCGAAGGAAAACACGAGAATGACGGCAAGCGGCACCAGCAGCATGAACACGAACAGCACGCCCGCCGGCGCCAGAAGCGCTGCGGTGACGAGATTGGGACGTGGCTTGCTTGCCGTCATCGACGCACGCATTCCCTCACGCCGTCACCCCCGGCCGAAGCCGGGGTTCCGCCTCTTGAGCAAAGCGGGGTGCCAGCTTTGGCTGGCATGACGGAATGAGGATTCTGCATCAGGCCGCCTTGAAACGGGCCATGATTTCGGCGCGCAGCGGGTTGGTGAGGGTGGATGCGGCGCCGAACTCCAGGGGGGCCAGCGCCTCGGCTGCCGGGTAGAGGATCGGGTTTTCCAGCATTTCCTTCGGCACCAGCTTATTGGTGCGCGCGTCTGTTGCGGGATACCCGTGCGCCTGCACCTCGATCGCGTTGATCTCTGGGGTCAGGATGTAGTCGATGAAGGCATAGGCGGCGTCCAGGTTCGGCGCATCCTTCGGGATGGCGTAGAAATCGCTCCAGATTTCGCCGCCTTCCTTGGCCAGCACATAGGTCATCTCCGGCATGTCACGCTGCAATTGAACCGCGTCACCCGTCCAGCACACGCTCATCCATGCATCGCCGGAGATCAGCGACGGCTTGTAGTCAGAGTTGATGCCAAAGAGATGCGGCTTGCACTCGATGAGCAGTTTCTCGGCGTCCGCCAGTTCCTTCGGATCATTCGAGTTGAACGAGTAGCCGAAATACTTGAGTGCATTGCCGATGGTTGTGAGCTGATAGTCATGCACCATCACGCGGCCCGAGGCCTCGTTGCGGGTCAGGTCGAAGAACTCTTTCCAGCTCGTGGGCTTCTGGGCCATCGCCTTCGAATTGTAGACGAAGCCCGTGGTACCCCAGTTCTTCGGCACGGCATAGACATTGCCATCAATGACGCCTTCGGCGGTGAAGCGCTGCTCCTGAGACGCGGCATCATAGTTGGGCAGCTTGGCGAGATCGATCGGCTGGATCAAGCCCAGATCCTTATAGGTCGAAATCGCATAGTTGGTCGGCACGAACACGTCCCAGCCGGTGGAGCCGGCCTGCATCTTCGCCAGCATTTCCTCGTTCGAGCCGAACACCGCGACATTGATCTTGACGCCGGTGTTCTTGGTGAAGTTGTCGAGGTTCTCCTGCGCGAAGTAGCTGGGCCAGGTGGTGAAGTTCAGCGTTCCCGAGAGGGCCGCATGGGCCTTGCGGGGCCTAAGGCCCGGCACGGCGCTCCCCATCACCGCCGTGGCGAGGCCGAGCCCAGTGACGCCGAGGAAGTGGCGGCGGGTGACGCTGCCCTTCTGGTAACGGCGGAGCTCTTCGATGAACTTCGCAGGTGAAATGTAGTCTGGTTGCTTTGTCATGCGTCTTCTCCCTGTTTTACTTATCACTCATTCATTCGGCAGGACGCGCTCTGCCTCGGCGCGCCAGCCCGCGGCGATCATGTCGCCGATGTCGTAAACCCCGGCCTCGCGCTCGGACTTGCGCGGCGCCATCACCATGAACCGCCCGAGCCTCTCATGCGCGACCATGTATTCGGTGTGTTCGCCGAGGAAGATGCGGTTCAAAACCCGCACCGGAAGCTTCGTGGCAAGCCCTTCCGGCAGCCGGGCTTCGCTGGCCGCGATCTCGATCTGCTCGGGCCTTACGCTCAATACCTCCGCCTTCGTCGGGCCGTCGAAGAAATTCGTCTTGCCGACGAAGTCCGCCACATAGCGGTTGACGGGCCGATCATAGAGATCGCGCGGTGAGCCCGCCTGCACGATGCGCCCCTCGCGCATCACACAGACACGGTCCGACATGGAGAGCGCCTCTTCCTGATCATGCGTCACGAGCAGGAAAGTAATGCCGACATCACGCTGAAGGTTCTGCAACTCGATCTGCATGTCGCTGCGGAGTTTGCGGTCCAGCGCCGCCAGCGGTTCATCCAGAAGCAGGACGGCGGGGCGGTTGATCAGCGCGCGCGCCAGCGCCACGCGCTGCTGCTGGCCGCCTGATAGCTCGTAGCTGCGGCGCTTGCCGTAACCGGAGAGGCGCACCATCGCCAAAGCCTCATCGACCGCGCGGTCAATCTCGGCGCGCGGCGGCTTCGGGCTACGCTGGCGCAGGCCATAGGACACGTTGTCGGCGACCGAGAGATGGGGAAACAGCGCATAGTGCTGGAACACCATGTTCACCGGGCGGCGGTAGGCGGGAACGCCCGTGACGTTCTCACCCCGGATGAACACCTCGCCCGAGGTCGGCTGGTCGAAACCCGCCATCATCCGGAGAGATGTGGTCTTGCCGCAGCCAGACGGCCCGAGGATCGACAGGAATTCGCCCTGCTTCACCGCCAGGTCGTTATCCGCCACCGCCACCACCTCGCCGAACTGTTTGGTGACCTTGCGGAACTCGATGACGCTGTCTGACTTGCTCACGGCACCTCAGCTTAACAAAAATTCATGTTGAAGGTTCCGACAGGTGCGGCAGGTTGTCAACCGGCCGCCACGGCAGGCTGCCGGGCCCTGGTGCTTGCCCTTGCAATCCCCCGTCAGTTCCGCCATAAGCCCAATCGCCGATAGGCACCCGGCTGGGGGCTGAACGGAAGGGCCATGCAAATGGCCAGGGTGTTCATTCCCGTCTTCCCGTGTCTCCGCTCTTTCGTTTGACCGGTCTTTCGAGCCTTTCCACGGGTTCGAAAGAGGCTCTGCGCCGGATGTCTGCCGTACTGGAATGTAACAGAAAGGCATTATGCAAATGGCTCTCTACGAGCACGTGTTCCTGACCCGTCAGGACGCTGCGCCCACTCAGGTCGACGCCCTGACGGAGCAGTACAAGGCCCTGATCGCCTCTAACGGCGGCAAGGTGACCAAGACCGAATACTGGGGCCTCAAGTCCCTGACCTACCGCATCAAGAAGAACCGCAAGGCGCATTACACGCTCTTCAACATCGACGCCCCCTCGGCGGCCGTTCAGGAAATGGAACGCCAGATGTCGATCTCGGAAGACGTGATCCGCTTCATGACCGTCAAGGTCGAAGCCCTTGAGGATGGTCCCTCGGCGCAGATGCGCCGCCGCGAGGACCGCGAGCGCCGCGACGACCGCGTCGAAGTGACTGAGGAGGCCAACTGATGTCCGCTCCGCAAGCCCGCCGGCCGTTTTTCCGCCGCAAGAAGAGCTGCCCCTTCACCGGCGATAACGCGCCGAAGATCGACTACAAGGACGTGCGCCTGCTGCAGCGCTACGTTTCCGAGCGCGGCAAGATCGTGCCGAGCCGCATCACCGCGGTGTGCGCCAAGAAGCAGCGTGAACTGGCCCAGGCGATCAAGCGCGCCCGCTTCCTCGGCCTCCTGCCCTATGTACTGAAGTAAGGAGTTCGCAACATGGACGTCATTCTTCTCGAACGCGTTGCGAAGCTCGGCCACATGGGCGAGGTGGTGAAGGTCAAGGACGGCTACGCCCGTAACTTCCTTCTCCGCCAGGGCAAGGCCCTGCGCGCCACCGAAGCCAACAAGGCCAAGTTCGAGCGCGAGCGCGCCGCTCTTGAGGCCCGCAACGCCGAACGCCGCGCTGCCGCCGGCGATGAAGCCAAGTCGCTGGAAGGCAAGTCCTTCGTCCTGATCCGCCAGGCTGGCGAATCTGGCCAGCTGTACGGCTCCGTCTCCCCGCGTGACATCGTGGAAGCCGCCGCCGCCGTCGGCGTGAAGGTGGACCGCGGCCACGTGCAGCTCACCGCCCCGATCAAGACCATCGGTCTGCATCAGGTGTCGGTGTCGCCGCATCCGGAAGTCGAAGTGCTGGTGACGGTCAACATCGCCCGCTCGCCGGAAGAGGCCGCCGCCCAGGCGCGTGGCGAAGACCTGACCGGCCCCGTCTCTGACCGCGCCGAGATCCGCGCCGCCGCCGAGGCCCTCTTCGAGGAAGCCCAGGCCGAAGCCGCTGCGGAAGACAACGGCTGATTCGTCAGCCCGATCCCCATGTCAAGGGCCGCCCCTGCCGGGAGCGGCCCTTTTCACATACGCGGCAAGCCTGAGTAGAGGCTTCGCCAATTTACAGCCAAGTCCCTGCCTTAACTGTAGAAATGGCGTTAACTCTGGGGTGTTCACCCCCTTGCGCACCACCCGGCAGTCACATTAAACTTTCGTTAACTTGCGGCATCTGGTGGAAGCTTTTCCGATGCCCGACACAGAAAGCGGGAGTGAGCAATGTACGGATTTCTTGACCGTGCGCTGAAGACGGTCGTTCTGAATGGCACCCTGCGGGTGACCGGGCCGGATGGCAAACAACGCGAATATGGCGATGGCACCGGAACGCCGGTCAACCTTCACATCAATTCCCAGCTTGCCGCCACGAAAATTGCCGCGGATCCCGACCTCTATCTCGGCGAATGCTACATGGACGGATCGCTCGACGTCTCGGGCGGAACCTCGATCTACGATGCCCTCGCACTGCTCGCGGACAACGCAAGGCCAGAACGCATGCCGCGCATCGCCAAGGCGGCGGACGCCTTGCGGATATCGCTCAAGCGCATCGACCAGTACAATCCCGTCGGCAAGGCCAAGAACAACGTCGCCCATCATTACGATCTCTCGGGTGCGCTCTACGATCTGTTCCTGGACCGTGACCGGCAGTATTCCTGCGCCTATTTTGACAACGACGATTGCACACTGGAGGACGCTCAACTCTCCAAGAAACGCCACCTTGCGGCAAAGCTGGACATCAAGCCCGGCATGAAGGTTCTGGACATCGGCTCCGGCTGGGGCGGTCTCGGGCTCTACATCGCGGAAATCTGCGGCGCCGAGGTGACGGGCGTCACCCTGTCTGAAGAACAGCACAAGCTGTCCAACGAACGCGCCCAGCAGCGCGGCATCGCGGATCGGGTGCAGTTTCTGCTCAAGGACTACCGCCACCTGAACCAGAAGTTCGACCGCATCGTCTCCGTGGGCATGTTCGAGCATGTGGGCGTCGGCCACTTCAAGGAGTTCTTCGCCAAGGTGAACGGGCTTCTGAAGGATGACGGCATTGCGGTGCTGCATTCGATCAACCGCTCAGAGGGCCCGGGCGCGACCTCGGCCTGGGTGAAGAAATACATCTTCCCCGGCGGCTACATCCCTGCCCTGTCGGAAGTGCTGCCGCATATCGAGAAGTCGGGGCTCTATGTCACCGACATCGAGATCCTGCGGCTGCACTACGCCAAGACGCTGCGCGAATGGTACCAGCGTTTCGCCGCCCATCGCGGCCGCGCCAAGGAGCTTTACGACGAACGCTTCTGCCGCATGTGGGAGTTCTACCTCGCAGCTTCCGAATGCGCCTTCCGCTATGGCGGCATGAACAACTTCCAGATCCAGTTCGTGAAGAACCAGCATGTGCTGCCGCTGACGCGCAACTACATGCTCGCCGAGGAAGAACGCCTGCGCTCGATTGATGCGAAGCTGCCGCGCCTCAGGTCGGTTTCCGCTGAGTAACCGGGCGAAAGCGGCGCGACCGGCCTGTGTATAACGGGCAAAAGCCTCGGTTTACGGGCATAAAGCCGCCACATGGTTGCGCCATTTCTCTACGGTTGAACGATGACACCGCCGACCCCCCTTCGCGCCATCGAGCCGCAACAGGAAGATGACGCCTACCGCAGCCCGCCCCACAATCTGGAGGCGGAACAGGCGTTGCTGGGCGCCATTCTCGTCAATAACGAAGCTTGCGACAAGGTGTCGGCCTTCCTGACACCCGAGCATTTCTTCGAGCCCCTGCACGCGCGCATTTTTGAAGCGGCGTCGACCCTCATCAAGATCGGCAAGCTGGCGAGCCCGGTCACGCTCAAGAGCCATTTCGAGAATGATGCGACGCTGAAGGAAATCGGCGGCACTGCCTATCTCGCAAGGCTTGCGGCCAATGCCACCACCATCATCAATGCCGAGGAATATGGCCGCACCATCCATGAGCTGGCGCAGCGCCGGAAACTCATCGGCGTTGGCACCGACTTGGTCAACGAGGCCTTCGACCCCGACATCGAGGACAGCGCCCGCGACCTGATCGAGCGCGCCGAGCAGACGCTCTACTCCATGGCGGAGACGGGCAAGTATGGCCAGGGTTTCCAGCCCTTCGCCCGCGCCCTGACGGACGCCGTGGACATGGCGGCCAGCGCCTATCAGCGCGACGGCGGCCTCTCCGGCATCTCCACGGGCCTCAAGGACCTCGATGAGAAGATGGGTGGCCTGCAATCATCCGACCTCATCATCCTCGCCGGCCGCCCAGCAATGGGCAAGACATCGCTGGCCACCAACATCGCCTACAATATCGCCAAGGCCTACAAGGCGGAGCATCTGGCCGATGGTTCGGTGAAGGTGGCGGATGGCGGTGTCGTTGCCTTCTTCTCCCTCGAAATGTCCGCCGAGCAGTTGGCCACCCGTATCATCTCTGAACAGGCCATGATCCCGTCGGAGCGCATCCGCCGCGGCAAAATCACCGAAGAGGAATTCTCCAAGATCGTTGAGGTGACGCGCGAGATGCAGTCACTGCCGCTGTACATCGATGCAACGGGCGGAATCACCATCGCGCAGGTGGCAGCCCGCGCCCGCCGCCTCAAGCGCCAGCGCGGCCTCGGCCTTCTGGTGGTGGACTATCTGCAGCTTCTGAGCGGCTCCTCCCGCCGCGCCTCGGAAGGCCGCGTTCAGGAAGTATCCGAGATCACCGTGGGCCTCAAGGCGCTGGCCAAGGAACTGGCGGTGCCGGTCATCGCCCTGTCGCAGCTGTCACGCCAGGTCGAGAACCGCGACGACAAGCGCCCCCAGCTGGCGGATTTGCGTGAATCGGGCTCCATCGAACAGGACGCCGACGTGGTGCTGTTCGTCTACCGCGAGGAATACTACCTCGCCCGCAAGGAGCCGCGACCCAACACGCAGGAGCACTTCGACTGGCAGGAACAGATGAACCGTGTGAACGGCGTGGCCGAGGTCATCATCGGCAAGCAGCGCCACGGCCCCACCGGCATCGTGGAACTGCAGTTCGAGGCCAGCCTCACCAAGTTCCAGAACCTGGTGCGCAGCGAATACCTGCCCGAGCGCCTCGACTAGAAGGCGCAAGTCCGCCTGGCACCTCTTTTGATTGTGTTTTCCACTTTTCGGGACGATTTTCACTTCCAAATTGCATGAAACCGATTACATCTGGTGAGGGAGCGGTAACCGTCCGACAAATGAATCCATGCGGAACCGTGCTCTGATTGTTTAATTCGTGCCTGAAAACCTTTTCGCGTAGTTGAAAACCTTTTCGCGTAATTGAAAATCTTTTCGGAAGACGGACGTTCAGGCGCTGATGAGTAAGGCCCCCTCCTTTTCGCCCCATCGGCAATTCGCCGACAATCTGCGCGCCCTGTGCACGCAGCATGGGTCGATTGCGGCCGTGTGCCGGGCGCTCGGCATGAACCGCCAGCAGTTCAATAAATATCTGGCCGGTTCGACCCTGCCCAATGGACCAACCCTGCAAAGGATCTGCGCCTTCTTCGCGGTGCAACCCGCAGCACTTTTTCACGGTGTGAATGGTGAAGCCATGACGGCGACGCCGTCCGGCCACCTGCTCGGCCGGTTTCCCGGCCTGGCCGGCAGCATGCGCCAGAGCAGCCTGAGGCCGGGCTGCTATCATCTCTATCATCCCTGGCCGCGCGATCCTGGCACCTGCGTGCGGGCAGCGCTGTTCGTCTACCGCCGGGATGGTGCCACCCTGTTCACCCGCTTCACAAAGTTCCGCGCCCTCGGCCGGCGGCAGCGCTATTATCTGAGCGGCCGCCACGATGGCGTGGCGCTCGACGGCGACACCGGCAAGTTCCTTCTGGCGCTCAACCGCCGCGGCCATGGCGATCTGAGCATGGTCACGCTCGGTGCCGAGACCTCGCTGACCGGGGATTTCATGAGCGGCCTCGCGCTGGTGATGGAGACGGACGGCAGCCCCATGGCGCTGCGCTCCACGCTTGAGTATCGCGGCGCCTCATCGCTGTTGCGGCGCACCATAGCTGAGGCCGGGCTCCTGCCGCTTTCCGATCCGGGCATTCCCGAGCAGGTACGCCAGTCGCTCTGCCCCGCCACGGCCGCCGGAGGGCCGATGCTTTCTCCCTACAGCCTGCTCGATGGGCTGTCCGGCATGCCGCGCCAGAACGGTACGGCCTGAGCCCGGCACCTGGGCGTCAGGCCTGGGCCGACTCGCTGTTGAAGCGCCCTAGCGTCAACATCGCACTGACGATCTTCCTGGTCCTTACCGCAATCGGTTTCGATGCTTTCAGACGGCGAATGGAACTCGGCAGCTGATCGCGGAAGGCGATCATCAACGCCTCCTGGTAGTAGTCGTAGCGGCTGGGGCCATCCGGCGAAACCGGCTGCCAAAGGGCCGCTCCGTCGCTCCGGCCGATCTTCTTCACAGTGCGGAGAATCCTGCGCAACTCCTTGGGATCAATCTTGCCGGAAGGCTTTGCACCCTCGCCCGCGCCCCGCGTTTCCGAAGCCGGTTTTTCCTTGAGTGCCGATGCGGTCCCTTGCATGGAACCTCCCCCCTGATTGTTGTGATTGCGTAACGCAGGCTACGTTCAAGAGTTGCAAATTATGCAATCGCTTTCATGCGAGCAATTTCGCTGTACTTTCGCTTTCTGGCGAAATCACCGGCCGGAAAGGGCTGAGTTCCCTTGATCGGCATGCCGCTTCGCCCGTATGGCAGGGAGCGAAAGGACCCACGGATGATGCCAACCCCAGAGGATCTTGCGGGTGCGGTGCTCACCATCGACCTGGTGGCACTGAAGGAGAACTGGAAGAGGCTGCGCGCCCGCTCGGGCTCGGCCGAATGCGGCGCCGCCGTCAAGGGCAACGCCTATGGGCTGGGCATTGAGCCGGTGGCCCGCGCCCTGTGGGAGGCCGGCTGCCGGAGCTATTTCGTGGCACGCCCCACGGAGGGCGAAGAGCTTCGCGCCCTGCTGCCGGAGGCGACGATCTATGTGCTGGACGGGCTGTTCGCCGGACAGGCCGAGTTCTACGCCAAGCGCAATCTCTGCCCTGCACTGATCTCGGTTGAGGAGGCGCGGGAATGGGCGGGATTCGGCCGCGCCTATGGCCGGAAGCTGCCCTGCGCGCTGCATGTCGATACCGGCATCAACCGGCTGGGCTTCTCGCTCACCGAATTTGCGGCGCTGGTGGAGGATAGTTTCCTCATGGAAGGGCTGGACGTCGCCCTTCTGATGAGCCACCTCGCCTGCGCCGATGACCCGCCACACCCCATGAACGCGAGGCAGGCTGAGGCCTTCCGCGCCGTGCGGGCGCGGCTGCCGGGCGTTCCGGCGAGCCTTGCCAATTCCAGCGGCATCTTTCTCGGCGATGGCTTCATCCATGATCTGGTGCGGCCCGGCATCGCGCTTTATGGCGGCAACCCCACGCCGGGGGCCGCAAACCCCATGCAGGCCGTGGCGCATCTCGCAGGCACCGTGATGCAACTGCGCGACGTGGCGACGGGCGATACCGTTGGCTATGGCGCCACATGGACGGCGGAAAACCCTTCCCGTGTGGCCATTCTGGGAGCGGGCTACAAGGATGGCATACCCCGCGCCCTGTCCTCCCGCCACTCCGGCGGCCCGGCAGAGGTGTTCATCAACGGCCGGCGCTGCCCCGTCATCGGCCGCGTCTCCATGGACATGATGGGCGTTGACGTGACTGGCCTTCCTGCAGGCAGCGTGAGCCGCGGCACCCGGGCGGAACTGATCGGCGCCAACATCCTGATCGATGAAGCCGCCTCCTGGGCGGGGACCATATCCTACGAGTTGCTCACCCGGCTGGGCAGCCGCTATGCAAGGCTCTATACGGGTCTCGAATCGGACAGCACAGCTTGAACATCCTCGCCCATATCGGCCGCGCCACGCTTTCCCTGCTGGAGGAAATCGGCCGCGTCATGCTGTTCCTCAAGGATGCCCTGCTGCAGGGGCTGACGCCGAAGGTCTTCGTGCGCCAGATCCTCGAGCAGATGATGCGCATCGGTTATTTTTCGCTGCCGGTCGTCGGCCTCACCGCCTTCTTCACGGGCGGGGCGCTGGCGTTGCAGATCTATCTCGGCTCCTCGCGGTTCAATGCAGAAAGCCTCGTCGCGTCCATCGTGGCACTCGGCATCACGCGCGAACTGGGGCCGGTGCTCGCCGGATTGATGGTGGCGGGCCGTGTCGGCGCCTCGATTGCCGCCGAGCTCGGCACCATGCGCGTGACGGAGCAGATCGACGCGCTTGTGACACTTGCCACCAATCCGTTCAAATATCTGGTGGGCCCGCGCATCCTCGCTGCCGTCATCACGCTGCCGCTGCTGGTGGCGGTGGGCGACACGATCGGCATCATGGGAGGATACATCGTCGGCACCCGCTCGCTCGGCTTCAACGGCTACGCCTATATCCGCAATACGGCGGATTTCCTCGAGATCGGCGACGTGACCTCCGGCCTCATCAAGGCGGCGGTATTCGGTTTCATCATCGCGGTGATGGGCTGCTACCACGGCTTCAATTCCAAAGGCGGCGCGCAGGGCGTGGGCCGGGCCACGACCAATGCCGTTGTGTCATCCGCCATCCTGATCCTCGCCGCGAATTTCGCGCTCACCTCGCTTCTCTTCGCGGACTGATGCCATGACAGACGGCCACATCGTTCTTGAAGGCGTGCGCAAGAGTTTCGGCCCGAAGCATGTGCTGAACGGCGTCAACCTTGCGGTGCCCAAGGGGCATTCGCTCGTGGTCATCGGCGGGTCGGGCACCGGCAAGTCGGTGATGCTGAAGTGTATCCTCGGCATCCTGCAGCCCGATGAAGGCTCGATCCACGTCGGCGGCGAGGAGATCACCGGCCTCAAGGGCAAGGCGCGCGATGACTATCTCTCGCGCTTCGGCATGTTGTTCCAGGGCGGCGCGCTGTTCGATTCCCTGTCGGTGTGGGAAAACGTGGCCTTCGGCCTGATCCAGGGCCGCCACATGGCCCGCGCCAGGGCCCGCGACATTGCCATCGAAAAACTGGGCCAGGTCGGCCTTGGGCCCGAAGTCGGCAACCTCTTCCCAGCCGAACTGTCGGGCGGCATGCAGAAGCGGGTTGGCCTCGCCCGCGCCATCGCCGCCGACCCCGAGATCATCTTCTTCGACGAACCGACAACTGGCCTCGACCCCATCATGGCGGATGTGATCAACAATCTGATCGTCGACTGTGTGAAGCGCCTCGGCGCCACCACCATCTCGATTACCCATGACATGGCATCGGCCCGCAAGATCGCCGATGACATCGCCATGATCTACAAGGGCGAGATCCTGTGGCAGGGCGCGGCCTCAACGATCGACCACAGCGGCAACCCGTTCGTCGACCAGTTCATCCACGGCCGCGCCGAGGGGCCGATCAAGATGGACGTGCTGAAGCCTTAGCACCACGGCCATTGCGAACCCCTCACCGGGCCTTTCGAAATGCACGGCTCAAGCCAAACAAAAAGGCCGCCCCTCTGGGCGGCCTTTCCGTGAGATGCGCCGGGTGGCGGTCTCGTCTGTTCGGTTCCGTCAGCCCCGCGATCCCGCGAAGGCTGCGATCCGGTCAAAGCCTGCTCCCGGCACTGTGAACTCACTCGACATCGGATCACCTCCTTTCGTTGTTAACACTGGCCCTGAGGTTGGGGCCTTGCGGCGCCAGCGTCAAGCGGGCATTTTCCGGGTTTCAACGCTCCGAGGACATGCTCATGACCGCCGCCGACATCCTGATCACCAATGCCCGCGTCCTGACGATGGACCCTGCCCGTCCGCGCGCCGAGGCGCTGGCGCTCAAGGGTAACCGCATCATCCGCATCGGCTCGAGGAGCGATGTCGAGGCCCTGAAAGCGAAGCACACGCGGGTGATCGATGCCCAGATGACGACCGTCATGCCCGGCATCATCGAAGGCCACGTCCATCTCTTCGGCGGCGCCGTTGAACTCGACACGCTGATGCTGAACGGCCTCTATGGCTATGCCCCCATCGCAGAGGCCGTAGCCGCCTACCGCAGGAAGCGCCCGGAGGAGACGGTCTTGCTTGCCACCGGCATCGCCCATGAGGCCTTCGGGGAGCCGATCACCCGCCAGATCCTCGACAGCATCGTGGCCGACATTCCCTTCATCGTCGGCTGCTTCGACCATCACACCATGTGGGCCAACACCAAGGCGCTCGAAGCGGCCGACATCATGAAAGGCCGCCAGCTTCCCATCGGAAACGAGATCGTGCTCGACCAAAGTGGCGTTGCCACCGGCGAACTGCGCGAGCCCGCCGCCTACATGCTGGTGCAGGCGCTCACCCCCACCGGCGGGCGGGAATGGCTGGGCATGACCACGGGCATGAACCCGGAACCACCCGCAACACCTGCCCAGCGCGAGCTGGATATGCGATATTTCAAGCAAGGCATCGCCCACGCCGCGTCTCTCGGCATCACCTCCATGCACAACATGGATGGCAACTGGTATCAACTCGAGCTTCTGCAGGCACTGCTGGAGCGCGGCGAACTCAATGCGCGCGTCGAGGTACCTTTCCACCACAAGAACACCTTCGAGATTTCCCGCATCGAGGAGGCCGCCGACATGCGCGCCAAGTACCAGGGCGACATGGTGCATTGCGACCGCGTGAAGATCTTCATGGACGGCGTGCTCGAAACCTATACGGCGCTTATGCTGGAGGGCTATCCGGATGACCCGGCGAACATGGGCGCGCCTTTGTTCACGGCAAGTGAATTCAACGAGATCGTGCGGCGCGCCGACCGGCATGGGCTGCAGATTGCCACCCATGCCATCGGCGATGGCGGCGTGCGCCGAACGCTCGATGGCTATGAGGCCGCGATGAAGGCCAATGGCAAGCGCGACGCGCGCCACCGCATCGAGCACATCGAAATGATCGACCCTGCCGATATTCCGCGCCTCAGGGAACTGGGCGTCATCGCATCGCTGCAGCCGATCGCGGGCGTGGGTGTACCGGGCAACCCGCCTGAACCCATCCTGTCACGCGTTGGCGACAAACTGCCCCATGCCTATGCCTGGCAGACACTGCGCGAGGCGGGTGCAGTGATCGCCTTCTCCTCAGACTGGCCCGTTGCACCCCTGAGCCCCTTCCTCGGCATGCAGGCGGCCATGACAGCCGTTCCGATGTGCACGGATTGCCGGCCGCAGGCCCAGAGCCTTATGGACACGCTGCATGGCTTCACCGCAGCCGGCGCCTATATGGAATTCAGGGAAGACCGGAAAGGCACGCTGAAGGAAGGCTATCTCGCCGATGTGGTGGTGCTGGACGCCGACATGGAGGCAACAGCCAAGGACCAGATCGCCAATGTGCGCCCCACGGTGACCATTTGCGACGGTCGCGTGACCTTCGAACGCTAGGCTTGGACCAGCGTCGGGAGGCGGTCTTCGCCAACCGAAATAGGCAATGGATGGCCTGGTCAAGCCCGGCCATGATAAGAGTGGGGAGATCATGCCAGGCCATGATCGGTGCTGACCGATCAGGCCCCGGTTCGATGTCTGAACCGGGGCATCCCCTTCCTGGCGCAACCAGAGGCCGCTACTTTGCCTTGACCGCGATCTTCTGGATTTTTGCTTGCTGGCCGGGCAGCTTTGGCAGCGTGACTTTCAGAACGCCTTTTTCAAAAGCGGCCTCGACCTTTGAGCCATCCACTTCGGCGGGCAGCGTGAAGCTTCTCTCGAACATGCCGTAAGACCGTTCCATGATGTGATAGTCTTTTTGCGTGTCGTCTTTCTCCACCTTCTTCTCGCCCTTGATGGTGAGGACGCCGTCCTTCAACTGGACGTCGATGTCCTCCGCCACGCAGCCTGGTAGTTCCGCAGTCACCTCCACCGCGCCATCCCGCTCCGCGACGTTCACCCGCATCGCCATGCCATTACGCCCGAACTCGCCGAGCAGCGGCGCGCCGCCGCGCCCGAAGTCTTGAAACACACGGTCAATTTCACGATGCAGACTTGAAAACAGATCGGTGCCGACGGCACGGCCGAACACATCCGGCAGGAAATTCCTGTTCATGACTATCTCCATGGAAACAAGCACCGCCCTGCTTTCAAGATAAGTACGTACGCACCACTTTCCATATGACGCAGATCAAATAGCTGCCTATAAGCCCGCCACGTGCCGCTGTTCCACAACGTCCGGATTACCTGCCTTGAAGCAACGCGACCTTGCCGTTTACGCCATACTCGCGATCGTATGGGGCTTTTCCTTCATGCTCGTGGTGCGCGTGGTTCCAGCCTTCGGCTGGGCAGGTTCCGTGTCCTTCCGTGCACTGACGGCCGGCGGCGCGCTGCTGGTCATCGCCCTGCTGATGCGGCGCAAGCTTGACTTCAGTTGCGGCTGGGGGCCGCTGTTTCTCTCCGGTTTCCTGACGGTGGCGATGCAGTTGGGCGGCATCGCCTATGCCGCGCCCCGCATCGGCACGGCCATGACGGCGATCATCGTGGCGGCCATTCCGCTGTTCTCCATGGTTGTCGGACGGCTCGCCGGATTGGAGCGCCTAACCCAGCGCAGCATGGCGGGGCTGTTCCTCGGCTTTGCGGGGATCGTGATGCTGGTGGGATTTCCCCACCACGCCATCACGGCCGAGTTCCTCTTCGCCTGCGCCATATCGATCATCGGCTCGCTCTCGGCGGCCTGCGGCAGCCTCTATGTCAGCACCAGGCTTCGCAGGGTGGACCCATGGGTGGT
Source organism: uncultured Aestuariivirga sp. (assembly GCA_964392525.1). Taxonomy (GTDB): domain Bacteria; phylum Pseudomonadota; class Alphaproteobacteria; order Rhizobiales; family Aestuariivirgaceae; genus Aestuariivirga. The sequence continues at coordinate 25,634 of CAYMQH010000008.1, forward strand.
GACCATCGGCTCCTTCCTTGCCGGCGGGCTCATCACGCTGCCGCTGCTGGCCGTGGTGCCGGTTCCGGTTGTGCCGGACGCGGCGGACTATCTATGGCTCCTCGTTCTGGGCCTCGTCACCAGCGCCTTGATGTATGTGCTGTTCTTCGGCCTTCTCGCCTCGATCGGCCCGACCAAGGCCATCAGTGTGGAATTCGCCGTCACCGTGGTCGCGGTCATCGCCGGAACACTGCTCCTCGGGGAACGGTTGTCTCCGGTTCAGATCGCCGGGGCGGTGGTGATCGTCACGGGCTGCTTGCTGGTGCTTGGCCTGTGGCCCGGTGCCTTCAGGCGGCGGACAGGCTGATATCAACCCTCTTTCCGTTCGCACAATGTTCCGCTAGAGATGGAGCATGGCCAAATCCTCTCACTTCGTCTGCCAGAGCTGCGGCTCTACCTCCTCAAAATGGTCCGGCCGCTGCGATGGCTGCGGCGCGTGGAACACCATTGTCGAGGAACAGGCTACGGCCCCCTTGTCCGGCTCCAAGGGCGCCAGCCTGCCGAAGGGCCGTGCCACACGGCTGGTTGGCCTCCGGGGCGAAACACCCGCACCGCCACGCATCGTCACCGGCATCGCCGAGCTTGACCGGGTGGCGGGCGGCGGCTTCGTGCCGGGCTCCGGCGTGCTGATCGGCGGCGACCCAGGCATCGGGAAGTCTACCCTGTTGCTGCAAGCGATGGCGGCGCTGGCGCGCAAGGGAGAGCGCGTCGTCTACATCTCGGGCGAGGAAGCCATCGCGCAGGTGAGGCTGCGCGCCCAGCGTCTGGGGCTGGATGATGCACCGGTGCTGCTCGCCACAGAGACGAATGTCTCCGACATCGTGGCGACCCTCTCCGAAGACAAGCCGCCGGCCATTGCGGTGATCGACTCGATCCAGACGCTCTGGGCACCGTCGATCGAGGCAGCACCCGGTACCGTATCGCAACTCAAGGCAGGCTCCGAAGCCCTCGTCCGCTTCGCCAAGCAGCGAGGCACAGCCGTGCTGCTGGTCGGCCATGTGACGAAGGATGGCCAGATCGCCGGGCCCAAGGTGGTGGAGCACATGGTGGACGCGGTGCTCTATTTCGAGGGCGACCGGGGACACCAGTTCCGCATCCTGCGCGCCGTCAAGAACCGCTTCGGCCCGACCGATGAAATCGGCGTGTTCGAGATGTCGGATGGCGGGCTGGCCGAGGTCAGCAATCCTTCCCGCCTGTTCATGGGCTCCAACGAGCATCCGACGCCGGGCACCGCCGTATTCGCTGGCATGGAGGGTACACGCCCCTTGCTGATCGAGGTCCAGGCGCTCGTCTCACCCTCACCGTTAGGCACGCCGCGCCGGACAACCGTAGGCTGGGATTCAAACCGCCTCGCCATGATCCTGGCCGTGCTCGAAGCCCGCGCCGGCGTACAGATCGGCCAGAATGACGTTTACCTAAACGTCGCGGGCGGCCTCAAGGTGCGCGAACCCGCCGCCGACCTCGCAGTGGCCGCCGCCCTCCTCTCATCGCTCACGGGGACGGTGATTCCGCCGGGCACGGCGGTATTCGGCGAAATCGCGCTGTCTGGCGCCATCCGTCCCGTGGGCCAGACCGAGGCCCGCCTCAAGGAAGCCCAGAAGCTTGGCTTGAAGGAAGCCGTCGTCGCCGCCGCGGCGGAACAACCGGGTGTGAGGGATCTGAAGGTCAGGCCTATGGAAACCATCATGGATCTTGTCGCATGGTCGGCTTCACAGGATCGTGGACAACGGAGAATCGCCTAGGCGGTGGGTGAAAACCTTTCTATAAGGTGCCTCAAACCCGGGCCCAGCCCCTTCAGGACAACGCATGTCACTGACTCTTCTTGATTTCATTCTTCTTGCCATCATGCTCGTATCGGGCCTCCTGGCCCTCATGCGCGGTTTTACCCGCGAGGTACTGTCGCTCGTCGCGTGGGGCGCCGCCGCAATTGCCGCATATGTTGCGATCAAGCAGCCAAGCCTCATCGAATTGGCCCAGACCAGCGTGCCCTACCTCGACAAGGAAATCCTGGCGCAAATCGCGGTGGGTGCCTCCGCCTTCCTTCTGGTGCTGATCATCGTGTCGATCATCAGCGTCAAGATTTCGGATTTCGTGGTGGATTCGGCGGCGGGCTCTTTCGACCGCACGCTGGGCTTCATTTTCGGCGTGGCACGCGGCTTCGTCTTCGTGGCGATTGCATATCTGTTCTATGGCTGGCTGCTTCCCTACGACAAGCAGGTCAGCTGGGTGCGCAATGCCTACAGCCTTCCGATGATCAAGTCGGCCGGCGAGGGCATCATCTCCTTCATGCCGCCGGAGATCGCCGAGACCCTCTCCAACACCGCGCTTCTCGAAAACCCGGCACCAGCCACCCAACAGCCCGCGCCTGACGAGGCCGAGAGCGGCTACCGCAGCAATGAGAATCAGGGGCTCGAAAACCTGATCGAGGGCACGGGGGGCAGCGAACAGCAACCGGCAGCGGGACAGGGCAACAGCCAATGACCATTGACCTCGACTTTGAACTGAACGCCGACAGGCTGCGTGAGGAATGCGGCGTGTTCGGCATCTTCGGCCACCCGGATGCCGCGGCACTCACCGCGCTCGGCCTGCACGCCCTGCAGCACCGCGGGCAGGAGGCGGCGGGCATCGTCTCCTACGATGGCGAACGCTTCCAGACCGAACGGCGCCTGGGGCTGGTGGGCGATCATTTCTCCTCCGAGAAGGTCATCAACCGCCTGCAGGGCTCGCTGGCACTGGGCCATGTGCGCTATTCGACGACGGGCGAAACGATCCTGCGCAATGTGCAGCCGCTGTTTGCAGAACTTGCCACCGGCGGCTTCGCCGTGGCGCATAACGGCAACCTGACCAATGGCCTGACACTGCGCCGTGAGCTGATCAACCAGGGCTGCATCTGCCAGTCAACCTCCGATACGGAGGTGATCCTCCACCTCGTGGCGCGCTCGCAGAAAGGCCGCATGGTGGAGCGCTACATCGACGCCCTGCGCCAGATCGAAGGTGCCTATGCGCTGGTGGCGCTCACCAACAAGAAGCTGATCGGCGCCCGTGACCCCAACGGCATCCGCCCGCTCATCCTCGGCGAACTGAACGGCGCCCATATCCTCTGCTCGGAAACCTGCGCGCTCGACATCATCGGCGCCAAGTTCATCCGCGAGATCGAGAACGGCGAGGTGGTGGTGATTTCGGACGAGGGCATCGAAAGCCTGCGGCCGTTCCCGAAGCAGCCGGCCCGGCCGTGCATCTTCGAATACATCTATTTCTCGCGGCCCGACTCGATGCTGGGCGGCCGCTCGATCTATGAGGTGCGCAAGGCCATGGGCCGCGAGCTGGCGCGCGAATCCGCCATCGATGCGGATGTGATCGTGCCGATCCCGGACTCGGGCGTTCCGGCGGCGCTTGGCTACGCGCATGAAACTGGCGTGCCCTTCGAACTCGGCATCATCCGCAACCATTATGTGGGCCGCACCTTCATCGAGCCGACCCAGACCATCCGCTCGCTCGGCGTCAAGCTGAAGCACAACGCCAACCGCGCCGTGGTGAAGGACAAGCGCGTGGTGCTGATCGATGACTCGATCGTGCGCGGCACGACCTCGGTCAAGATCGTGCGCATGATGTATGAGGCTGGCGCGCGCGAAGTGCACATGCGCATTTCAAGCCCGCCCATCAAGCACCCGGATTTCTACGGCATCGACACGCCGGAGCAGAAATCGTTGCTCGCCGCCACGCACACACTTGAAGAGATGCGCGAGTATATCGGCGTCAATTCGCTGGCCTTCCTGTCGGTCGACGGCATCTACCGCGCCGTGGGCCTCACCGGCCGCGACAATGCGCGCCCGCAGTTCACAGACCACTGCTTCACGGGCGATTATCCAACCCACCTCACCGATCTCGAAGGGCAAACCAAGAAGCAGCAGCTCTCGCTGCTGGCAGAGGCAGGCTAAGTCACATGGCAGGACGGCTGGAAGGGCGCATCGCGCTGGTCACGGGCGCATCGCGCGGGCTTGGCGCTTCGGCAGCGGTTGCGCTGGCGAAGGAAGGCGCACACATCATCGCAACAGCCCGCACCGAGGGCGGCCTCACCGAACTCGATGACGAGATCAAGGCGGTGGGAGGCACGGCGACGCTGGTGCCCCTCGACATCAAGGATTACGCCGGCATCGACCGGCTGGGTGCCGCAATCTTCGAACGCTGGAAGAAACTTGACATTCTGATCGGCAATGCCGGCATCCTCGGCAAGCTTACCCCCATGGCGCATGTGGAACCCAAGCTGTGGGATGATGTGATGGCGGTGAATGTGACCGCCAACTACCGCCTCATCCGCTCGCTCGATCCGCTGCTGCGCCAGTCAGATGCGGGCCGCGCCATCTTCGTGAGTTCGGGGCTCGCGCATAAGTGCTGGGCCTATTGGGGCCCCTATTCGATTTCCAAGGCAGCCCTTGAGGCCATGGTGAAAACCTACGCCGCCGAGATCGGTACCACGGCAGCAAGGGCAAATTGCTTCAGTCCCGGTGCCACACGCACCAGGATGCGCGCCACCGCCATGCCGGGCGAAGACCCGCTGACCCTGCCCCACCCGGACGAGGTGGCAGCACAGATCATCCCAATGTGCCTGCCCGATTTCACCGACAATGGCGGCGTGTGGAAATACGACCCCAAAGGCCTGTTCAAGCAGTTCTGAACGCCATGAGCGACGCAACCGTCATTGCGGCATTCGCCGCAGCCCGCAAGGCACAGGCCCCTCTGGCCCGCCTGCCGGAGGATGTGCCGCCCGACCTCGACCGAGCCTTCCAGTTGCAGTGCGGCGTCACCCGCGAACTGGGCTGGACGCAGGCCGGCTGGAAAATCGGTTGCACATCCGAGCGCGCGCAGAAGGCACTCAATGCGCCGGGCCCCTTCCCCGGCACCATCTTCACCAACCGCATCTACCGATCGGGCGAGGTTTTCCCTACCATCGCCGAGAACAAGCGCGTGGTCGAACCCGAGGTGTGCTTCACCATGGCGAAGGACCTGCCACCGCGCGGCACCGCCTACACGGTGGATGAGGTTATGGCCGCTGTGGCGCATCAATGCGTGGCGATCGAAGTCGTGAACCCGCGTACGCCAAATGGCTTCTCTGATCCCGTGCCGTGGTTCATCGTCGATGGCGGACTGAACGAGGGCATCGTGCTGGGCGAAGCGCGCAAGCCCTTGTCGCGTGCGGAGTATTCATCGCTGCGCGGCACTGTGGCTTGGAACGGCCGCGCCATGCAGGGCGGCACCGGTTCCAATGCGCTGGGTGGTGGCGATCTGGCTCTCACCTGGCTTGCCAATCACCTGAATGGTCATGGCATGGGGCTGAAGGCGGGGGAGATCATCTCCACCGGCGTCATCACCGAATTCTTCTCGGCCAATCTGGGCGATCACATCGAGGTGGAGTTCGAGCACTTGGGACTGGTGACGCTGAGGTTCTGACATTCGGGGCATTCCTGACGCCTGTTCATGCGCGGACTTGCGCCGTGCATTCTTTGCGCCGCGCAAAAAGGGGCGCCGGTCCGATGCCTGGCGCTGATCAGATCACCAGAGGGCTTACCGTCCCTTGTCGAAGGGATTTTTCCCGCCGCGCAGACTGAAGCGGATGGGAACACCGCCGAGATCAAAGGCTTCACGCAGGCCGTTCATCAGGTAGCGCACATAGCTTTCCGGCATTTTGGACAGTTGGTTGCCGAACACCGCGAAGGTGGGCGGCCGGGCGCTGGCCTGGGTGGCATAGCGGATCTTGATGCGGCGGCCCGAGGGGGCAGGCGGCGGATTGCGCTCGATCGCGCCCTCGAGCCAGCGGTTCACCTGCGAGGTGGGAATGCGGCGGTTCCACTTCTCCATGGCGCCAAGAACTGTCTCCAGCAGCCTGTCGATGCCCTTCTCCTGCTTGGAGGAGAGCGTCACCACGGGCACGCCGCGGATTTCGGGCAGCACATCCTCGAGGTCGCTGTGAACTTCCTTCAGCTTCTTCTGCTTTTCCTCGACAAGATCCCACTTGGACAAGGCCAGCACCACAGCACGGCCCTCGCGCGCCACGAGATCGCACAATGACAGGTCCTGCCGCTCGATCGGAAGTGATGCGTCGATCAGCACCACCACGCATTCGGCAAAGCGGATGGCGCGCAGCGCATCCGACACGGCGAGCTTTTCGATCTTGCCAACGACGCGCGACTTGCGGCGGATGCCCGCCGTATCCCACAGCCGGATCTTCTGGCCGCGCCACTCGAAGTCGGACGAGATCGCATCCCGCGTGATGCCGGCCTCAGGGCCGGTCAACATGCGGTCCTCGCCGAGAATGGTATTGACGAGGGTGGACTTGCCCGCATTGGGCTGGCCGATGATGGCGAGCCGCAAGGGACCATCGCCACGGTCCTCACCTTCCCCGCTTTCCGCCTTTTCCTCAGTATACGGAAGAAGTGCATCATAGAGCAGATCGAGGCCTTCGCCATGTTCGGCGGAAACCGGCAGCGCATCACCGAAGCCAAGTTCATATGCTTCGAGCAGAGCTGCATCATGGCCCCTGCCCTCCACCTTGTTGGCCACGAGGATCACCGGCTTGCCGCGGCGGCGCACGCGGCCCGCGAACTCCCGGTCGGTCGGCGTGACGCCGGCGCGCGCATCGAAAACGAAGAGCACGACATCGGAGTCGTCCACGGCGGTTTCGGCCTGGGCGCTCATGCGCGCTTCGAGGCTGTCACCACGCACATCATCGAGGCCAGCGGTATCGAAAACGCGGAAACGGAGGTCGCCCAGCCTGGCCTCGCCCTCGCGCCGGTCGCGGGTCACGCCAGGCTGGTCATCGACCAGCGCGATCTTGCGTCCCACAAGCCGGTTGAAGAGCGTGGACTTGCCGACGTTGGGCCGCCCCATGATGGCGACGGTGGCTGTCATTATTGCGGATCTTTGAATGTCTCGCCCGTCGTCGTGGGCGGTTTGCAGGAAGGATCATCGGGCGCGCAATAGGCGTCATCAGCAGCGCTGCTGGACACGGTGCTGGTCGGCGGTGTGCCGACATTCGCATCCGGCTTGTCGGGAAACTGGGTGCGGCCTGGAACCGCGTCCTCGCGCTTGCCGGGCAGCACCGTGTTGTCGGTCTGGCCCGTCAGGCTGTTGATGGTGCTGCAGCCCGACAGAACCACAGCCGCAATCACCGCCAGCGCAACACGCCGGGCTATGGTCATTTCGGGGCGACCAGCGGCTGCAGCAGCGCGGCCATCATCTGGGCACGCTGGCGCAGGTTGGCAGGTGCGGACGGATCGCCGAGAATGTCCTGAACCAAACGGTCGGCGGTCGCATAGTCCTTCAGGCGGAAGGCCGTCGCAGCGGTAATCTCGCGCGCGATATTGCGCCAGGGATTGCCGTCGACGTCAAAGGGCTTCAGGCGCGTCTCGAGCTCGGACAGGCTGGCCGTGTCGGCCAGAATGACGGCTGCGCGGATGCGGGCGAGGTCGCGGAGCGAGGAATCAATGGCCGCATCGGCTGCCAGTGCGTCATAGATCTTGACCGCATCTCCGGTCTTGCCCTGCTGGCCCAGCGCCGCGGCTTCCCGCAGGCGCGCCAGTTCGGCAAAGCCCGGCCGGGAAATGGTGGAGAACTGCTTCAGGGCCTCGTCGGTCTTGCCAGCACTGGCCAGTTCGGCGGCCGCAAAAAACGCATCCCCGGCCTCATTCGACTGCTTGTGCTCCCAGTAGCGCCAGCCCTGATATCCGGCGACGCCGACAATCACGAGAATGCACAGGCCGATAATGGCTCTGCCGAAGCGGGCCCACAGTTTCTTGAACTGTTCCTGGCGGATCTCTTCGTCCACCTCTCGAAACAGGGAATCGTCACTCAAAGCCGGAGGCTCCTCACGTCAGAATATGATTGAGAAGCGGCCTAAATGAGTGGCAGGGCCAAATCAAGGCATTTCAGGCGCGCGGCTTGCCGGTGGTGTGGCCGTAGATGCCGGCCACCACCGTGGTGCTGTCCCGCCGGTACATCAGCAGAAAGGCGATGCCGATGGCGGCCACGCCCGTCAGGAAACCCGCAATCTCGAAAACCATCCCACACCCCGGTCATCACTTGGTCCGAAGAGCAGTAAATGCCAAGGGCGGTTAACGCTGTGTAAACCAACCCGCCCGGGGAACGGGCCGGGCGCGCCATCTGGCTGGATGGAATCTCTCGTTCGTGAGACCCCGCCCCAGCAGGTACCAAAACCGTGCGGCACTTCAACCCTGGGAACTTTGCTCTTGGGTTTATCAGCTTGCTAAAGAAAGCCCGTAACGTTTCACCCGGGGTTCAGACATTGGTCAGGAAAATGGCGCAGAGCGTGGCGCAAAGGCTGTGGGTGATCATGCTGTTCGTCGGGACCGCGGCCCTGGCCTGCCTTGCTGCCGGGGCCGGAACGGCGCGGGCCGAGGCGGCCTACGAATACAGTGACACCAACGAACTCGTCAGCCTTGTCGTGGATGCCGCGGAATTGCTGGAAAGCCAGGGCCTCGACGGGCTCAAGGCGCTTGCCGAACCCGGCTCCCGCTGGCGCACCGCGAAGAGCTATCTCTATGTTTATTCAGCCGAGGGCGATTGCCTCTACAATGCCGGGCAACCGGAACTGGTCGGCAAGAACCTCAAGGGCTACGAGGACGTCGATGGCCGCCTTGTGGTGCAGCAACTCATGAACATCGCGGCACAGCCGGAGCAGGATGCCGCCGACTGGGTGTTCTTCGTGTTCCAGGAGGGAAATGTGCTCTCGCCTGTGTGGAAAGCCTCCTACAACCGAAAGGCCGTGCTGCCGGATGGCCGCGTGGTGGTCGTGGGAAGCGGCAGCACCAGCCTGAAGATGGAGCGCAGCTTCGTGACCAGCAGCGTGGACGGGGCCTCAGCCCTGCTGAGCGCCCGTGGCCGTGACGCGGCCTTCGACGCGATCCTCGACGACGCATCGCCGTTCAACATTCTCGGATCCTATGTTTTCGTGCTGGACGAGAAGGGCCATACGCTGCTCGATCCCTCCTTCCCCAACATGCCCGGCCGCGACCTGTCCGGCATGACCGATGCCATCGGGCGGTACTATATCCGCGAGCTCCTCGACAAGCTTGCCGGGAGCGACACCGCCTCCACGATGTTCTTCTGGCGCCCCAGCGCCAATGAGGTACCCCAGCGCAAGGTCATCTATGCCCGCAAGGTGTCGGTGAACGGCACAGCCTACATCGTTGGAACCGAGTATCTTCTGCCGACACCGATCTGGATGAAGTAATCCCATGTCCACGCCCCAGCCCCAGCAACTTCTCTACGGACTGAACGACAGACCCCCGACGGTGCGCCTTCTGCTGCTGGCCTTCCAGCACACCTGCCTCATGGCGAGCGCACTGGTTCTGCCCGCCGTGCTGATTGCCGAAATCGGCGGCAGCCGCCTCGAAGCGCAGACCATCGTGGCGCTCTCGATGATCGCCTGCGGCATCGGCACCATCCTGCAGGCCATGCGCCTGCCGGGCATCGGCTCGGGTTATTTCTGCCCCAATGTGGTGGGGCCGAACTTCTTCGCGGCAAGCATGTCGGCCGCCTGGCTCGGCGGCGTGCCGCTGATGCGCGGCATGACCATCTTCGCAGGCCTCTTCCAGATCCTCTTCGCTGGTGTCATCCGGCGGGTGAAGTTTCTGTTTCCCAACGAGATCCTCGGCCTCGTCGTCATGATGGTGGGGGTCGGGCTCGTGCCGGTCAGCAGTTCCAAACTGATGAGCATCGAATTTGCCAGCGATGCGGCAAACCGGCCGGCGGTAGCCGTTTCGCTGGCGGTGCTGGTCCTGATGGTGGTGCTCACGGTGCGCGGCAGCGGCCTGTTCCGTCTCTTTGCCATCCTGATCGGCATGGTCGCGGGCTATGTGCTGTGCTTCGGCCTCGGCATGATGAAACCCGAAGACATCGCGCTGGTCAAGGAACTGCCCTGGGTCAGGGTTCCGGATTTCTGGAGCCTCGGCGGCATCGCCTTCAGCATCGACCTGGTGCCGACCTTCATCATCGTGTCGATCTGCGGCACACTGAAGAGCTTTGGCAATCTCGTGCTCGCGGAAAAAGTGAACAACCCCGACTGGCAGGCGCCCAACATGGGCGACATGCAGCGCGGGCTGGTGGCCGACGGCATCGCGCTTGCAGGCGCCGGGGCGCTGGGCGGCATGGCGTCAGACACCTCTTCCACCAACGTGGCCCTCACGGGAACCTCGGGCGCCACAAGCCGGGTGATTGCCTATGCCACGGGCGCGATCTTCATCCTGCTCGGCTTCCTGCCGAAGGTGAGCAGTATCCTCGCCATCATGCCAGCACCGGTCGCGGGTGCCGTGCTTGTGTTCTCGGGCTGCTACATGATCATGTCGGGCATCCAGATCATCACCTCGGAGAAGCTTGACTACCGCAAGACCTTCGCCGTGGGCCTCGGCCTGTTTGCCGGGCTGAGCCACGACATCGTGCCGCAGGTCTATTCCAACGTGCCCGCATTCCTGAACCCGATCACCGGCTCCTCGCTGTCGCTGGCGGTGGTCGTCGCCGTCGGGCTGAACCAGTTGCTGGGATGGAAACCGAAGGCCCAGAAGCAGGCCAACTAAGCGTCCTCCACCGAGAAGGAGGCCAACAGTCCGCCATCGGCCCGTTCGGCCACAAGGGAATGGATGGCCCACAGGCCCGGGTTGTCGGCCACGAAGGTCAGGCTGACCCGCTGGCTGGCGGGGATGATCGCAGTATCCCGAAGGCCCTCGGCGGCATCGGCCGCATCGTGCTGCCAGACATGGCCGTGAATGTGCAGGGGCTGGGCGAAGGCGGTCCGGTTCTCGATGTCGAGGCGCAGCGTTTCGCCGCGCCGCGCGCTGAACAGCGGGATCGGGGATGGCCCAGCCACACCATTCACCGCCCATCCCTTGCCGTTTTCGAGCAATGTGCGGAGATCACGCGTGGCGCCGTTGAACACCGCGGAGCTGAGCCCGCCACGCAAGCCGCCCTCCAGCGTGATGGCAATGGCGCGGCTGGCCTCGCCCGGCTTCGGCACGCTTACCGGATTGGTAGGCAAGGCAAAATTCTCGGCGATGGCCGGTGGTGCGCCCTGCCCCGGGGCAGCGGTCAGATAGCCGATCTCGGCAACATCCTCGAACAGGGCGAGCGCCAGCGCGATGTCTCCACCCTCCATCCCGGCCAGAAGATCGGCACGCTGGCCGGGTGCCAGGTCCAGTGGCTTGCCGCCCAGTTGCGCAGGTTTCACCGGCTGGCCGTCCCGCGCGATCAGCAGCGGATCGCCGCCCTTGAACAGCAGACTTGTATTGCGCGCATTTCCGGCATTGACGATGCGCAGCCGCGTATAGCCCGTGCCGTTCAGCGCAATGCGGGGCCGGAAGCGGTTGTTGAGGGTAAACCAGTTGCCGAGCCTGCCCTCGCCCACCATGGCTTCGACATCTCCGAAACTGTCTTCCACAGCGCCGCCGGGCTCAAGCTTCCAGTCATCGACCACCAGCACGCGGTCGGCGATGGCGGGCAGCGGATCAGCCTCCTCGACCACCAGCACGGCGGAAAGCCCCATGCCGCGCAGTCGCGACTGCTCCAGCATCGGGCCAATCCAGAACGTGCCGGCATCGGGCGGGGTGAACACGGCATCGACGGCCTGGTCGGCGCCCGGGGGCACATTCAAGGTCATCACATCGGAGGGTCCCCGCACCCCGAAGAAGTGCAGCCACACATCCCGGTCGAGGTCATTGATGAGGCGGAGTTTCAGTTCCTGTCCCTGGCGGGCGCGGATCACGGCCGGTTCCGGGCCACTGCCGAACAGCCAGGCTCCGGTCTTGCCGCCGCCACCTTCCAGAAGCCCAAGCGTGACGGGCTGCGCGCGGATTTCGATGAAGCCGTCCGCCGTCAGCGCTTCGGCGCGGCACAGCGTTGCGCTTCCCAGCAGGGCCGCGGCACTTCCCAGAAACTGCCGGCGTGAGATCCTCATGTGCGAACTCTCTCAAAATCCGGGCGGCCGCAGGCACGTGGCCTTGCCGCAAGATCAAAACCCCGTCTTGCGGCACAGTCAGTAAGGGGCGTCTATGGCGGCAAGATGTTCCTGCTGCCGCCCGGACGCACGCCTATTCTTTCATCTCATAGGTATTTTCGGGTGCGGGAAAATTCCGCGCCCGCACCTCTTCGGCATAGGAGCGGATGGCCCCCTCGATGGCGGCCCCGACCTTGCCGAACTCCTTCACGAATTTCGGCACGCGCGGGCTGAGGCCCAGCATGTCCTCCATCACGAGGATCTGGCCATCGCAGGCAGGCGAGGCACCGATACCGATGGTCGGAATGGGAATGTCGCGGGTGATCTTCTCCGCCAGAGGTTCGGCAATGGCCTCGAGCACCACGGAGAAGGCCCCCGCCTCGGTGACGGCGCGCGCGTCCTCCTCGATGATCGCCCACTGATCCCGCGTGCGGCCCTGCGTCTTGAAGCCGCCCAGAATGTTGATGGACTGCGGCGTCAGGCCGATATGCGCCATCACCGGAATGCCGCGCTCGGTCAGGAAGCGGATGGTTTCCGCCATGCGCTTGCCGCCTTCGAGCTTGATGGCGCCGCACTGGGTTTCCTTCATTACCGTTGCGGCGTTGCGGAAGGCCTGCTCCGGGCTTTCCTCATAGGAGCCGAACGGCATGTCGACCACGACGAGTGCGCGCTTCGCGCCGCGCATCACGGCGCGGCCATGCAGGATCATCAACTCGAGCGGTACAGGCAAGGTGGATTCGAAGCCATGCATCACCATGCCGAGCGAGTCGCCCACCAGCAGAAAGTCGACATATTTGTCGGCAATCGCCGCGGTGTGCGCATGGTATGAGGTGAGCGACACGATGGGCTCCTTGCCCTTGCGGGCGAGAAGTTCTGGCGCCGTGATGCGCCGGGTGGCAACATGCTGTGACATGGAGGGAGCCTAGTCCCCTTGCCTCACCCCGGCAAGGGGAGCTGGATCACCGGAACCCCGATCAGCGCGCCATGCAGCTGGGCCGCGATGCCGTAGAGGGCAATACCCCCCAGCACCCCCAGAAGATTGTGCCCGCTGCGCGTCTCCGGAGAAGGTCTCACGCCGTTGGCCGTGCCGATCACGATATGCAGCACGGCATAGGCCAGAAGCCCGCCGAACAGGATCACGCTGCGCAGGTCGCCGTTGGCAAGCAGATGGCCAACCGACCAGAATATGACGGCGAATGCCATGGGGAAGCGCAGCGTCTGCCGCCAGCTGCCGCGGAACAGGAAGATGCCGAGGCAGATGAACGCAATGAGCGTCAGGGCGAAGTTGGCATGACGCCCCCAATCGGGCGGATCATAGAGCGGCACGAAGCCGGCGGTGCGCCAGCCAAGCACGATGATGAGAAGGCCGAGGAGCGAGGCCACACCGAACACCGGGCCATAGGCCCTCTCACCTATTCTCGCCTTGAGCCGGGCCTTGAGCGGCGGCACCGCCGCCACAAGATGCTGCACGGAAAGCAAGAGAACACCAAAACCCAGAAGATACATCAAGCCACCGGCACGTTGAGGACATAGGGATGGAAGCCAAACAGGAACACGGCGTAGAGCGCGATGCCCACGACGACCGCGATCACATCGGAGCGCAGGCGCGGCACGAAGCCGGGGCGCTTGCCGCGGAGTTCGGACATGATGACATCGGCAAGCCCCACCACCAGGAAGGTTCCGAACAGCCACACATCACTGCGCTGGCCATTCACCAGGAGGTGACCGGCAGACCACAGGATGATGCCGAGCGACATGGGATTGCGCACCCATTTGCGGAGATGGCCCTTGCCATGCGATGCGCCGATCAGGATGAAGGCGAGGAGTACCAGCAGCATGGTGAGATGCCGCCCGCCATACCAGCCCTCGTACAGAATGTCGGCCACCGCCGGGCCCGCGCGCGACTGCAGGTAGCCCAGCACCATGAGGACAATGCCGGCGAGCGATACGATGGCGTAGAGGCCCTTCCATGCCTTCTCGCCCAGCCGCGCCTTCAAACTGTCTCGAAGGCCGGGGAGCAGGATCGAGAAAAGATGGCTGCCGCCAAACAGAAGGCAACCTGCATAGATCAGAATCATTGGTGTGGCCTTTCCCGTTTGCCCTTTCTTGCCAGACTCCCCCGGGCTTTCCAAGCTGGCGGCGCGAAGGGGCGTGGCCGGGGCGCCGGCAGTTTTCAACCGGGCTTTTTGGTGGGCGTGGTGTACGGGCTGCCCAACTCATGTTACATCCTCAACACGCAAAGTCATTCATAATGGTCGAATCATGACGACAGCCGATTCTCAACCGGATGCTGAACACGACCATCGCTTGAACGGTGGTGAAGCGGCCGGGGCTGACGCCCGGGCCAGGTACTGAGCAAGGTTGATCCCGGATGGCCCCGCCACCAACCGTCTATCTCGTTTGCTCCGACCAGGACGGCAACGGCAAGACGCTGCTCGCGCGCGCACTCGTCGATTTCCTGCTGGCCAGCGACCGCGACCCGTTCTGCTTCGATCTCGGAGCGCCGACGGGAAAGCTGCGCGGCTATTTTCCGGGCCGCACGGCGCTGATTGATTTCACCCAGCCGGAAGCCCGCGACAAGGTACTCTCCACACTGACCGGCCGGCCGGGGCGTGACTATGTGATCGACATCCCAGCCCCCCATCTGGCTGAATTCTGCGAAATGGCAAGCGCAGCAGGGCTTACGGCTGCGGTACATCAGAAGGGCACGGCGGTTGCGGTGCTCTATGTGGTGGACCGCGATGCCGCCTCGCTGAAAACTGCCGTAGCACTGGAGCAAATCCTCAATCCGGATCTCTTCGTGCCGGTGGCAAACCGGTTCACCGGTTCCGCCCTGCCCGAGGGTGTGCCGGGGCCGGTGCTGGTCATGGAGAAGATCCACCAGGATCTCGTGCCAATCATTTCGGACCGCCGCTTTTCGCTCCGCACCTTCATGCTCGGCGAGGAAGACAGCGTGCCCTCCCGCTTCCGGGCCAATCTCAAGGCCTTCCTGCAGCGCCTCCTGTCGGGCATGAGCGGGCTTGAGGCGGGCCTGCGCCTTGACCCGGCCCGCGCCACGAACCACATAACAGTGGCTTGAACCGGCTGGCCGGTTGCCCACATGACACTTCGCAGACACGTTTCGAGGACATTATGAAAAAGCTGAAACCCCTCCTGTTCGCTGTTCTTCTCGGCACCGCCATGCTGGTCCCGGCCATCACCGCGCCACAGGCCGTCGCTCAGGTCACCGAGATTGACGCAAGGGCCGCCATGTCCTCGATCATGAATGCCGGCCGCCGGGCGGACCAGGTGAAATCCATCAAGAAGGTGCCGAGCGTCGGCGTTGTCCGCCTCGACTTCTGGCCGATGCCGACCATGGGCTCCGACATTCCCAGCTGGCAGGAATACAAGATCATGGTGCAGAAATATTCGGGCGGCGTGAACAAGTTGCGCCGCGCCCTGATGGCAAATCCCGTTACCCGGGCAGCGCTGGCAAAGAACCGCGTTGCCGACTGGCAGGTGGCGGGCGTTCAGATATCCTCCAACGGCTCGCTCCGCCTCTACATCTTCTCGAAGTGGGACCGGCGCCCCTGACGGCAGATGGCGGCGGGCCAGGTCATGCCGGGCCTTCTGCCAATTGCATTTTTGTGAACAGTTGAAACGGGCGCCTGTGTGTAAATCAGCTTGACCGATCACCATCGCCGGGAAAGCCGACATGACCAGCGCTCCAGAGACGACATCAAGCCCGCGCCTGCGCCGCCGCAGCCTTCTGGCCGGGCTTGCCTTCACCATGATTCTGCCGATGATGCCGGCGCATGCCAGCGCGGAGGATCCGCTTCCCGCCTGGAATGACAGCGCCTCCAAGGCCGCAATCATATCCTTTGTCCAGAAGGTGACGACGCCCGGCTCCCCGGACTTCGTGCCGGAAACCGACCGCATTGCGGTGTTCGACAATGACGGCACTCTCTGGCCCGAAAACCCGATGCCGTTCCAGATGGCCTTCGTGATCGACGAGATCAAGCGGCGGGCACCGTCTGAACCGGCGCTCAAGGCAGATCCGATGGTGCAGGCGCTTCTGGCCGGCGACATCGCCAAGCTGCTGGAGGGGCCCCGTCACGATGGCCTCATCCGTATCATCGCTCTCACGCACGCGGGGATAACAACGGATGAATTCGAGAAAGCCGTCGAAAACTGGATGGCCACCGCCACCCATCCGCGGTTCAACCGCCGCTACGACGAACTGACCTATGTGCCGATGCAGGACGTGCTTCGCTATCTCCGCGCCAACGGGTTCAAGACCTTCATCGTATCGGGCGGCGGGGCGGACTTCATGCGGGTGTGGAGCGAGCGCGTCTATGGCATTCCGCCAGATCAGGTCGTCGGCTCCACGGCGCAGGTCAAGTATGAGTTGCGCGAAACCGGGCCGGTGCTGATCAAGACGATGGACCATCTGTTCGTCGATGACAAAGCCGGAAAGCCGGTGGGTATTCACGAATTCATCGGCAAGCGCCCGATTGCGGTGTTCGGCAACAGCGACGGCGACAAGCAGATGCTGGAATACGGCACCATCGCCAACCCCTATCCGAGCCTCGGGGTGATCGTGCGCCACACCGACGCGGACCGCGAATATCAATATGACGTGAACCCGAAGAGCAGCGGCACGCTGGTCGAGGCGCTGAAGGAAGCGCCGGCCCGCGGCTGGGTCGTCGTCAGCATGAAGGATGACTGGAAGCAGGTGTTCTCGCCCGTGCCGTAAGGCAGGCTTGCTGATTCCTGCAGCATCAGCCGCAGGTCAGCGATAGCGGCCGTAGATCCGGTCGAGTTGTTCACTGAACGGGCTGGGTGTGTCGCGCTCGGGCTCGGCCACCGGGCTCACAGACCGCCAGCGCAGTATCTGCGCCTCGCGCATGCCGTGCCAACTCCATCTGTCGCGGCGGATTTCCTCCGTCGCGCTTCTGATGACTTCAAGGCTGTGAAACAGTTCCCGGCTCATGGCTTCCCCGTTACGCCGCGCCGGGCTCAAGCCCCACTGCTTTGTAAAAACTTGGTTAACAGTAGCGGCTTGCTTACCTCCGCGCGCGCCACCCTGCTGCCTCGCCGTTATTCGTCCCCGTCTGCACGGTCAGGCAAAAGACATGGCGTTTCAGGGCCGCATCAGGCGGACGGGGGCGGGCCGTCTGAAGCAGGCTGGCGGCGCTGCGCAGCCTTGTCGATCTCCTGCTGCAGAACGTAGTTGAGAGCTGTCCGGATGGCGGCGATGGCCGCCAGTTGTCCGATTTCCGACCAGCTTGGGGCAACGGCAGTGCGCAGGATATCCGCGGCGAGCAGGAATTCGAGCGCCAGGGCAAGCCAGCGGCCGAGCCGCAACCTGATATCTTCCTTGGTCTCCGGCGGCCCGGCGCTGCCGGCCCGGTGAAGCGGTTGGAGCAGCACAGCCACCGTCCGCACGGCGGCTTCCGCAACGGCGATGGCGATGATGACCGCCGCGATGCCCTCCGTCACCGATGACAGCCAGAGGGTCAGTTCCTTCACCCATTCACTCAGCATGACGCCGGTTTGAACTCCATTGTTTCGCCATATAGCAGGTCCACTCACATCGTCCGGGAGCGGCAGATGATGACCAGGCGGCGGTCCTCGGGGTTGAACTTCCGATGACACGATGTATCTGTCAAACATCACGATCCGAAACAGGAGCCGAACATGCGTAAATTCGTAATGACACTCATTCTCCTGGTTGCACCCGCGGGTGTGGCGCTGGCGGAGCGTTCTGCGGCCGACCAGGCGCTTTATGAAAAGGCCGTCGCGGCCTGCAATGGACCGAACTATCCGAGCGGTGCCCGCCCCCACATCAATTACGCCGGCGGATGGTTCCGCTGTGTGGAACCGCGCGACCGCTGATAACGTACAGCCCGCCATGGCGAGCATCCCGCCGGGCTGAACGGATCAAAGCTCAGCCCGGCCGGAACCGCAAACCACCCTGTGCATTCCCGATCGCTCACGGGAGCATGTGCCGGTGCCCGTTGCACCAGGCAGCGCCCGTTGCGGAGGGCGGCCAGACATGCAATCCACAAGTGGTGTCCCTGAAACTCCGGCATGTGCAGCCGGGACCACGTTAGCACCCCAGCACGCGTCCGGCGTGCCGCCACTCATTCCGCTGTTTACCGGGGCGAGAGCCCGCGAATTCGCCGTGGGCCTCCTGCTCTGGGCCTATGCGGCGGTCAGCTTCTGGGCCTGGTGGTTCGACGCTGGCCACAACATCGGCACGCCGGCCTATGTGGTGACGAGCGCCATCCTGGCCTGGATCAATCTGATGCCTGCCTATTTCCTGTTCGTGCTTTGTGGGGCACGCGTTCCCAACCCCGCGATTGCGCCCCCACCTAATGCCCGCGTGGCGATGGTGGTGACGAAAGCACCGTCCGAACCCTTTGCCGTGGTCCGCGTCACGCTGGAGGCCATGCTCTCGCAGGATTTTCCAGCCGCCTATGATGTCTGGCTTGCCGATGAAGACCCCGCACCCGAAACCATAGCGTGGTGCAAGGCCCACGGCGTGAAGGTTTCAACGCGGCGCGGACGAACGGACTATCACCGCCCGTCATGGCCGCGGCGGACGCGCTGCAAGGAGGGAAACCTCGCCTATTTCTACGATGTCCATGGCTATGACGCCTATGACTTCGTCTGTCAGTTCGATGCAGACCATGTGCCTCAGCCCCACTATCTGACGGAAGCCCTGCGGCCCTTCAACGATCCGGCGGTGGGATATGTCTCGGCCCCCAGCATCTGCGACAGGAACGCCGGGAGAAGCTGGTCGGCGCGTGGCAGGCTCTATGTCGAGGCCAGCCTCCATGGTGCGCTTGAGGCAGGCTATAGCGGCAGGCTCGCGCCATTGTGCATCGGATCTCACTATGCGGTGCGAACCCGGGCCCTGAAGGCAATCGGCGGGCTGGGGCCTGAACTCGCCGAAGATCACTCGACGACGTTGATGATGAATGCCGGCGGCTGGCGCGGCGTTCACGCGCTGAACGCCATCGCCACCGGCGATGGCCCGGCCACCTTCACCGACCTCGTAGTGCAGGAGTTCCAATGGTCGCGCAGCCTGATGACGCTGCTGCTGCAATACACGCCCGCCTATCTCTCGGCGCTGCCGCTGCGCCTCAAAGCGCAATTCCTGTTCTGCCAGCTGTGGTATCCGCTGTTCGGATTTTTCATGCTGTTGATGTTCCTGCTGCCGCTGATCGCGCTGGGGCTGGACCGCAACATGGTGGGTGTCACTTATCCCGAGTTCCTCCTCCGCTTTGCAACGCCGTCCATCGTGCTGATCGCGCTGGCGGCTTGGTGGCGCAACAATGGGCTGTTGCGCCCCTATGACGCGAAAGTCTTCAGCTGGGAGGGCATGCTGTTCCTCTATGCGCGGTGGCCATGGGCGTTGTGGGGTGTCTGCGCTGCGGTGGCCGACACGATCCGCAGCACACCAGTCAGCTTCAAGGTCACGCCGAAGGGCGGCGATCGCAGCCCGCTGCCGCCCGGCGTCATCATGCCCTATGTGGCGCTGGCCGCCGCATCCGCCGCGGCGGTGATCCTGTTCGACGCCGTTCTCGTCGCAAGGGGTTTCGCGCTCTTCGCGCTGCTCAATGCGTTGATCTACACTGTGGTGCCAGCTGTCATCCTCATTCAGGACAGCCGGGAAAACGCGCGGCCGGTCGGATTGAAGAATACCGCAGCCCTGCTGTGCTGCGCGGGCCTCACGGCCCTTGCCATCAGTCACCACGGCGCCGAAGGGCTATCCGTCCTGACGATCGGCGCCGAGGACATCTGGGCAAGACTCCCCCTGCTGCGGGATAACTGGCGCTGATTGAGACCTGGCGCCGGGCCTGCAGCCTCGCCATCGCTGCGATTGCCCTGCCCGCGTCAGCGCCCAAGCCGCCAGTCTGGATACTCCACGTCGCAACCCGATATGCGGTGTGGCGCACCGGCCTTGGGCCAGCGGTATGGTTCGCGGTCGTTGAAATAGATCAGCGAGTGCAGCAGGGGAAACAACCTGCGCCCATCACGACCGGCATCGGCAAGCCACCGGGCGCGGTAGGCGGGTGTGCCGCAGACACCGAACTCCGCTATGGTGACTGGCTTGCCGAAGCCTTCGATGCGGCGGTACTTTTCGGCCAGCGCTTCGGCGAAGCTGCGGCCACGCCCGTAGGCGAGTTCTTCCCAGGGTTCCAGCCCGAACAGCGTCAGACCGACCATGTCCACGAAGGTCTCGCCGGGATAATATGCGGTGAGGCCCTCATTGCCGGCTGGCGACCAGATGAAACTAAGTCCGGGAGCAAGACTGCGGCACAGCCTGACGGCGTGTCGGTAGATCGCGACATAGGAAGCAGCAGACAATCCCGACCAGGCATAACGCCCGTTATTCAGATCCATTTCATGCGCAAAGCGCAGGAAGACCACGACGTCTGCTGCCGCGAGGGCCGCGCAATGCGCCGCGAGAAGACCGTCATAACGGCCCGCAAGGAGATCGTTGACATAGGTCTCAGCCACCTGCCCGGCGCGCGGAAAAGGTTCAAGCGACACCATCAGGCTGCGGTTTCGCGCCTCTGCCGCCCGCAGGCTCGCCACGGTGCGTTCAGGCGGCATGTTCCAGTCGATGAAGACGTGCTCAATGCTGATCGAACCATCGGAAGAAAAAGCGTCATGCGGATCATAGATGCCGGTTGCGGCCTCATCACTTGGCGGGCGGATGGGAAAGGCACCGGTGGCGCCGTGGATGGGCACCACAATATTGACCAGCGTTACAAGCGCAAACAACAGGCACGGCAACAGAATGCCCTTCATCCTCCCGAATGCTCCGCTTGAAGGTGGCGTGACATGCTAACCGTTACTGAAAATCATCGCGCCGCAGCACAGCCTTCGCTGCTGCGGAGTCATCCGCTGCCATGGTGGCGGTGCTGCGCCGCGCATAGGCGGTGATCGCATTGCGCCAGCCGCATCCGGTCTGCAGGGGTGAGGTGCGGTAACCGCGCTGCCCTTCGCAGACAGCGAAGCCGACGATCACGCCACGTTGGTTCACGGCGCTGCCGATCGACACCTCGACTTCATCACCGATCGACAGGTCCTGCGGCAACGCGCATTCCCCGCCAACCCGCACCCATCCGCCGCCGCCGCAGCGCGCGGTGTCCTGTGCCTCCGCGCGGCCTGAGGTGGCGAGCAGAAGTCCGATCCCGCACAACAGCCAGTGCAGCCTCTTCATGGCACGGAACCCACCGCCAAACATCCAGACATGTCCGTGAGAAAGGCGCCCGGCTCTCAATTGTTCCAGAGAAACATATGCAAAGTTGGTTCATCCGTTTCTTCCCGGGGAGGAAGACACTGGTGCTGCGCACAAAGGCCTGGCGATCCGGGCGGGCGCGGGCTTTGCTGATCCCCGGCCGGTTCCGCTCAATGGAACAGGTTTCAGTAATGCGGCGGCGGCGGTTCGGGCGCATCAGCGCGGCCGAGACTGGCGGACTCGAACTCTTCGCGCAATTCGCCGAGGCGGCGTTCCAGCGCGTCGATCTTTTTCCACTGGCCCACCACCATTTCATTGAGATCGGCAATCACCCGGTCCTGCTCGGCAATGCGCAGTTCGAGTTCCACGATGTGAAGGTCCCGTTCCGTCACTGCCATCTCCCTGCTCCCGTCACTCGCTGTTTCACGCCGGTTCCATTCAAGCACAGGACAAGGCGTCTGCCCACTGCGGCGCGGTGCGGCTTGGAGCGTTCAGGAATTTTCTCTCAACCCGCCCGTTTCGCTTGCTTTTTTCTTCCGGAACCGGAAAATCCCACCAACCAAGGGGGGTGGGTGAGGCCTGCCCCGTCAAAACGAGCAACGTATGCCCCATACGACACCTCTCATTGCAACGATCGCGGTAGGCCTGGGACTGGCGTTCATCCTGGGCCTCGCAGCGCATAGGATGAGGCTGCCGCCCATTGCGGGTTATCTGATCGCCGGCGTCGTCATCGGCCCCTTCACGCCCGGCTTCGTGGCTGACCAGAAGCTGGCGCAGGAACTGGCCGAGATCGGCGTCATCCTGCTGATGTTCGGCGTTGGGTTGCATTTCTCGCTGCGTGATCTTCTATCCGTCAAGGCCATCGCAATCCCCGGTGCCATCGGGCAGATCGCCGTTGCAACGGTGCTCGGCATGGCCCTGGCCTGGGGGCTTGGCTGGAACATGGGCGCGGGCCTCGTCTTCGGCCTCACCCTCTCGGTTGCCAGCACAGTCGTGCTGCTGCGGGCGCTGCAGGAGCGCCGCCTGCTCGAGACAGAGCGCGGCCGCATCGCGGTAGGCTGGCTGATCGTCGAAGACCTCGTGATGATCCTGACCCTGGTGCTGTTGCCGCCGCTGGCGGGGCTGCTCGGCGGTCGCGAGCAGGCTCCGGGCATGGAGTTTGGCCTTGCGCTGAACCTCGGTCTCGGCTCGGTCTCGGAAACGCTGCTGGCCACGGCAATCAAGGTCGGCCTGTTCGTAGGGCTGATGCTGGTCGTCGGGCGCCGCGTCATCCCGTATGTCCTCCATTATGTGGCCCATACCGGCTCGCGCGAGTTGTTCCGGCTGTCGGTGCTGGCCATCGCACTTGGCGTTGCCTTCGGATCCGCCACGCTGTTCGGCGTATCCTTTGCGCTTGGTGCCTTCTTCGCCGGAATGGTGCTGGCGGAATCCCCGCTGAGCACCCAGGCGGCAAAGGAAACCTTGCCGCTGCGCGATGCCTTCGCGGTGTTGTTCTTCGTCTCGGTCGGCATGTTGTTCAACCCCGCCGTGCTGATTGAAAATCCGTTGCCGGTGCTGGCGACCTTCCTCATCATCGTTCTCGGCAAATCGACGGCCGCCTATCTGATTGTCCGGTGGTTCAAATATTCACGCAGCGTCGCGCTCACCATTTCGGCCAGCCTGGCGCAGATCGGCGAGTTCTCCTTCATCCTCGTGGTACTTGGCGTGAAGCTTGCGATCATTCCCGTCGAGGCGCGCGATCTGGTGGTGGCAGGTGCCATCCTGTCGATCCTGATCAATCCCTTCCTGTTTCTTGCGCTCGAGAAATGGCTTGACCGCCATACCGCAGTGACCGCGGGGCCCCACCAGCCCGCCAGCGCCGCAGCCAAGCCGTCAGTCGAGGTGGCCGAGGAGAAGGAAGAAGAAGCCTCCACCGCGCTCAGTGGCCATGTGGTGCTTGTTGGCTACGGCCAGGTTGGGGCTCTTGTTGGCGCCGGACTCCGCAACGCAAAGCTGCCTTTCCTTGTCGTCGAACAGGATGACGACCGGATCGCCTCCCTCAGGAGCGAAGGCATAGAGGCATTCAGCGGAACCTCGGGTGAGCGCGAGCTTCTTCCGCGCCTCAATATAGAGGGCGCGCAGGTGCTGATTTCGACGCTGCCTGACCCCTTCGAGGCGGGCCACATTGTGGAACACGCCCGGGCGCTGAACCCAGCAATTTACATCATCGCAAGAGGCACGAATACCGAAACTGTAGCCTATCTCAAATCGTTGGGCGCGGACGCCGTATTTGCAGGGCAGGAAGAAATCGCCAACAGCATGCTTTCGGCGCTGACGACACAGACGGCCTCAACAGCGAACGGGACGTCTCTTTCAGCATGACACATCCGGCCCCACCGCTGTAATCCTTGGATCGATCCTCATGAACCGGGCATCCCGGGGCTGCTCATCGGGATCTTCATGGGAATTCCAAACCCGAAGAAGAAGTTAGAGCGCGCCGTCGCCGTGTTCTTGTCGGGAGCCATCGCACGTGTCACCGGTGGCTGGCTCATGCGCACCGGGCAATAAGTTCGAAGGGCCATTCCCACTCGCTGCTTCCAGGTGGCTTGATTGCCACCCCATAAACGGCATGGCCATGGGTCCCGCCATCGCACATCACACTCACGGCGCACACCGGCTACCATACCGCGAGGGCCTGCCAGCCAACCCCTGAAACACCGCAATGATCTGCGCAGTTCACAGTTACGTAAAAACAACCGAAACTTGGGCAAAACATCATGAGCATGGTCATCACCATCTACGCGCCGGCCTTTGCGCTTCTTTATGTAGTGCTGTCCATGAATGTGATCCGAACCCGCAGGCGAGAAAAGGTGGGATTGGGCGCGGGCGGGAACCCGGCCGTTGAACGCGCCATGCGCGTTCATGCGAATTTCGCGGAGTATGTTCCACTCGCGCTGCTTCTTTTACTCATCCTCGAGCAATCCGGTGCCCAAGCCATCTGGCTGCATGGCCTGTTTCTGACGCTGCTCGCTGGACGGTTGGTTCATGCCTGGGGTGTTTCGCAGCAGGATGAGGACTTCAGGTTTCGTGTTTCAGGAATGGTCATGACGTTCTCGGTCATCATCGCGTCGTCGCTCGCGATCTGGTTCATGCGCTTCATCTAGGAGCGGCCGCGCAGGGACAGTTGTACGGAGCCGCATGACAGTCCTGCCCTGCCGAGGCCTCGGGCACGGACCAGCCGGATACGTTGTGGATTGAAAGCGGCCTGGTGTCGGGGCATGATGGTCATAAGCACCGCATGAAAGACCGCACACCATGACGCATCAGGCCACGCTGCTGATGTTCCTCGGATCAGGCCTGATGACATTGGGCCTCCTGGCGCTGGTCATCGGCTTCTTCATGGGACTTCTGAACCCGAGGGAGACGTTCGAGCGCGCCGTCGCCGTGTTCCTCTCCGGCGTCGTCGCCGTCGTGATCGGCGGCTGGCTCATGCGAGCGGTGCCATCCTGAGGTTGCCTGGCAGCGCCCGGTCATGATGGACCGCCTGACCACATCGATAGCAAGGCGAACAACACGAAGACCACACCCGCAATCATCAGGCGCGTCGGCGTATCAATCTCCGCATCATCAAGCCTGCGATTTAACTCATTCCCACTCGATGGTGCCGGGTGGCTTGCTTGTCACGTCATAGACCACACGGCTCACGCCGCGCACCTCGTTGATAATGCGGGTGCAGACGCGGGCGAGGAAGGCGTGGTCGAAGGGATAGCTTTCCGCCGTCATGCCATCGGTCGATGTCACGGCACGAAGGCCCAGTACGCGGTCATAGGTCCGGCCATCGCCCATCACACCCACAGTGCGCACGGGGAGCAGCACGGCGAAGGCCTGCCAGATCGCGTCATAAAGGCCGGCCTTGCGGATTTCATCGAGATAGATCGCATCAGCCTTGCGCAGAATGTCGAGCTTCTCTTCTGTCACGTCATCATGCGGAATGCGGATGGCAAGACCCGGCCCCGGGAACGGGTGCCGGCCGACGAAATGGGCCGGAAGCCCCAGTTCCTGCCCGAGCAGCCGCACCTCGTCCTTGAACAATTCGCGCAAGGGCTCCACGAGCTTCATGTTCATGCGCTCGGGCAGGCCACCCACATTGTGGTGCGACTTGATGGTGACGGACGGCCCACCTGTGAAGGAAACGCTCTCGATCACATCCGGATAGAGCGTACCCTGCGCCAGGAACGATGCGCCACCGATCTTCTTCGCCTCCGCCTCAAACACTTCGATGAACAGGCGGCCGATGATCTTGCGTTTCTTCTCGGGGTCTGAAACGCCTGCGAGTTCGCCGAGGAACAGCTTTGAGGCATCCACATGAATGAGATGGATGTTGTAGGCCTCGCGGAACAGCTTGACGACCTCTTCCGCCTCGTTGAGGCGCATCAGGCCGTGATCGACGAAGATGCAGGTCAGCTGCTCGCCGATCGCCTCATGGATCAGGACGGCGGTGACGGCGGAATCCACACCGCCGGACAGGCCGCAGATCACCCGCTCGAAGCCCACCTGCTTCTTGATCTTGTGGATCATCTCGGACTTGAAATGGGCCATGGACCAGTCGCCCTTGCAGCCGCAGATCTCGATGGCGAAATTCCGCAGGAGCTTCGCGCCGTCGGGCGTGTGGACGACCTCCATGTGGAACTGCGTGGCGTAGAACTGGCGGTGCTCATCGGCAATCGCCGCGAAGGGTGCGCCCTCGGAGGTGGCGACGACCTTGAATCCCTCCGGAATGGCGGTCACGCGGTCGCCGTGGCTCATCCACACCTGATGGCGCTCGCCCTTCGCCCACACGCCGTCGA
Organism: uncultured Aestuariivirga sp.; assembly: GCA_964392525.1. Classification (GTDB taxonomy): domain Bacteria; phylum Pseudomonadota; class Alphaproteobacteria; order Rhizobiales; family Aestuariivirgaceae; genus Aestuariivirga. The sequence continues at coordinate 51,738 of CAYMQH010000008.1, forward strand.
ACAGCGCGTTTGCGTCCTTCACATCGACGAAGGCCTTGCCGAATTCACGATGGTCAGAAGGCTCAACCTTGCCGCCAAGCTGGGCGCACATGGTTTGTTCGCCATAGCAGATGCCGAGAACGGGAAGCCCCATGGTGAACACGCGCTCCGGCGCGCGGGGGCTGCCGCCCTCATGCACGGAAGCCGGGCCACCCGAGAGAATGATGCCCTTGAGGCCCGGCCAGTCGAGCGCCTTTTCGGCGGATTGAAACGGAACGATCTCTGAATAGACACCCGCCTCGCGGATGCGCCGCGCGATGAGCTGGGTGACCTGGGAGCCGAAGTCGATGATGAGGATACGGTCTTGCATGGCGGGTCTCTAAGGGAGAGCCAGAGAGTCCGCAAGATGCGGGACGCAGGCTCCCCAGCCCTATTTGAGGCTCACGATATAATCGGCAATTGCCTTCACATCGCTTTCGGGCAGCTTGGAGAGGTTGGTCTGCACCGCCCCCATGCCGCCAGATGACAGGTTCTCGTAACCCAGCAGTTCGCCATTTGCCAGAGCCATGGCAAGGTCGCCCGCGTCCTTGTACTTGCCGCGCCCGACGAGATCGCGCAGCGAGGGAACCTTGCCCTGCCCTTCGGGATGCGGGCCACCAGCGAGTTGCAGGCCGGACTCCGGCACCATCAGGGCGTTGCGCGGCGTATGGCACTCCGCGCAGTGGCCCGGCCCGTTGACAAGGTAGGACCCGCGGTTCCAGCTTTCAGACTGGGTGGGGTCCGGCGTCCATGGCGTGGTGTCGAGGCCCAGATGCTTCCACAAGCCGACACCCCGGCGAAGTACCCAGGGCGCCGGTATATCGGCCGGCGTCTCCGGCGCCACAACAGGCGGCAGCGTGTCCAGATAGGCCTTGATATCAAGCACATCCGCTATCTTCATCCGGGCATAAGAGGTGTAGGGAAAGGCCGGAATGAGGTTCTCGCCATCTGGCGCGATGCCGCGCTGCACGGCATTGACGAATTCCACATCCGTCCACTTGCCGATGCCGGTTTCAGGATCGGGCGTCAGGTTGGGCGGATAGAAGGTCCCAATGGGCGTCTTGAACGGTGTACCGCCTGCAGGCAGCGTTGGGTCAACGCCCTTCAACTCCGGTCCCGGCTTGTGGCAGGAAAAGCAACCGGCCGCATTGTATAGGTTCTTGCCATTGGCAATGTCTGGTGTGTGGGCGGGAATTGCGGCCGCCGCAATGGGTTCAGGCTGGCTCAACACCCAGGCCGCACCGGCAGCCGCGAAAGCCAGCACCAGAACGGAAAACAAAACCTTGCCACGCCATGCCATGGTTTCTTTCTAGCGCAGTTCGGCCCCAAAGGCAGCCTGCAATCTTGATTGTCGGCGCGGGCGCCTCAAGACATCGCAACGCACCCCAAGAAAAGGCTGTTCAACGTGGTGTGATTTCCTGCTATACGTGTATTTTATACCAAATTGAACCGTGCAGATGCTGGAAACACCTGACTGGCTGTCCAAAATGCTGGCGCATCCCCTGCGGCGGGCCATCATTGACCGCTTGCGCGAGCAGCCCGCAACACTTGACAACCTTTACGAGAACCACGCTGCCTCCAGACTGACCATCCTCACGCACATTGAAATGCTGCGGGCCAATGGCCTGATCTGCGTCGACCAACGTGGAAAGGAGCAATTGACCTACCTGAACGCCACGTTTCTGCACGGGTTCGCCAACCGCTGGCTCTCTCCGCTCCAATCCGCATGGGCGGAGCGGTTCAACCTGCTCGACCAACACCTGAATGAGGAACATGCCATGCTCTCACCTGCGCCGCTCGGCCTCGACATCCGCCAGGAACTGGAGTTCGGCGCCAGTCCGGAGCGGGTCTTCCATGCGCTGACAGACGACGTGCAAAACTGGTGGATCATGCGCCAGACCAATCCTGGCAGCAGCCTCACCCTCGCGCCAAAGGTTGGGGCCAGCCTGGTGGAACGGTCCCCTGAAGGACATGAGGTGATCTGGGGAACCCTGGAGGAGGTGCGCCAGCCGGACAGGCTTTACTTCTCAGGCCGCTTCGCCGTGAAAGGGGCGGTTGCAGGGCGGGTGCACTTCGACCTTGAAGCACTCGCCGATGGCGGCTGCCGCCTTATCCTGACACATCAGGCGATCGGCAACATCTCGGAAGACACCCGCAACAGCTTCCATGCCGGATGGGGCAGGCTGCTCGGCCAGTGCCTCACATCCCATCTGCTCCAGGCCGCCTGAGCCATGGCCTCCGGGATGAAGAAGGATATGCCCCTTCAACATGACATGGCGCTGTTCGATACGCTGCTGGCGGAGGCGAAGCTGCGCAATCCCGAGGTGCGGCGCGGCAGCATGT
>CAYMQH010000009.1:0-23388 GCA_964392525.1 uncultured Aestuariivirga sp.
AGGGCATCAACATCCAGGCCATCACCACCTCCGAGATCAAGGTCTCGGTGCTGATTGATGAGGCCTACACCGAACTTGCCGTGCGCGCCCTTCACACCGCCTACGGCCTCGACGCCAAGGCCTCCTGAGACCCATCATGCGCATCATCAGCCACCTCGTGACGACGGGCGGCCGCTATAAAGCGGCCACCGTCTCCGTACGCGGGGACACCGGCTGATGGGTACCTCCGCCCTCGGCCCGCGTGTCCTGCTCAAGCGGCTCCGCGAGGTCATGGCGGAGCCGGTCACCGCGCAGAAGCGCCTCGACAAGATCGTGCAGATCATCGCCGCCAACATGGTGGCGGAGGTCTGCTCGATTTATGTTATGCGGCCGGGCGATGTTCTTGAACTCTATGCCACGGAAGGCCTGAACCGCGAGGCCGTCCACAAATCCAAGCTGAAGATCGGCGAGGGCCTCGTCGGCACCATCGCCCGTCAGGCCATCGGCCTCAACCTCTCCGAGGCACAGGAGAACCCGGCCTTCAAATATCTGCCGGAGACGGGCGAAGAGATCTACCACTCCTTCCTCGGTGTGCCGATCATGCGCGGTGGCACTGTCATCGGCGTTCTGGTGGTTCAAAACCGCACCCGCCGCCACTACACCGATGAAGAAGAAGAGGCGCTGCAGACAACGGCCATGGTTCTGGCCGAGGTCATCGCGGCGGGTGAACTGCGCGAAGTGGCGCGCGAAGTGGCCGCCGACGTTGCTCATGTCAGAAGCCACCATTTGCGCGGCGACTCGCTGGCCGAAGGCGTGGCGCTCGGGCACGCCGTGCTGCACGAACCGCGCGTCGTCATCCAGAACCTCATCGCCGAGAACATCCCCAAGGAAAAAAAACGGCTCGAGGATTCCGTGGCGCAGTTGCGCGCCCATGTCGATCAGCTGCTCGACGGATCTGACGCGCAGCGCGGCGGTGCAACCGAATACTCGGATGTCCTCGAAACCATCCGCATGTTCGCGCATGACAAGGGTTGGGTGAACCGCCTTCGTGAGGCGATTGAAACGGGCCTTACGGCGGAAGCCGCTGTGGAGCGCGTGCAGAATGACAACCGCGCCCGCATGGCGAGAACGCCAGATCCTTACCTGCGCGAACGCATGCACGACCTTGACGACTTGTCGAACCGCCTGCTGCGTATCCTGACTGGCTCGATTGCCACGGCCTCGCGCACCGACCTTCCGGCCAACGCCATCGTGGTGGCCCGCAACATGGGCCCCGCCGAACTTCTCGACTATGACCGCACCCGGCTGCGCGGCGTCATCCTGGAAGAGGGCGGGCGCACCAGCCATGTGGCGATCGTGGCGCGGGCGCTCGGCATTCCCGCCGTCGGACAGGCCGAAGGGTTGATCGATCTCGTCGATACCGGAAGCCCGATCATCGTCGATGGCGGCACGGGTGAGGTGTTCGTCCGTCCGTCCACGGATCTTCAGCGGGCCTATGCCGAGAAGGTGCGCTTCTATGCGCGCAAGCAGGCGCAATACGCCGCGCTGCGCGACGAGCCCGCCATCTGCAAGTCGGGCGAGAAGATCGAACTCAACATCAATGCGGGGCTGATCGTCGACCTGCCGCATCTCCATGATTCCGGCGCCGATGGTGTGGGCCTCTACCGCACCGAGTTGCAGTTCATGATGGCGAGCCGATTCCCAAGGCTTTCCCAGCAGGTCCGCCATTACGAGAACATCATCGACCAGGCCCGCGGCAAGCCCGTCACCTTCCGCACCCTCGACATCGGAGCGGACAAGGTTCTGCCCTATCTCCGCCAGCCCAAGGAAGAAAACCCGGCGCTCGGCTGGCGTTCGATCCGCATGGCGCTGGACCGGCCGGCGCTGCTGCGGCTGCAAGTGCGCGCGCTGATGATGGCCGCCGAAGGCGCGCCGATGAAGATCATGTTCCCGATGATCGCCGATGTTGAGGAATACAAGCGCGCGGTGGAGGTGGTGGAGATCGAGAAGGCGCATCTTGTGAAGCGCGGCCACCGCCTGCCCGCGCCTCTGAAGCTCGGCGCGATGATCGAGATTCCCTCGCTGCTCTGGCAACTCGACCATCTCCTGCCGCTGGTTGACTTCGCCTCGATCGGCTCCAACGACCTGGTGCAGTTCCTGTTCGCCTCCGACCGCGGCAACCCGCGGCTTGCCGGCCGCTATGATGCCCTGAGCCCGGCAGCGCTCGGTGCCATGCGCCTGATTGTCGAGAAGGCGGAGAAGCACCGCAAGCCCGTGACGCTGTGTGGCGAACTGGGCGGGCGCCCGCTCGAGGCCATGGGCCTGATCGGCGTGGGCCTGACCTCGATTTCCATGGTGCCCTCGGCCGTCGGCCCGGTGAAGGCCATGGTGCGCACGCTGGACCGCGCCAAGCTGTGGGCCTTCATGCAGCCCCTGCTGTCCAGCCCGCTGCACACGCTCCGGCCTGAACTTCTCGAATTCGCCCAGCGCAACGGCGTGGTTCTCTGACGCCGCTCGCCCGTTAGCGTCTGATTCACCATTCTCGGTCATTGTTTCGGGAAAAGCTCCGTTGAGGGAGCATTAACCCCTTCAAAGCCCGAGAGTGGTCTCATGCGTGACGATATCGCCAAGTTAGACGGAACCGCCGAAGAGGCCCACATCCATGTTTTCGCCGCAGACGGCCATGAGCCTGGCGTTACGCAGGCCGGGGATGAGCTTTCCGCAGAGTCCCTTGCGGAAGCCGGCGATGAGCCCCATGCGGCGGTTCATCCCCCGAAGCCCGATGGCGAAACCGACCCGCTGGGCGAGGCTGGCTGGTATCTTGAGCATGAACGTGTGGCGCATGGCCTGACCCTTGAAGAGGCGGGTGAGGCGACCGGCATTCATCCCTATCACCTGGAGGCGATCGAACTGGGGGCCGTCACCCATCTGCCGGAACGGCCTGAAACCCTTGAGATGATCGGCCTCTATGCCCAGTATCTGGGCTTCGATCCGGAACCACTGGTCGCGCACTATGCAGCGCTGCTGCCGCAGCCGCCGCTGGCTGCCGAGCCCCGCCACCCGGCCAATCCGGCTCCCCTGTCCAGCGCCCGTATCCTGGCTTTCGGCCGTTTTGCGAAACTCCCGCGCCCTGACTTGAGGCGCATGCGGCGGGGTGGCCTCGTCGCCTCGCTGGCGGGCGCGCTGCTTGTGGCGGGCGCCATGGGTTATCTGCTTCTGCCGGGCTCCGAGACCGCACAACCGGGTGCGGAGATGGCCGAAGCCGTGCCGCCGGGCGTTGACCCCATGCCCACCGCATCGACCGGACCGGAAGCGGCCGACATATCGGTTTCCGAAGCGCCCATGCCCGCCGACGAGGCGGGGGCCGCGTCCGCCAAGGCGGGCGAGAACGATCTTGAAGGCACCGGCCTCGATGGCATCACCATGCTCATCGAGAAGAACGTGATGAATGACAGCGGCAAGGCCAAGGCCAAGGACAAGGCCAAGCCTGCCGCCGCCGCGGGCGATGTGGCGCTGACCGGCGAGGGCCGCCAGTTCGGCGGCGACAATGGCGAAAGCCGCCTCACGCTCAAGGCCAAGGCGCCTGTCTGGGTCCGCATCGAGGACAGCCATGGCAATGTGGTGATGACCCAGATGCTGATGAAGGGCGATACATACCGGGTGCCGAACCGCGACGGCCTCGTCGTCATCGCGCGTGATGGCGGGCTGCTGGTCTACGTCATCGACGGCAAGGAGAAGGGCATTCTCGGCACGCCGGGCGAAATCCTCGTCGGCCGCTCGCTCGACATCAAGACCTTCGAAGGCTGACGGCCCCAGCGTCTTGCGCGCCGTCGTCCAACGCGTCTCAGAAGCCTCCGTCACGGTCGGTGGCCGGGTTACCGGTTCCATCGGCCGTGGCTTTCTCGTGCTGGTCTGCGCCATGGCGGGCGATACGGCGGCCGACGCCGAGCGCCTGGCTGAGAAGATCACGAAGCTGCGCATCTTCAGGGATGAGGCGGGCAAGATGAACCTCGCCCTGTCCGCGGTCGAGGGGGCCGTGCTGGCGGTGAGCCAGTTCACGCTCGCCGCAGAAGGAATGGAGAGCGGCAACCGGCCCGGCTTTTCACGGGCGGCAGGGCCGGAGGACGGCAAGCGCCTCTATGAGTATTTCTGTGCCTGCCTGCGCGCCGGGGGCGTGAGGGTCGAAACCGGCGTCTTCGCGGCCGACATGAAGGTGGCGCTGGTGAATGACGGCCCGGTGACCATCCAGTTCGACACCGCCAAGGCAGGCTGAAAGGCTTCCAACAACGCGGGGCTTCGGCTAGAAGCCGCCCATGTCCGCCATACCGCCTGAAAAGCTTGACCGTATCATCCAGCGCTTCGCCACCGTCGAACATGACATGTCGTCGGGGGCTGTCGCTGGCGATGCTTTCGTGAAGCTTTCCAGAGAATATGCCGATCTCGAGCCCACGGCAAGGAAGGCACAGGAACTCCGCAAGGCCTATGCCGAGCGCGAGGACCTTGCCGAGATGACGAAATCCGGCGGCGAACTGGCCGATATGGCGGCCGCCGAGCGCCCGCTGCTCGATGAGCGCATTGAAAAGATGGAGCACGAGGTGCGCATCCTGCTGCTTCCCAAGGATGCGGCGGATGACCGGAACGTGATCCTCGAAGTGCGCGCCGGAACGGGTGGTGATGAAGCCGCGATCTTCGCGGGCGACCTGTTCCGCATGTATCAGCGCTACGCCGCCTTCAAGGGCTGGCGGGTGGAAGTGATATCGGCGAGCGAGGGCGAGCATGGCGGCTTCAAGGAAGTCATCGCCAACATCTACGGCGCGGGCGCCTTCGCGCATCTGAAATTCGAATCTGGCGTACACCGCGTGCAGCGCGTGCCGGCTACCGAAACACAGGGCCGCATCCACACCTCGGCCGCCACCGTGGCGGTGCTGCCCGAGGCGGAGGAGGTGGATATCAAGATCGAGGACAAGGACCTCCGCATCGATGTCTACCGGTCCTCGGGCCCCGGTGGGCAGTCGGTGAACACCACCGACTCGGCGGTGCGCATCACGCATATTCCAACCGGCATCGCCGTTGCCCAGCAGACCGAGAAATCGCAGCTCAAGAACAAGAATGCTGCGATGAAGCTCCTGCGCGCCAGGCTCTATGAGATCGAGCGCCAGCGCATCGACTCTGAGCGCTCAGCCAGCCGCAAGGACATGGTGGGCTCGGGCGACCGCTCGGAGCGTATCCGCACCTATAACTTCCCGCAGGGCCGCTGCACCGACCATCGCATCAACCTCACCCTCTACAAGCTCGACCAGATCATCGAAGGCCCGGCACTGGAGGAAATGGTGCAGGCGCTGATGACCAATCACCAGGCCGAGCTTCTGGCCGAAGCGGACAATGCCGCCTGAACCATTGCAACAGCTTCTGGGCGAGGCCGTGCAGAAGCTGGCCCTCGCGGGCTGCGAGACGCCGCAGCTCGATGCGCGGCTGCTGCTGCAGGCCGCCACGGGCCTCTCCCGCGAGGAGATGATCCTCGCACCGTCGCGCCCGGTTGAGCCCGAGGCAGCCCGGACATTCCGCGCCTTCACCGCGCGGCGCGCGCAGCGAGAACCCGTATCGCGTATCCTGGGCGAGCGTGAGTTCTATGGCCGCTCCTTCCACGTGACGCCCGATGTGCTGGACCCCCGGCCGGATACCGAAACGCTGATCGAGGCGGCGCTCGCGCTCATGCCGGAGACGGCGCGGGTCCTGGATCTCGGAACCGGCTCCGGCGCCATTGCGGTGACGCTGCTTGCGGAACGGCCCGATGCCAGCGGCACCGCGACCGACCTGTCGCCCGGGGCCCTCGCCGTGGCGCTGGCCAATGCGGAGCGGAACGGCGTTCTGCCGCGGCTCACCCTGCTGCAGGGGAACTGGTTTTCGCCCGTCACTGGCCAGTTCGACATCATCGTGTCAAATCCACCCTATATTCGGAATGGTGACGTTGCGGGATTGAGCCCCGATGTGCGGAACTTCGATCCCCGGCTGGCGCTTGTAGGCGGTATGGATGGGCTTGACCCCTACCGGGTCATCGCGTCTGGTGCCGCGGACCATCTGGCGGGGAATGGCCATGTGCTGGTCGAGATCGGGGCGGGTCAGGCTGATGATGTGGCGGCGATCTTTGCCGCTGAGGGGTTCAGGCAGGCGGGCGACCACCGGGACCTCGGCGGGCATCTGCGTTGCCTGGCCTTCGGGCGCCGAGACGGGAAAACACCGGTCTTTAACGCCACGGAAAAATAGCCATTGGAAATTGGGGGGCCGTGGGCTACAAACGAGTCGGAACACGCTTTCTGCCCTTTGATTGGTGCCGGGAACGACGTTGAGGCATCGCCGCCCTGGAGGCTGGCAGCCCAGTTGAATTCAGCACAGCCGGGGACATGGCGGTGCCCTTTCGGGGGTGCCGCTGCTGGCGGAAGCTTTCTGTAAGCATCGGGTTGTTTTTGAGGACGCTCACAGTCTGAGCGGAATTGAAGTCCGAAAGGCCGTGGACCGGCCAGTTCCGGCAAGTCGTGGCGTGTAACCCTGTATCAGTCTGGAAAATGGTATTTTGATGAGATCGAGTCACAAGAACCGCAATCGCAGCCGTCATCGCAGCGGAGGCAGCAGCGGAGGTGGCGGTGGCGGCGGCGGCAACCCGTTGAGCCGCGTCTACGAGAGCAACGGCCCGGATGTGAAGGTGCGTGGCAACGCCCAGACCATTGCCGACAAATATCTGCAACTGGGCCGCGACGCCCAGTCGTCCGGCGATATCGTGATGGCGGAAAGCTATTTCCAGCACGCCGAGCATTACCTGCGCATCGTGTTCGCCGCGCAGTCCTATAACCAGCAAGCCCAGCAGCAGTACCGCCGCCCCGACGACGACTTCGACGACGACGACCTCGAGGATGGGGGTGAAGCCTCGGCCGAAATGCGCGGCGGCCAGCAGGCTTCAGCCGAACCCGAAGGCCTTGGCGACCAGCCGCAGGTGGACGGCGCCCCGGAACGTGAGCGCCAGCCGCAGCACAATCAGGGCCACCGGCAGCAGCGTGACAACCGCGACCGGGATTTCAACCGTGATCAGAATCGTGATCAGGGCAACCAGCCGCGCGAAGGCCGCGACCGCTTCCGCCCCCGCTGGCAGGACCGCCGCAGCGATGGCCAGCCAGGGGACGCGCGCCAGAACGCCGCCCCGCCGCCGCCCCGCGGGGAGGCACCTGCCGCCCCGCAAACTTCGGACGCCGGAGAGGCTGATCACTGGGAGGCCCCGTCCTTCTTGCGCCGTCCGGCGCCTGCACCCGCTGCTGCCGTGGAAACGGCCGCCCCGGCCGATGAGGCCGCCGCCCCGGCGCCGAAGCGCAAGTATGAGCGCCGCCCCCGCAAGGAGGCCGCCACCGAGACGCCGGCTACCGACGAGGCCAAGGCCGACTGAGCCGTGCGGCCTTCACCTGCCGGACATGCTCATGACGAGGGCGGCGCCGCTGTGTCGCCCTTTTTGTTTCAATATATTGATTTTTAAGAACTTTCTTCCATGCCTCGGCGCTCCCGGGGCGGCATGCCGGGCCGCAGCCGGGGGGGGCGGCGTCCGGCTGCCCCCGCTTGTTTGGCGCAAAACCAACCCTATATGACCGTCATTACGGCTGCCCTTCCCATGGGAATGCCTCGCGGGGGTTCGGACAGGGGAAGAGCGGCACATCAACCGTTGACGGCGTTTCCACCAGGGTGCCCAGCCGGGGCCCAAGGGAAATGCGCCGAGGAGGAGAGCATAATGGATTTCGAGAAATATACTGAACGTTCGCGTGGATTCATCCAGTCTGCCCAGTCCCTTGCCCTGCGTGAGGGACACCAGCGCTTCAGCCCCGAACACCTTCTGAAGGTTTTGCTCGATGACGAGGAAGGATTGGCCTCCAACCTCATCACGGCAAGCGGTGGCGATTCTCGCCTTGCGTTGCGTGAGACCGAGGCGGCGCTGAAGAAGCTGCCCAAGGTTTCCGGCGGCGGTGCCGGGCAGGTCTATCTGGCTCCCGAACTGGCACGCGTCTTCGAGGCCGCCCAGAAGATTGGCGAAAAGTCTGGCGACAGCTATGTGACGGCGGAACGCCTGTTGCAGGCGCTTGCCATGGAGCCCTCCGAAGCGTCCAAGGCGCTGAAGGATGCGGGTGTTACCCCGCAGGGCCTCAACGAGGCGATCAATGCCATCCGCAAGGGCCGCACGGCGGATACGGCTTCCGCCGAGCAGGGCTATGATGCGCTGAAGAAATATGCGCGTGACCTGACCGAGGCCGCGCAAGCTGGCAAGCTCGATCCGGTGATCGGGCGCGATGAGGAAATTCGCCGCACCATTCAAGTTCTCTCACGGCGCACCAAGAACAATCCCGTTCTCATCGGTGAACCGGGTGTCGGCAAGACCGCCATTGCGGAAGGCTTGGCGCTGCGCATCATCAAGGGCGACGTGCCCGAAAGCCTGAAGGACAAGAAGCTTCTGGCGCTCGACATGGGCGCGCTGATTGCGGGCGCGAAGTATCGCGGTGAATTCGAAGAGCGGTTGAAGGCTGTGCTGTCTGAAGTCACGGCGGCTGATGGCGGCATCATTCTCTTCATCGACGAGATGCACACGCTGGTGGGTGCCGGCAAGTCCGATGGCGCGATGGATGCCTCGAACCTGCTGAAGCCTGCGCTTGCGCGTGGCGAACTTCACTGCGTTGGCGCCACGACGCTCGATGAGTATCGCAAGCATGTGGAAAAGGATGCGGCTTTGGCCCGCCGGTTCCAGCCCGTGTTCGTGAGCGAGCCCACGGTGGAGGATACGATCTCGATCCTGCGCGGCATCAAGGAGAAGTATGAGCTGCACCATGGCGTGCGCATCACCGACTCCGCTCTGGTTTCGGCGGCGGTTCTGTCCAACCGCTACATCTCTGACCGCTTCCTGCCGGACAAGGCCATCGACCTGATGGACGAGGCCGCGTCGCGTCTCAGGATGCAGGTCGACTCCAAGCCTGAAGAGCTTGATGAGATCGACCGCCGCATCATGCAGTTGCAGATCGAACGCGAGGCGCTGAAAAAGGAAACAGATACCGCTTCCAAGGACCGCCTTGGCAAGCTCGAGAAGGAATTGGCCGACTACGAGGAAAAATCCGCGGCGATGACCAGCCGCTGGAGGGAGGAGAAGGATCAGCTCGCCTCCGCCTCGAAGGTCAAGGAAGAGCTCGAGAAGGCGCGGTTCGAACTCGACCAGGCACAGCGCAAGGGCGATTTCGCCAAGGCGGGCGAACTGGCCTACGCGACGATTCCCGGCCTCGAAAAGAAGCTGCAGGACGCGGAAGAGAAGTCGAGCTCGAAGATGCTGGAAGAGGCCGTGACGGAAAATCACGTGGCTCAGGTCGTCTCGCGCTGGACCGGCGTTCCGGTGGACAAGATGCTGGAAGGCGAGCGTGAAAAGCTCCTCGCCATGGAGATGGAGTTGGCGAAGCGCGTCGTCGGCCAGTCGGATGCGGTGATCGCGGTGTCAACCGCGGTGCGCCGGTCGCGCGCGGGCCTGCAGGATCCGAACCGTCCGATTGGCTCCTTCATGTTCTTGGGGCCAACGGGTGTGGGCAAGACGGAGTTGACAAAGGCTCTGGCCTCCTACCTGTTCGATGACGAACACGCGATGGTCCGCATCGACATGTCGGAATTCATGGAGAAGCACTCCGTCTCGCGCCTGATCGGCGCGCCTCCGGGCTATGTCGGCTATGACGAGGGTGGCGCGCTCACTGAAGCTGTGCGGCGCAGGCCCTATCAGGTCGTGCTGTTCGACGAGATCGAGAAGGCGCATCCGGATGTGTTCAACGTGCTCCTCCAGGTGCTCGATGACGGCCGCCTGACCGATGGCCAGGGCCGCACCGTGGACTTCAAGAACACGCTGATCATCATGACGTCAAACCTCGGTTCCGAATATCTCGTGAACCTCGGCGAGGGCGAGGATGTGGATGTGGTGCGCGACCAGGTCATGGCGGTGGTGAAGGGCCACTTCCGGCCTGAGTTCCTGAACCGCCTGGACGAGATCCTCATGTTCCACCGCCTGAAGCGGGAGAACATGGGCGCCATCGTCGACATCCAGATTGGCCGCCTGAGGAAGCTGCTCGCCGACCGCAAGATCGACATCACCGTGTCGCCTGCGGCGCGCGACTGGCTTGCCGACAAGGGCTACGACCCGGCCTATGGCGCGCGTCCGTTGAAGCGGGTGATCCAGAAGAACCTTCAGGATCCGCTCGCCGAGGAACTGCTCGCCGGCCGTATCGTCGATGGTGAGACGGTGGAGGTGGGCGCTGCTGGCGGTGTTCTGACCTTCAACGGCATTCCCGTTGGCGGAAAGCCCGCGGACCCCAAGGTCGTGAAGCTGCACTGACCGGCGCCGCAATTCTAACGTTCCATGATGCCCGGGCTTTGGCCCGGGCATTTTTCATTCGCATGCCGGCAAAACGCATTGCCCGCCACTCCTCTCCCCCCGATGGGTCAGGGGAGTGGGGTTAACCAGAACAAGGCTCAGTTCATCCGCCATATGGTGAAATTGAGAAACGCTGCAAAGCTCACCCAGGCGAGATAGGGTACGAACAGCCACCCCGCCAGCTTCGATCGGGCGAAGAAGGCCAGCATGGTGGCGAGCACGCTCAGCCACAGGAGCACGATCTCCATCATTGCCATGCCGGGCGAGCGCGCGCCGAAGAACAGGAAGGACCAGGCGAGGTTCAGTGCCAGTTGCGAAAAAAACAACGTCATGGCCGGCTTGATGCGGTCCTGCGTCCGCCACACCAGCCAGGCCGCCACCGCCATCATGATGAACAATACCGTCCACACCGGCGCGAACAGCCAGTCGGGCGGCGTCCAGTCCGGCTTGGCGATGGTGCGGTACCAGCTGTCGATGGCGCCCGATGTCACCCATCCGCCCAGTGAACCCGAGCCGAGGCAAAGCAGGATGAAACCGCCAAGTACGGCCAACTGTCGTGGTGTGGTGGTCATGGTGCTCACATCATTGCGTTTGTCGTGCCGATCGAGCCGAGGAACAGGATGGCACCCAGAAAGGCAATAAGCGCGCCCCCCGCAAATCGCAAGCCGATGCCGCTCCACGTCAGCAGCCGTGAATTGCCGCGCATGAAGCGCACCGCCAGCTTTTTCGAATAAACTGTCATCGCGGCGATCACCGACACAGTGATGAAGGTGCCCACCGCCATGGCGAAGGTGGAGGCGATGCCCGCCCAGTAAAGCCCCAGCCCATTGGCGAAGACCAGCACCAGAATGGCGCCGGTGCAGGGGCGGATGCCGACCGCGAAGGCGAGCGAGAAGGCCCGGGCGAAAGACCACTCGCCGCGCACATCCTTCGCCGCCGGAAGATGGGCGTGCCCGCAGCCGCAATCCGGCCCGTGCACATGGTCTGCCGCCATGGCGCCGCTGTTCATCGGCTGGAAACTGGCGAAATCAGAGAGGCCCGTGGCACGGCGCTGGCTGATGCCCGCCAGCGCGGGTGCGGGAACCGGTACATGTGCCTTCGCCTCTCTCAGCATGGCGATGGCCGTCCAGATCAGATAGCCGCCCAGCAGCGCGATCAGCCCATAGCTGGCGCTTTCCAGAATGCCCGCCACATTGCGCGCCGTGGCACCGACGCTGGCCACCACGAGGAACAGTACACTCACCAGCACAATGGCGGTGAGCGCCTGGATGACCGCACTCATGAAGGAAATCAGCACGCCGCGCTTCAGTTCGCTTTCGGTGGCCAGAAGCCAGGCCGAGATCACCGCCTTGCCATGGCCTGGGCCTGCCGCATGGAACACGCCATAGAAAAAGCTCAGCAGCATCAGCGTCCAGCCCGCAGCGAAACCGGAGTTGCCCTTCATCGCCCGCAGTGCGGCGGATAGGTTGGTATAGAAGGCCTGCTGTTTTTCACGCACCCACAGGACAGGGTCCTCGAGCAAGGAGACGGTCCCGGCCGCGCCATCCTTGTTGCGCGGCTGCACCAGAAGCTTCTTGCGGTCTATCTTGGCGGCCGGTGCGGATTGCTGCTCCACGGCGGGCTGATCCTGCGCCATGGCATCCGGCAGGCCCGCCATCTGCATGACGGCCAGCGCCAGCAGGGCAAACAGCGCCCGCGTCAGGTGTCGCATTGTACGGTTACCGGCTGTGCGAAGAGGGCACCGAAATCCTCCTGCGTGTCCGGCTTCCAATCGCGGTCCTTGGTGGCGAGCATGGCGCGCGTCTGCTCGATTTCGGCATCGGTCGGCACGGGCTTCACCACGATACGGCAATTTGCCGGGATCGCGCCGATCGCCGTCACCGGCTCATCCTTCACGTAATCGAGGGCGATGAAGAAATCGGGGTCGTAGACCTTGGCGACGATCTCGCCCTTTGCGGGGTCAATGGGCGTTGCCAGCGGTACCTGAAAGTAAAGTTGCAGTTTGCCGTTGGAATAGATCTGCCCATACTCCGTCACGGGAGCGAAGCGCTGCTTCTCGCCATTGTAACGGATCACCGTGAAGTAGTCATAATCCTTGAGCGAGGCGAGATTCTCCTGCGTCAGCTGGGCCAGTTCATCCTGGCTGTAAACGCCGTCACCATTGGTATCGAGTCCGTCCAGCGCCATCTGGGCGTAACCATCGTCGAAGGTCCATTGCAGGTTCATGGCCGACACCTGGCCCTGGTCATTGAACACGAGGTCTGAGCGCATCTCGATCCAGACATGGGGATGGGCCCGGGCGGGTGAGACCACCGCCCAAAGAAAAACAGGAATAGCCGTCAGGAAAGCCCAGCGCCCGATATTCATTGCCCACTCGTTTGAAAGCACGGGCAGGAATGATGCGCCAATGCGGCAAAAAAGTGAAGATTGCGGGATCAGCCCGAAAGGCAGGACTTGAGGCTCCGCCCGAGCTTCAGCAGAAGTTGCTGATAGGCCTCAGGACCTGGCGGAACATCGGCCCCGAGCGGGTCGAGCACACCTTGCCGCGCGCCCGTGCCCTCGATCACTGTGGCAACCACCTTGTCGTCATATTGTGGCTCGCGGAACACGCAGGCCGCCTTCACCGCAGCGATCTTATTCCGCAACTCCGCCAGCCGCCCCGCGGACGGCGCCTGGGCCGAAACATCCGAGATGGAGCCTGCCGGAGACAGGCCGAAACGGCTCTCGAAATACTGATAGGCATCGTGAAAGACCGCGTAGGGGACGGTCTTCACGGGTGCCAGTTCGGCGGTGAGTGTGGATGCAATTTCATCCACCGACTTGCCGAAGGCTTCGGCGTTCGCCCGGTAGGTGCCAGCATTTTGGGGATCTGCCTTCGCGAGTTCTTCCGCCACAGCCCTGGCCATGGCCTTGGCATTGTCAGGATCGAGCCACACATGCGGGTCGAAACTCAAGACACCGTCGGCATGCCCGGTTTCGCCAGCAGAATGGTCATGATCGTGGTCATGATCGTGGTCATGATCGTGGTCGTGTCCGTGGTCATGTTTTTCCCACACCCCGCCTTCGCGGATCGGCAGCGTCCGGATGCCTGGCACTTCACTGAGCTCAATGAAGCGCTTGCCGTTCACTGCTTCGGACCCGCTCAGTTGCGAAAGCTTTGCCTCAAGCCCGTGGCCGATGATGAACACGAGATCGGCCTTGCCCAGTTCGGCAATCTGCTGGGGAGTGAACACGGCGCGATGCTCCGAGAGCTGACCTTGGAGGAGAAGCTCCGGCGTGCCCGTGTTTCCCATGACTGCGGCAACAATCCCGTCTACCGGCAGGATCGAGGCGATCACTTTCGGCGCGGCAAGGGCCGGGCCGGCGGCAATGAGGCCAGCCATCGCCAGCAGGAGGGGGCGGATCATCGGCGTTCTCCATGTAATGTTATAATATAACATATCCGGCAGAATGGAGCCGGTCAAGGGTTGGCTGCGGCTTCTCGGCTCAATTGCGCAGCGCCCGCCAAACTGCCATGTGAGAGGCCATGACACTCGATGTTTCCCTTGGTGCTGCGCTTCTTGCGGGCGCCATCAGCTTCCTGAGCCCCTGCGTGCTGCCGCTGGTGCCACCCTACCTTTGCTTCATCACCGGCACATCGCTTGAGGAGCTGGTGGAACAGAAGATGCGTCCACAGGAGGAGCGGCGGCGGACGATGCTCGCTGCCCTGCTTTTCGTTCTGGGCTTCTCAACCGTCTTCATCGCGCTGGGGGCCAGTGCCTCATGGATCGGCAGCTTGCTACGCACCGAACTCGCCCGGCAGGTGGAGCTTTTCGGTTTTGCCTTCAACCCGATCACCGCCATCGCGGGCCTCGTCATCATTGCCATGGGCCTGCATTTCCTCGGCGTCTTCCGCATGTTCTGGATCTCGCGCGAGGTGCGCTATCAGCACAAGGCGCATCCGGGCGGGTTGCTGGGCGCCTATCTGATCGGCCTTGCCTTCGCCTTCGGCTGGACGCCCTGCATTGGCCCGGTGCTTGGCACCATCCTCACGATCGCCGCGAGCGAGCAGGACGTGATGAAGGGCGCAGGCCTTCTGGCAGTTTACTCAGCAGGCCTCGGCATTCCCTTCCTGCTGGCCGCAGCCGGCGTCGGCACCTTCATGGGCTTCATGAGCGGTTTCCGCAAACATCTGGGCACGGTGGAGCGCGTGGCGGGCGCCTTGCTGGTTCTCTCCGGCATCATGTTCATCACCGGCGGCGTCCAGGCAATGTCCTACTGGCTGATCGAGAAATTCCCCTTCCTGCTCAACCTCGGTTGAGGCGAATGGGTGCTCCATGCGGGGTGGCCTTCGCCGCGCGCTCCCATGCCGCGATGCGCTGAAGGCGTTCGGGCTCCGTCACCACGCCCTTGGCTGCGGCCAGTGTCTCGAGTGCGGCAAGCCAGCTTTCATAATAGGGCCGGTGCGGCGCGGCTTTCAGTTCCGTGCCGAGCGCCTCAGCCCAGTCTCTCCAGGAGAACACGCCCGCCTCATGGAGTTTCACCGCCATGGCGAAGGCTTGCGCCTCCCATGGCGCGGCGAAGACCGGCCCATCCTCGTCCTTCGGCAGCCTGTCGGAGTCAGCAAGGCTCAAGATATGGCTCCCAGAGATCGATGCAGACGGAGTCCTTCGTGTCCTTGCCCCAGAGTTCCTTTGCGCTGAAGCGCACGGTGTAGAGCCACTCCGGGCTCTCGCCCCCGCCATGGGCATTGGAATCCGGAAACACATGCGAACCATGCACCAGAACGATATTGCCCTGCCGGCCGCGGGCATAGCGGGGCAGGCGGGTGTGGCCTGCGGCATATGTGATCCGTGTACGGACCTTATCGCCGATGGCGAAGCTCTGCGGCTTCAGGATCGGCCGGCCGGTGGGCCCTCCCGCCGCGAGAATGGCGGGGATCGTTTCCGCCTTCGCCACACGCTTCACAGGCAGGGGCGGAACCTTCATCTTGCCCTCTTCCTCTTCCATGGCGGTGATGAGGCCAAGCTCGAGCAACTGCAGGAGCAGCGCATGATGGCGCATCTCATAGTAGCTCGCGCGCCAGTACTGCATGGCGGGAAGCCGCTCGCGCGCGTGGCGGGCCTCGTCGATGTTCCAGCGTCCGGTCATGCCCATGGCCAGCACCAGCGCGAAGGCGCGGGGCTCCCAGCCGGCATGCCAGAGGGGTTCATCCGGTTCCGGCTTCACCTGGCCAAAGCCTGTGAAGCCGCCCATGTCATGCGGACCGTTCATGCGGGTGTCCTTGCCAGTCCGGTGCCGATCATCGAGTCGCGCGTCACCAGATCAGCGAGTTGCTCTTCACTGAGGCCTTGTGTTCCCTCTGGCCTCTCGGGGATCACGAGGTAGCGGATTTCGGCGGTCGAATCCCAAACGCGCACCTCCTTGCTTGCGGCGATTTCGATGCCGAATTCTCGCAATACTTCGCGCGGCTCGATGACCGCACGGGAGCGGTAGGGCATGGATTTATACCACACCGGCGGCAGGCCCAGCACCGGCCACGGGTAACAGGAGCAGAGCGTGCAGACGACCATGTGGTGCGTCTCGGCTGAGTTGAACAGCGCCACCATGTGCTCGCCTTGCCTGCCCTGATACCCCATGGAGGCGATGGCCGCCGTGGCGTCGCGCCTCAGCCAGTCAGCGAAATCGGGGTCAGACCACGCCTTGGCCACCACCCGCGCGCCATTGCGCGGACCGACCTTGGTTTCATAGGTCTCGATCAGCACATCGAGGGCGGCGGGGTCCACGTATCCCTTTTCCACCAGCAGCGATTCGAGCGCCCGAACCCGGAGCGCGATGGGGGAGAGCTCCGACCCCTCGTCCTCGTGGTGGTCATGGCCGTCATGTGGCATTTTGTAACCCCTGGCGCTTTGCGCTAATCATAGGGCCGGAACCAAGCGAGAGGAAGCGGCATGACGAAGCTGCACGGGATCAGGGCCTGCGTATTCGACGCCTATGGCACGCTGTTTGACGTGCATGCGCCCCTGCGCAAGCTGGCGCCTGAGATCGGCGAAAGGGCCGAGGACGTCTCGAAGCTGTGGCGGCAGAAGCAACTAGAGTACTCCTGGCTCAGAAGCCTGATGGGAGCCCATGCCGATTTCTGGCATGTGACAGGCGATGCGCTGGATTACGCGCTTGAGCATTTCGGGATCAGCGAGCCCGGCCTCAAAGACGAGATCATGGCCCTCTATCTGAAGCTCGAGGCCTATCCGGAAGCGGCTGCGGCGCTTGAAGCGGTGAAGGCCAGGGGAAAGCTCACCGCCATCCTCTCCAACGGCAGCCCGGCCATGCTGGAGGCAGCCGTGCGCCATGCAGGGCTGGAGAAACTGTTCAACATGGTGCTGTCGGTTGAGGATGTGGGCATCTACAAGCCAAGCCGCCGCGTCTACCGTCATGCCATGCAGAAGCTGCAGTTGCAGGATGCGCCCGCCGCCTGCTTCGTTTCCGCCAATACATGGGATGCGCAGGGAGCCGCCCAGTTCGGCTTCCAGGTGCTGCGGGTGGATCGTTTCGGCCTGAAGGATGACCGCATTCCAGGCCGCCCTGCAGCGCTCATCAAGGATCTGAGCGAACTGCCGGGGATGGTGTGATCCCCCTCACTCATCATGCCAAGGCGTGAGCAGGGCATCCTTTCCGTGGCTGGAAAAGGATTGCCGGGTCAAGCCCGGCGATGACGAAACTCGAGAGTCACTTACCGTCTGGCCTCGATCGCATCCCACAGCAGGGCGGCAATGTCTTCGCCGCCGAAGCGCTTCACTTCGCGGATGCCGGTGGGGGAGGTGACGTTGATCTCGGTGAGGTAATCGCCGATCACGTCGATGCCGACGAAGATGAGGCCACGGGATTTCAGGTCCGGCCCCAGCGCCTCGCAGATCTCCTGCTCGCGCCTCGTCAGCGTGGTGGGCTCGGGCTTGCCGCCCACATGCATGTTGGAGCGGTTCTCGTTCACCGCCGGAACGCGGTTGATGGCGCCAACCGCCTTGCCATCCACAAGAATGATGCGCTTGTCGCCCTTCCTCACCTCCGGCAGGTATTTCTGCGCGATGAAGGGTTCGCGGAAGGTCTGGGTGAAGAGTTCGAGCAGGGCCGAGAAGTTCTGGTCGCTCTCGCCCAGGCGGAACACGCCGGCACCGCCATTGCCATAGAGCGGCTTCAGGATAATGTCGCCATGCGCGCGGCGGAAGGCGGCGAGTTCGATGGGGTCCCGCGTGATCAGGGTTTCCGGCATGAACTGCGGATAGTTGAGAACGAACAGCTTCTCCGGCGCATTGCGCACTTCTTTCGGGTCGTTCACCACGAGTGTCTTCGGGTGGATCGCCTCCAGCATGTGGGTGGCCGTGATGTAGCCCATGTCAAAGGGCGGATCCTGGCGCATGAGCACCACGCCATATGAACCGAGATCGACGCGGCGTTCTTCGCCAAGGGCGAAGTGGTTGCCCGTCTCGTCCTTCACGGTGATGTCATGGCCGGTGGCGAAGAGGGAGCCGCTGCCAAGCGCCAGCGTCTTCGTCTGGTAATAGAACAGCTGAAACCCCCGCGCCTGCGCCTCCAGCATCATGGCGAAGGTCGAATCGCCCGTGATGTTGATGGACTGGATCGGGTCCATCTGCACCGCCACTTTCAGCGCCATGATCATTGGTCTCCGTCGAATGCATTCGGGATGTGTCGGGGCCAGTGGTAGGGGCTCATCGCCACGATGTCAAAACGGCAGATCTGCAGGGCTGCCTTGCGGTCCTGCGCAAGGAAATGGCGCGCGGCGGAGGAAATGCGCTTTGCCTGCCGGGGCGATACGGATTCAATGGCGCCATGAATGGTGCCGCGCGCCTTCACTTCGATGAAGGCTGTTACCTCTCCACGCCGCATGATGAGGTCCACCTCGCCCGAGGAGCATTTGTAGCGTTCTGCCAGCAGCCGCCAGCCCTTCAGGCGCAGGTACCACAGCGCCAGCCGCTCTGCCGCGCGGCCTGCCTTCTCGGATTTCCGCCGGTCATGCGCCATCGCTTGGCTTTGCCGCCAGAATGCGCTGGTAAATGTCGGCGCGATTGAGGTTGAAGCGTCGTGCGATGTCGGAGGCTGCCTTGCTTGCCGGCATGCTGCGCAGTGCCTCTGCAATCGCCGCATCGAGGTCCGCGTCTGACACAATGTTTTCTTCCGCTTCGGGCGGGCCGATGAGCAGGGTGATCTCGCCTTTGACGGCAGGGCGCGCCTGCAGTTCGGCAGCGATTTCAGATGCTGTGCCGCGCAACACTTCCTCATGGAGTTTCGTCAGTTCCCGCGTCACCGCGACGGCCCGCGCCGGAAAGGCGGCGGCAATGTCCTGCAGCGCATCCACGATGCGGTGCGGACTCTCGAAGAAGATCAGCGTGGCGCGGAGTTTTGCAAATTCTTCAAACAGCCGTTTCCGCTCGCCTTGTTTCTGCGGCATGAAACCGCCGAACAGGAAGCGGTCGGTCGGCAGTCCCGACAGCGCAAGCCCCGTCAGCACGGCAGAGGGGCCGGGGCAGGCGGTAACGGGAATGCCCATCTCCACCGCCTCCTTCACGAGGCGGTAACCGGGATCGGAGACGAGCGGCATGCCTGCATCGCTGATGAGGGCGATGGTTGCGCCCTGCCTAAGCCGCTCCAGAATCTGCGGGCGCACGTCCTTCGCATTGTGCTCATGGTAGGGCGCAAGCCGGGCCTTGATCGCAAAGCGTGCCATCAGCGTTCCGGAGGTGCGTGTATCCTCGCACAGCACGGTGTCGGCGGCGGCCAGGGTTGAGAGCGCACGCAGCGTGATATCGCCCAGATTGCCGATGGGCGTTGCCACAACATAGAGGCCGGGCGACATGGGTTCGGCCTCGAACCTCTGCGCACCGATGATGTAGCTGGAGTTGGTATCGCTCATCTTCTCAATTCCGTAAGTCCGGCGAAAGCCGCAATCCAGCTTACCCCGCGGCGTCCACGCCGGGCCCCGGCCTTCGCCGGGGTGACGCCAGTACGGGGTCATGATTACGTTTAAGTGGCCAGTTCCGCAATCACGGCATTCAGGAGTTTGCGGCCATCGGCGGTCGCCATCAGGCGCTGGCCCTGCCGCTTGATGAGGCCCATGGATTTCATGCCCGCGATCTTGGATGAATCGATCTCACGGCCCGCCAGCGCGGCGTAGCGGTCCAAGTCAATTCCCTCCGATACGCGCAGCCCCATCAGCAGATATTCGCTGGCCTGTTCGGCTGGCGAAACGGTCGTATCGGTGACGAGGCCGTGGCCTTGCGTCGTGACCAGCGCGCGCCATGTCTCCGGATGGCGTTCGGCCACAAGCGCGCGGCGGTTTTCGCCATCGGCGATGCGGCTGTGTGCGCCTGGCCCCACACCTGCATATTCGCCATAGCGCCAGTAGAGCAGATTGTGGCGCGATTCCTGCCCTGCTGCCGCGTGGTTCGACACTTCGTAAGCTGAGAGCCCGGCCTTTTCGGTCAGTTCCTGCGTGAGGTCGTAGAGATCGGCGGCGCTGTCATCGCTCGGTGTCACCAGGCGGCCGCGTTCGTGGAGGTCGAAATAGGCGGTGCCGGGTTCGATGGTGAGTTGGTAGAGCGACATGTGGCCCTGCTGCTCAGCAAGCGCCCGGGAGAGTTCCTCGCGCCACGCCGCCGCTGTCTGGCCGGGACGTGCATAGATCATGTCGAAGGATACGCGCGGGAAGATCTTTGCGGCCAGTCTGAAGGCGGCGAGGGCTTCTTCTGCGGAATGCTGGCGGCCCAGTGCCTTCAGGTCGTCATCCTTCAGGGCTTGAACGCCGACGGAGACCCGGTTGACGCCCGCCGCGCGGTAGCCCCGGAAATTTTCTGCCTCGATGGAGGTCGGGTTGGCTTCGAGCGTCGTTTCCACATCAGGCGAGACGGTCCACAGCGAGCCGATCGCATCCAGGACATGGCCCACCGCGTCCGGCGGCATGAGGGAGGGCGTTCCGCCGCCGAAGAAGATCGAGGACACTTCGCGGCCGGGCCTCTTCTCCGCGAACCACCTCAGTTCCGCGGCAAGCGCCCTGGCGAAGGACAGGGTATCGACGTCCTCATGACGCACATGGCTGTTGAAGTCGCAATAGGGGCATTTGGCCTTGCAGAAGGGCCAGTGCACATAAATGCCGAAGGCGTCGTCAGAAGAGGTCACGGACAAGCTTTTCCAGTGCCTTGGCACGATGCGAGATCATGTTCTTTTCGTCCGGCGCCAGTTCCGCGAAGGTTCGGGTGTGGCCATCGGGAACGAACATCGGGTCATAGCCATGGCCCAGCGCGCCGCGTGGCGGCCAGGCAAGCGTGCCCTCGGCGCGGCCTTCATAGACCTGTTCCTCGCCATCGGGCCAGACGACGCACAGCGTGCAGGAGAAATAGGCGTGGCGCTTTTCAGGCGTGGTGGCGCCCTTGGCCTGCAGCTTTTCTTCGACCAGCCGCATGGCGCGGTTCCAGTCCCGGTCAGGTCCTGCCCAGTCGGCGGTATAAACACCGGGCTCGCCGCCCAGCGCCTCGACGCACAAACCGGAATCATCCGATACCGCGATGAGGCCGCTGGCTTTCATGGCGGAAAGCGCCTTGATCCGCGCATTGCCAGCGAAAGTCGCTTCGGTTTCGACAGGCTCAGGAAGACCCAGTTCACCCGCCGAAACCACCTCCACGCCGTAGGGCTTCAGGAGGGCGCGAAACTCCTCCAGCTTGCCCTTGTTGTGGGTGGCGATCACGATCTTCGCATTGGCCAGCTTTCGCATCAGGCAATTGCCGCCTTCTGCTTGGCCACAAGTTCGCCGATACCCTTCTTGGCGAGAGACAGAAGTTCGCCGAGCGTTGCCTCGGAGAAGGGCTCACCCTCCGCCGTGCCCTGAATCTCGACGATGCCGCCAGACCCCGTCATGACGAAATTGGCGTCGGTTCCCGCAGAAGAGTCTTCCGGGTAGTCGAGGTCGAGAACCGGAACGCCGCCATGGATGCCGCAGGAGATCGCCGCGACATGGTCCTTCAACGGCCACTGCTTGAACATGGAACGCTGCTCCATCCATTTGAGGCAGTCATAAAGCGCCACCCAGGAGCCGGTGATCGCCGCCGTGCGGGTTCCGCCATCGGCCTGCAGCACGTCGCAATCCAGTGTGATCTGGCGTTCGCCCAGGGCCACGAGGTCAACCACCGCGCGAAGCGAGCGGCCGACAAGGCGCTGGATTTCCTGGGTGCGGCCGGATTGCTTGCCGGAAGCGGCTTCGCGGCGGGTGCGGTCATGGGTGGCGCGCGGCAGCATGCCGTATTCGGCCGTCACCCAGCCCTTGCCGCCGCCCTTGAGCCACGGCGGAACCTTCTCTTCCAGGGAGGCGGTGCACAGCACATGCGTATCCCCGAAGCGGACGAGGCAGGAGCCTTCCGCATGGCGGGTGAAGCCGCGCTCGAAACTGACGGCGCGCAATTGGTCGGGGTTCCGCCCGGAGGGACGCATGTTGTTCATTCCTTGTTCTGAGATTGCGCTGCTTCTAGCTGCAAGATTGACCCGCGCCAACTTGATTTCTACATTGGGTCCATGAGCATGATCCCGCCAAAACCCCTGATCGAGGAGAAACTGGCAGGCATTGCAGGCCTCGACCAGCGTTCGCGCGATATTTTCCGCCGCCTCGTGGACACTTATCTCGAAACCGGAGAGCCTGTGGGTTCGCGCACCATTTCGCGCATCCTGCCCTCCAACCTGTCACCCGCCTCGGTGCGGAACGTGATGATGGACCTGGAGGATGCGGGGCTCATCTTCTCCCCCCACACCAGTGCCGGCCGGATGCCGACGGAGCTGGGCCTTCGCTTCTTCGTCGATGCGGTGATGGAAGTGGGCGCGATGACGCATGACGAGCGCGCCAGGATCGACGCGCAGATCGCCGCTTCCAACCGCGCCCGGCGGATCGAGGACATGCTGGGCGAGGCGACGACGCTGCTCTCGGGCCTCTCGCATTGCGCTGGGGTGATCTTGGCGCCGAAGATCAACGCGCGCCTCAAGCATATCGAATTCGTCAACCTTGGGCCGGGCCGGGCGCTGGTCATTCTCGTCGGTGAGGATGGCAGCGTGGAAAACCGGGTGATCGAGGTGCCGCGCGGTCTGCCGCCCGCCACCTTTGCGAAGGCTTCGAACTATCTCTCCGCCCGGTTT
Source organism: uncultured Aestuariivirga sp. (assembly GCA_964392525.1). GTDB lineage: Bacteria > Pseudomonadota > Alphaproteobacteria > Rhizobiales > Aestuariivirgaceae > Aestuariivirga. The sequence continues at coordinate 22,571 of CAYMQH010000009.1, forward strand.
CAGGGCAAGACCATCGGCGAGGTGCAGCGCTTCGTGCGCGATGAGATGGAGAGCCTGCGCCGCGAACTCGATGAAATCTCCGCCCGCATCGTGGAGGCGGGCCTCGCGCAATGGTCGGGCGAGGCGGAGGCGGAAGACAAGACGCTGATCGTGCGCGGTCAGGCCAACCTCATCGAGAACACCGCCGCCGCGGCGGACCTCGAGCGCATCCGCAAGCTGTTCGAGGATATCGAGAACAAGCGCGAACTGGCGCAGCTTCTGGGGGCTGCCGAATCGGGCGAGGGTGTCAGGATCTTCATCGGCTCCGAGAACCGGTTGTTCTCGCTGTCGGGCAGTTCCATCATCGTCGCCCCCTACCGGAATGCCGAGGAAAAGATTGTCGGCGTCATGGGCATCATCGGCCCGACGCGGATGAACTACGCCCGCATCATCCCCATGGTGGACTATACCGCGAAAGCCATCGGGCGGCTGCTCACTTGATTTTTGGGACAAGGCAGCCGATATGGCGGCTAACCTGCAAATTGAATGGACTGGAAAGCTTCAGCGATGGCTGACGATACGACATCCCACGAACAGGTAGTACCCGAAGACCTTGATAGGCTTGCGGAAATGGATGAGCGCGACCTTGAGTTGATCCAACTCAAGGAAGAGGCCGCCGCCCTCAAGGACCGGCTGCTCCGCACCGCCGCCGACATGGAAAACCTCAGGAAGCGCGCCGAGCGCGAAAAGGCGGAGGCGACCCTTTACGCCGCCACCAACTTCGCCCGTGATCTTCTGAGCGTTGCCGACAACATGAACCGCGCCGTTGCCTCGGTTCC
>CAYMQH010000009.1:23488-42993 GCA_964392525.1 uncultured Aestuariivirga sp.
CCCGTGATCTTCTGAGCGTTGCCGACAACATGAACCGCGCCGTTGCCTCGGTTCCCGCCGAGGCGCGCGAAAAGGCGGATGAAACGACGAAGAACCTGCTCGCTGGCGTCGAGATGACCGAGCGCGAACTGCTGGGCGTGCTCCAGCGCCACAACATCCGCAAGGTGGAGACAGTCGGCACCAAGTTCGACCCGAACCTCCACCAGGCGCTGTTCGAAGTGCCGACCAAGGACCACCCGCCCGGTACCGTCGTTCAGGAAATGCAGTCCGGCTTCGCCATCGGCGACCGCTGCCTGAGGCCGGCCATGGTGGGTGTTGCCAAGGCGGAGGGGTAAGCTCTCAGTTTCTTCACCTTGGCCGGGCCTGACCCGGCCATCCTTTCGGTGGCCGCCAAAGGCTACCCGGGCCGGGCCCGGGTAAAATGAGTGTTCAGCGGAGCAGCCCCAGCGCCTTCTCCGCCGCGGCGATCCCCGAGAGGTGGGCGCCGTGGACGGTCGAGAAGAACGGGATCGAGCAATGCTCGCCCGCCAGCACGATCCTGTCTCCCACCGGCTCCGAGAACATCAGCCGCGACGCCGCCCGCCCCGGCTTCGCGTGGGAATAGCCGCCCAAAGTGAAGGGGTCCGATGCCCAGCGGGTGCGGAGCGTCCTGACCACGCGCTTCCTCATGCTTGCCCCGAAGGCCTCGGCCAGCGCGTCCAGCGCCACCGCCATCACCTCGGCATCGCCCAGCCTTTCCATCTCGCGGCCATAGGAGCCCGCCATGTGGGAGACGATCAGCGGACGCCCGAAGGGGTTCACATAGAGGTTGAAGGGCTGCCGCGCGGCGCCGGATAAATCGACGATGTCGCCATGAAGGTGCCCTACGCCATCGAGCGGCCGGTCGAGAAGCATGGCAAGCTTTTCGGAAACACCCATCGGGCAATCGTTGAAGGCCTGGGTCAAGGCATGGGGAAGGCCGGGCGAAAAGCGGATCAGCCCCGCAATCAGCACATTGACCGGCACGGCGAGGATGATGGCGCGGGCGCTGAGCGTTCCGCGCGCCGTCGTGATCTTCACTTCGGGGCCCGACCAGTCGATGTGGCTGACAGGCGTGGAGAGTGTCACGTCGAGCCCCACAGCATGGCGGGCAACCAGCGCGCCGAAGCCATCCGCCAGCGGAAAGTCTCCGCCCTCGTCCTCATAGCGCGCGGTGTCCAGCGTCGAGCAGTCCTTCGGGTCATGCGAGGTGATATGGCCGATCATCTGCCGGAACAGCGGGTTCCAGCGGTTGCCGGGCTCCATGAAATCCGAGAAGGCCACGTCGCGGCCAGAGGCACCGGCCTCATCGATGCGCGCCATCACCTTGTCCAGGTAGGCGCCAGCCTCGTCCACGGCCTCTGCCGGGGCGAGGCCGCCCCCGGCATAGAGCGCCCAGTCGTCCCACGACGTCTGGTCATTGTATGTGGCGCCCAGCCGGTTGGCGATTTTGGTGAATGGGTTCTGCGCCGCCGCGTGAAGCCAGTGCGCCCCGCAGTCGAAGGGCAGGCCCAAAGTGCTGGTGTCGGTGAAGGCCCGCCCGCCGATGCGGTCCCTTGCTTCCAGCACGATGACGCTGAAGCCTGAACCCTGAAGGCGGAGGCCCGCGGCAAGACCTGCCGCACCCGCGCCGATAACGGCGATATCATAGCTGCTCTGCATCGCGCCCTTGTAGGTTTGCCGGGCTTGTGCGGGCAACAGGTTTTTCCCCATAGTGGCGCCTGTCCAAGAACCGGGGGAAAAACCATGAAATCCTGCAGGCTCATCAGTGCCGGCCAAAGCTTTGACGGCAAACAGGGGCTTTCCTATTTCGAGGGAATTTCAGCCGAATCTGCAGGTGCGGAGAAGCTCTGCATGCACCTGGTGACGATCCCGCCCGGTGTTTCCGCCAGGCCGCATTATCATGAGTCCCATGAATCGGCGATTTTCGTGCTGGAGGGCTATTCCGAGATGCGCCATGGGCCAAATCTGGAGCATGTCATGGTGATCAAGGCGGGCGATTTCTGCTTTATTCCGGCAGGCGTTCCGCACCAGCCCTACAATCCGACCGACAAGCCCGTCCGAGCCGTCATCGCCCGCACTGATCCCAATGAGCAGGAAAGCGTGGTTCTGCTCGATTGATCTTCCTCAAAATGCTGTGGGAGGTGCCTTGATAGGCCATTGCCACCTGCCTATATACCCCTCCGAACACCGGGCGGCCCCAGAACGGTCTGCCGGGATATTATCTGAATCAGGAGGCGGACACCCCCGCTGCCAAACGGGGGCAGGAAAGTGCTCATGAGGCTTTCCACAGTCTGCCTGCCAACTGGAGGATCAAGATGGCTAAAGTAATCGGTATCGACCTCGGCACCACCAACTCCTGCGTTGCGGTGATCGAAGGCAAGAATCCCAAGGTGATCGAGAATGCGGAGGGTGCGCGCACCACCCCGTCCATCGTCGCCTTCACGGCTGATGGCGAAACGCTGGTCGGCCAGCCGGCCAAGCGGCAGGCGGTCACCAACCCCGAGAACACCTTCTTTGCGATCAAGCGCCTGATCGGCCGCCGCATGGACGATCCCATGGTGGCGAAGGACAAGAAGCTCGTACCCTATTCGATCGTGAAGGCGGACAACGGCGATGCGTGGGTCGAATCCCGCGGCAAGAAGTTCTCGCCCTCGCAGATCTCGGCCTACACGCTGACCAAGATGAAGGAAACGGCGGAGCGCTATCTGGGCGAACCCGTCACCCAAGCCGTCATCACGGTTCCGGCTTACTTCAACGACAGCCAGCGTCAGGCCACCAAGGACGCCGGCAAGATCGCCGGCCTTGAAGTGCTGCGCATCATCAACGAGCCGACGGCTGCGGCACTTGCTTACGGCCTCGACAAGAAGGAAGCCGGCACCATCGCGGTCTATGATCTGGGCGGCGGCACCTTCGACGTGTCGGTTCTCGAAATCGGCGACGGCGTCTTCGAGGTGAAGTCCACGAACGGCGACACCTTCCTCGGCGGCGAAGACTTCGACATGCGCATCGTCGATTACCTCGCCGACGAGTTCAAGAAGGAGCAGGGCATTGACCTCCGCAAGGACAAGCTCGCCCTGCAGCGTTTGAAGGAAGCCGCTGAAAAGGCCAAGATCGAACTCTCGTCCTCGGCCCAGACGGAAATCAACCTGCCCTTCATCACGGCGGATGCCTCAGGCCCGAAGCATCTGGCGCTGAAGCTGACGCGCGCCAAGCTCGAAGCCCTTGTGGATGACCTCATCCAGAAGACCATCGAGCCCTGCCGCGCCGCGCTGAAGGACGCCGGTGTGACGGCTGGCCAGATCGACGAGGTGGTTCTCGTCGGCGGCATGACGCGCATGCCGAAAGTCATCGAGACGGTGAAGCAGTTCTTCGGCAAGGAGCCGCACAAGGGCGTCAACCCGGACGAAGTGGTGGCCATCGGCGCCGCCATTCAGGCCGGCGTGCTCAAGGGCGAAGTGAAGGACGTTCTCCTTCTCGACGTGACGCCGCTGTCGCTGGGCATCGAAACGCTGGGTGGCGTGTTCACCCGCCTGATCGACCGCAACACCACGATCCCGACCAAGAAGAGCCAGGTGTTCTCGACGGCTGACGACAACCAGACCGCCGTGACCATCCGCGTCTTCCAGGGCGAGCGTGAAATGGCGGCTGACAACAAGATGCTCGGCCAGTTCGACCTGATGGGCATCCCGCCCGCCCCGCGTGGCGTGCCGCAGGTCGAAGTGACCTTCGACATCGACGCCAACGGCATCGTCAATGTGTCCGCCAAGGACAAGGCGACGAACAAGGAGCAGCAGATCCGCATCCAGGCCTCCGGCGGCCTGTCTGACGCCGAGATCGAGAAGATGGTGAAGGAGGCGGAAGCCAACGCCGCCGAGGACAAGAAGCGCAAGGATCTGGTGGAAGCCAGGAACCATGCGGAAGCCTTGATCCACTCCACATCGAAGTCGCTTGCTGACTATGGCGACAAGGTATCGGCGGCCGACAAGTCAGCCATCGAAGCCGCCATCACGGACCTGAAGTCGACGCTGGAAAGCGGCGATGCCGAGGCTGTGACGGCCAAGACCAACGCGCTTGCCCAGGCGTCCATGAAGCTCGGGGAGGCGATGTATAAGTCGCAGCAGGCCCAGGCCGAAGGTGACGCGCAGCGTGACGCCGGTGCTGCCGGTGGTGCTGACGACGTGGTCGATGCTGACTTCGAGGAAGTGAAGGACGACGACAAGCGGGCGTAAGTCCGGTGTATCAGGGAACCCCGCTTCACGTTGGGACGCCTCCCGAAGGCGCGCAACGCGGGGCGGGGTTCTGTCATATCCGAGTTCAGACAGTCTCCGCGCGCCTTCGTGGCGCGCCAACCGGTAGCGGTATTCATTCATGGCCAAGCGTGACTATTATGAGGTTCTGGGTGTTGGCAGGTCGGCCGACGAAAAGGAACTGAAGGCCGCCTATCGCAAGCTCGCCAAGCAGTTCCACCCGGACGCCAACCCGGGCGATCAGAAGGCTGAGGCCAAGTTCAAGGAAGTGAGCGAAGCCTACGACATCCTGAAGGACCCGCAGAAGAAGGCGGCCTATGACCGGTTCGGCCACCAGGCCTTCGAGAACGGCATGGGCGGCGGGCGCGGGCCCGGTGCGGGCTTCGGCCCGGATTTCAATTCTTCGATGTCTGACATCTTCGAGGACCTGTTCGGCGATTTCATGGGCGGTGGCGGCCGTGGCGGACGCCGCAGCGGCGCTCGCGGCGGCAATGGTGCAGCGCGCGGCGCGGATCTTCGCTATAATATGGAGATCAGCCTCACCGAGGCTTTCACCGGCAAGACGGCGCAAATCCGTGTGCCGTCCTCGGTGTCCTGCGACACCTGCAGCGGCACGGGTGCCAAGCCCGGCACTGCGCCCAAGACCTGCTCCACCTGCGGCGGGCATGGTGCCGTGAGGTCACAGTCTGGTTTCTTCACGGTGGAACGCACCTGCCCCAGCTGCCAGGGCCGCGGCCAGGTGATCTCCGATCCCTGCAAGGACTGCGGCGGCCAGGGCCGGGTGACGCGCGAACGCACCTTGTCCGTCAATATCCCGGCCGGCGTTGAAGACGGCACGCGCATCCGCCTTTCGAGCGAGGGGGAAGCGGGCTTGCGCGGCGGGCCTTCGGGTGATCTCTACATCTTCCTCTCGGTGAGGCCGCATGAGTTCTTCCAGCGTGACGGGGCAGATCTGTTCTGCAAGGTGCCCGTCTCCATGACGGTGGCGGCCATGGGCGGAGACATCGAAGTGCCGACCATCGACGGCAAGAAGATGCGCGTGGCAATTCCGGAAGGTACTCAGACCGGCAAGCAGGTGCGCCTCAAGGCCAAGGGCATGCCGGTTCTGCGCTCGTCTCAGATGGGCGACATGTATATTCAGGTGGCGGTGGAGACGCCGGTCAATCTCTCCAAGCGCCAGCGCGAGCTTCTGAAGGAGTTCGACAGGGAAGCCCGCAACAACAGCCCTGAGTCGGAAGGTTTCTTTGCCAAGGCGAAAGCCTTCTGGGACGGGTTTGGCGGTTAGGCTTGCGCATGACCCCCTTCTCTTCCGCCGAAGTGGCGGGAGAAGACACAGGCATCCGTCAACCGGCGTCCACTCAGTCGACCTTCTCGCCGGGGTACACACCCCAGAGCTGGTTCTGCTCGACATAACCATCATAGCCCGCGGCGGAAAGCGCGCACCAGTTGCCGTCGCAGGCTTCAACCTCGGCCACCACGCCGGTGCCGACCGTCGCCACGAGGCCCGTGCCCTGGCTTGCGCCGCTGTGCAAGGGCAGGCTTTGCCCCTGCTTCCACGGGGCAATCACGGCGGTGCGCTTGCCCGACAGCATGTTCTGCAGGATCCAGCCTTCCGAACCATCGGAATCGCGCACACGCCGCCAGTTCTCGAATTCGGCCACGATTTCGACCGGCAGGCCCTTGCGCTGGAATACCCAGGCCACGGCGTGATCGCTCGACGGGCCGCGGCGCACGTTCACCTTTTCTGCCTTGAGCGATACGAAGCGCGGGATTGGAAGGCCCGACGGACCAAGCGGGCGGGGCGTCTCGGTGCCGATCGAGCCCGTCACGTCCCCGGGGGCGGGTGGCGGAACCGAATCGGCACGGCTGCCGAACACCGACCATCCGATCACGCCGGCGAGGCCAATGCAGGCGGCCGTCACCATGATGGAGCCGAACCGCCGATTTCTGGCCGGGTCTGCAGCCATGATCTTCGAATTCCCCTGAATGTGCGCGTGTCCGCACATCGCATGCGCGGACGTCACCCTGTTCGACACAATGCCTGTTTACACCACGCGCCATCCTGTGCCAACGGAAGGAGCTGATCGGATTGATGACAGGATTGATCCGCCAGAGTTAAGATTGGGTTGAGAGTTGTGACCGGAGCCAGGATTCCCGCATGAGCAAGCGCAAGCCCCTCGTCGTCGTTACCCGCAAGCTGCCCGACGTGGTCGAGACGCGGATGATGGAGCTGTTCAACACCAGGCTCAACGCCAGCGACGAGCCGATGGGCCGCGCCGAACTGGCTGAAGCAGTGAAGACGGCGGAAGTGCTGGTCCCCACCGTCACCGACCGGATCGACAAGGCCGTATTGATGCAGGCGGGCGAGCAGCTGAAGCTCATCGCCAACTTCGGCAATGGCGTCGACAATATCGACGTTGAAACGGCCCTGTCGCGCGGAATCACCGTCACCAACACGCCGGGCGTGCTGACGGAGGATACCGCCGACTTCACCCTGGCGCTGATCATGGCGGTGTCCCGCCGCATCATCGAGGGTGCCAAGGTCATCGGCGCAGACAACAGCTGGGCTGGCTGGAGCCCGACCTGGATGCTCGGCCACCGCATCGGCGGCAAGCGTCTCGGCATTATCGGCATGGGCCGCATCGGCACGGCGGTGGCACGGCGCGCCAAGGCTTTCGGCCTGCAGATCCATTATCACAACCGCAAGCCCGTACACGCCAAGGTGGAAGAAGAGCTCGAGGCAACCTACTGGGAAAGCCTCGACCAGATGCTGGCGCGCATGGACATCGTGTCCATCAACTGCCCGCATACGCCCGCCACCTATCATCTGCTGTCGGCGCGCCGACTGAAGCTCATGAAGCGGGAAGCCATCATCGTCAACACGGCGCGCGGCGAGGTGATCGACGAGAACGCGCTGGCCCGCATGCTGGAAGCGGATGAACTGGGTGGCGCCGGCCTCGATGTGTTCGAGCACGAACCGGCGGTCAACCCGCGCCTGCTCAAGGCCAGGAAGGCCGTGCTGCTGCCGCACATGGGCTCTGCCACCATCGAAGGCCGCATCGACATGGGCGAAAAGGTCATCATCAACATCAAGACCTGGGTTGACGGGCACAATCCGCCGGACCGCGTGCTGCCCTCGATGCTGTAAACGACGGCGTCACCCCGGCGAAGGCCGGGAGGACGGCGATCTCAACTAAGCAATCGCCTTGAGGTTCTTGCCGCGCGCCTGCGCGTAGGCCCGCACCGCATCGCCGAAGGCGGTGAAGAGCTTGACGGAATCGGTATTCATCAGCGCCTTGAATTCCGGGTGCCATTGCGTGCCGAAGGCAAAGGCCTTGGCGTCGCGCACCGATACAGCCTCGATGATGCCATCGGGTGCCGTCGCCTCGACCGCCAACCCCGGTGCCAGCCGCTTGATGCCTTGCCGGTGGATCGAGTTCACCATCGTCTCGCGCTTGCCGAGGATCTTTTCCAGCATGCCGCCGGGGCGGATGTTGATGGCGTGTGCAGGCGCATAGCGCACATCCACGTCATCATGGTTGGGCGCGCGGTGGTCGAGGCGGCCTTCGATGTCCTGCAGTTCGGTTTCGAGCGTGCCGCCCATCACCACATTCAGCTCCTGAAAGCCGCGGCAGATGCAGAACAGCGGCATGCCGCGCCGCAGCACACGCTCGATCAGCTTCAGCGTCGTCGCGTCCCGCGCGTGGTCGTATGGCTCGTGCGAAACGGAGGGCTGCTCGCCGTAATGCGGCGGATGCACGTTGGAAACAGCGCCGGTCATCACGATGCCGTCAAAGTGGTCCAGAAGGGCGTCCAACTCCAGCGCATCCACCATGGAGGGGATCATCACCGGAGAGCACAGCGCCACTTCCGCCACGGCGCGCACATATTTGTCGCCGATCGAATGGTAAAGGAAACCATGAGCTTCATAGGTGTCCGCCGGCAGGCCGACGAGGGGCAGATAGGACATTTCCGAACCTTGTGGATCAGATGATTTGGCGTCTAGATAGCGCGGAGTGAAGGGGAAAGTCCAACCAATGGCCCAAGTTACGCCCGCGCAACAGCTTTTTGACCTCTCCGGCGAGGTGGCGCTCGTCACCGGGGCGTCTTCCGGGCTCGGCCGCCGGTTTGCCGAAGTGCTGGCCGCCCATGGCGCAAAGGTGGTGGCCGCCGCCCGCCGAACGGACCGCCTCGCCGAACTCGCCGCGCAGCACCCGGCCATCGCGCCGCTCGCCCTTGACGTAACGGCGGCGGAAAGCTTTGAGGCGGCCCTGGCTGAGGCGGAACGCCCGTTCGGGCCGCTCACGCTTCTCATCAACAATGCGGGCATCGCTGGCGGCAAGCGCATCACCGATATTACGCGGGATGAATGGGACGCCGTGCAGAAAACCAATGTCGATTCTGTCTGGCACCTCTCTCAGGCCTTTGCCCGGCGTCTGATTGCACACAAGAGCCCTGGCGCCATCATCAACATCGCCTCGCTCGTTGCTGAGCGAGTGGGCATGTCATCGGCAAGCTATGCCATCAGCAAGGCGGCGGTGCTGCATATGACCAAGGCCCAGGCTTTCGAATGGGCGCGGTATGGCATCAGGGTGAACGCCATCTGTCCGGGTTTTGTCCATAGCGAGATGACCGATGATTATCTTGCCAGTTCCGCAGGCCAGGAGATGATCAAGCGCGTGCCGCAGCGCCGCGCCGGTGATCCGTCTGATCTCGATGGCACATTGCTGCTGCTGGCCTCGCCCCGCGCCTCCGGCTTCATGACGGGGGCATCCGTGGCGGTGGATGGCGGGCACGCGCTGGCATGAGGAGGAAATAGCACATGGATTTCTCGCTTCCGCCCTCCATCGAGGAGCTTCGTCTCAAGGTTCGCGCTTTCGTTGAAACGCATGTGCTGCCGCTTGAAGCGGACCGCGCCAATTACGACGGGCATGAAAACATCCGCGCCGATGTATTGGAGGCGCTGCGCCAGAGGGCCAAGGCCGAAGGCCTGTGGGCACCGCAGATGCCTGAAGCGCGCGGCGGTCTTGGCCTTCCCATGGTGGGCTGGGCAGCCTTCTATGAAGAAGCCAACCGCTCGATCTTCGGGCCGCTGGCTTTCAACTGCGCCGCCCCTGATGACGGCAACATGAATGTGCTGAACAAGGTGCTGAAGACGGACGCCCAAAAGGACACTTGGCTTCAACCTGTCATCGACGGGAAAATCCGATCCTCCTTCGTGATGACGGAACCCCAGCCGGGCTCCGGCTCAGACCCCGGCGGCATGATGCTGACGCGCGCTGAAAAACGCGGCGACAGATATGTGGTGCACGGGCGGAAGTGGTTCATCTCCGGCGCTGATGGCGCCACGCATTTCATCCTCGTGGCGCGCACCTCGGATGATCCGCGCAATGGCCTCTCTGCCTTTCTCTTCCACAAGGACCAGCCGGGGTGGCGTATTCTCCGCCGCATTCCCACCATGGGGCCGGAGGAGCTGGGCGGCACCTGCGAGCTTGAATTCGATGGCCTCGAAATCCCGGAAGAGAACCGGTTGATGGAGGAGGGCGATGGCCTGCGCCTGACCCAGATTCGCCTGGGGCCTGCGCGGCTCACCCACTGCATGCGCTGGCTTGGCCTGTCCAAGCGCTGCCTCGAAATCGCGCATGCCTATGTGCGGGAGCGCAAGGCTTTCGGCTCCACGCTGGCGGAGCATGAAAGTGTGCAGATCATGCTGGGCGAAGTGGCAGCCGAGATCGAGAAGGGCCGTCTTCTCACCATGCACGCCGCCTGGAAACTGGATCAGGGCGGAAAGGCCCAGAAAGAGATTTCAATGGCGAAGATCCACGTCGCCGATACGCTGAATCGCGCGGCTGATGTGGGCGTGCAACTGTGTGGTGCGCGCGGCTATTCGAAGGATACGGTGCTGGAATGGATCTATCGCTATGCCCGCTGCGCCAAGCTGGTGGATGGCGCGTCCGAAGTGCACAAGATGGTGCTGGCCCGGAGCCTTGTGAAGGAAGGGAATGATTTCTGGAGCTGGCGCTAGGTAAGCAGCCGCCACGCCGCGCCGATCACCGCGCAGATCGCCAGCGTCCGGATGATGCCGAGGTGGAAGCGCAGCAGGATGACGGCGGCAAGCACGCTCAATCCCGATGCAAACCAGTCGATATTGCCCCAGAGCGGCACCCAGGGCTTGAACCAGCCCGAAAGCCGCTCGACCTGTCCGAACAGCACATGAAGCCCGAACCAGAGCGAGAGGTTCAGGATCACGCCGACGACCGCAGCGGTGATTGCGGCCAGCGCGCCCGATAACCGCGGCCTTTTGCCTATCGCCTCGATGTAGGGCGCACCCGCGAAGATCCACAGGAAGCAGGGCGCAAAGGTCATCCACAGGGTCACCGCGGCGCCTGCGATGCCGCCCCACAGGCTTCCCATTTCCCGGTATCCTGCGAAGAAGCCAACGAACTGCGTGACGAGGATCAAAGGGCCTGGCGTTGTTTCGGCCAGTGCAAGGCCATCAATCATCTCTGTCGCCGTCAGCCAGCCGCGGGTTTCCACCGCCGCCTGTGCCATGTAGGACAAGACCGCATAGGCGCCGCCGAAGGTGACGATGGCGAGCTTGGAAAAGAAAATGCCAACTTGGGTCAGCACGTCCCCGGGGCCGAGCAGCACGGCGAGCGCGGCCAGTGGAACCAGCCAGACCGCGAGCCAGATGGAGAGGGTTCCCGCCAGTTCACGCCAGCTGGGCAGTTTGCCGGCATGTTCCTCCGCCGTGCCGCTGCCGCGCCAGAAGCCGTAGGCGGCCGCCGCGATGATCACCAGCGGGAAGGGCAGTCCAAAAAAGAAAAGCGCCAGAAAGGCCAGCCCCGCGATCACCCAATCGGCCTTCGTCTTGAGCGCCCGTTTCGCCACGCGCAGCAAGGCCTCGATCACGATGGCCAGAACGGCGGCCTTGACACCATAAAAAATGGCCTCAACCAGCGGCAGCCTGCCGAAATGGGCATAGAGCACGGTGAGCGCCAGCACGATGAGCGCGCCCGGCATCACGAACAGCAGCCCCGCCGAGAGCCCGCCCTTCACCCCATGCAGCTTCCAGCCGGAATAGGTGGCCAGCTGCATGGCCTCAGGCCCGGGCAGCAGCATGCAGAAGTTGAGGGCGCTCAGATAGTCCTTCTCGGAGAGCCAGCCCCGCTCCTCGACGATTTCACGGTGCATGAGCGCAATCTGCCCGGCGGGACCACCAAAGGACAGGAGCCCGATCCGCGCCCAGACCTTGAGGGCCTCGCCGAATGTGACATCCTGGGGGGAAGAATTTTGAACTTTCATCTGTTGCAGTATAGTTACGCTCATGTCCAAGTCGACCCACAGCCTTGCCGACCTTTATGACCTTTCGATTACGCGCCTGTTCCTGACGGGCCCGCAGGCCATCCTGCGCATGGTGCTGATGCAGTCCGAGGCGGACCGGCGGGCGGGACTCGATACGGCGGGCTATGTGTCGGGCTATCGCGGCTCGCCCGTTGGCACGGTGGACAACCAGTTCCAGGCAGCGAAGAAGGTGCTTCAGCCCCGCAATATCGTGTTCCAGCCCGGCCTGAACGAAGACCTTGCCGCCACGGCGATCTGGGGCGCCCAGCAGGCCGAAATGCGCGGCGAAGGCAAGCATGATGGCGTCTTCGCCGTGTGGTACGGCAAGGGGCCCGGCGTTGACCGCACAGGCGATGTTTTCCGCCACGCCAACATGGCGGGCACCTCGCCCCACGGCGGCGTTCTGGCAATCGCGGGTGATGACCATTCCGGTGAATCCTCCACCGTGGTGCACCAGTCGGATGTCGCCTTCATGGATGCGATGATCCCCGTTCTCGCTGCGGGCGGCGTTCAGGACATCATCGACTTCGGCCTCCTGGGCTTTGCGCTGTCGCGCTATGCCGGTGTCTGGGTGGGGCTCAAATGCGTTCATGACACGGTCGAATCGGCTGCGGTGGTGGAAGCCGGGGTGGAACGCGTGGCGCCCGTCGTCCCGCAGGATCATGCCCTGCCGCCCGGCGGGCTTTCGATCCGCCCCCATGATGACCGCATCGTGCAGGAGGAGCGCCTGCACATGCACAAGCTCTCCGCGGTGAAGGCCTTCGCGCGCGCCAATGCGATCAACCGGATCGTAATGCGCGGCGGCGAGAGCCCCACGCTTGGTATTGTGGCAGCAGGCAAGGCCTATCTTGATGTGCGCCAGGCGCTGGATGACCTCGGCATCGATGAGGCCGCCGCTGCTCGGCTCGGCATCCGGCTGCTCAAAATCGGCATGGTGTGGCCACTGGAGCCGTCGATCATCCGCGAATTTGCAAAGGGCCTCTCCACCATCATGGTGGTGGAGGAGAAGCGGCCCATCATCGAGCAGCAGATCCGCGATATTCTGTATACGGAGCAGATTCGCCCGGTGGTGATCGGCAAGCAGGATGAACACGGCAAGGCGCTCTTCGCGCCGCATGGCGTTCTGGAACCGAACCAGATTGCCCGCACGGTGGCACGCTGCATCGGCGACAGGGCGACGGAAGCCTGTGCGGCGGCACTTCAGGATCAGTCAACTGCGCGAAACCAGGCAGACCTCGTGGCGCGTGTTCCCTATTTCTGTGCCGGTTGCCCGCATAATTCTTCGACAGTCCTTCCGGAGGGTGCGCGCGGCTATGCCGGCATTGGCTGTCACTGGCTGGCGCAATTCGTGCCGGGCCGGAAGACCGAAGGCGCCACCCACATGGGCGGCGAGGGCGCCAACTGGATCGGCGAGGCACATTTTTCCAAGCGCCAGCATGTGTTCCAGAACATTGGGGATGGCACCTACAATCACTCTGGCCTGATGGCGATCCGCCATGCGGCGGGAACCGGCACCAACATCACCTACAAGATCCTGTTCAACGATGCAGTGGCGATGACCGGCGGCCAGCGCAATGATGGCGGCCTGAGCGTGGAGCAGATCGCGCAGCAGATGCGCGCCTCGGGTGTGACTCGTATTGCCATCGTGTCGGATGAGCCGGACAAATACCCTTCCCGCGCCGCCTTCCCCGCTTACACCAGCTTCCACCACCGCAGCGAATTGCAGGCGGTGCAGACGGAGATGATGGGTGTCACGGGCACGAGCGTCATCATCTATGACCAGACCTGTGCCGCTGAAAAGCGCCGCCGCCGCCGCAAGGGCGAATTCCCCGATCCCAACAAGCGCATCTTCATCAATGAACTGGTGTGTGAAGGCTGCGGCGATTGCGGTGTACAGTCCAACTGCGTGGCGATCCAGCCGGTTGAAACCGAGTTCGGGCGCAAGCGCCGCATCGACCAGTCAAGCTGCAACAAGGATTTCTCCTGCGTGAAGGGCTTCTGCCCCAGCTTCGTGACGGTGGAAGGCGGCACGCTTGCGAAGGGTGCTGGCGGCGCGGCCTTCGATGTGGAGAAGGTGCCGTTCCCCATCCTTCCCGAGCCGCAGCTTCCGGCGCTCGACAGGCCCTGGAACATTCTCGTCACAGGTATCGGCGGCACCGGTGTCGTCACAATCGGGCACATCCTCGGCATGGCGGCCCATATGGAAGGCAAGGGCGCGGCACTGATCGACATGGTGGGCATCTCGCAGAAGAACGGTGCCGTCGTCACGCATCTGAAAATCGCCGCAACGCCGGAGGCCATCGCGGCCGTGCGCGTGGGACGTGGCGCCGCTGACCTGATCCTCGGCTGTGACCTTGTGACGAGCGCCTCGGAGCGCATTCTGGGCGCGGCCTCGCGCCAGCGCACCCATGCCGTGGTCAACAGCCATGAGACGATGCCCGCCCATTTCACCCATGACGCCAATTTCGATGTGCAGGGCGGTGCGCTGACCTTGAAGATTGCTGCCGCGGTCAAGCAGGGCGGGCTCTGCGCCATTGATGCGGCGGACATCGCCACGAAGCTCCTGGGCGATTCGATTGCCGCCAATCTCTTCACGCTCGGCTATGCGTGGCAGAAGGGATTGATCCCGCTCTCGCGCGAGGCGATCGCGCAGGCGGTGACGCTCAACGGCGTGGCCGTGAACATGAATCTCGCCGCCTTCACCTGGGGCCGCCGTGCGGCGGTGGATGAGCAGGCGGTACGCAAGCTGATCGGCGCGAGGAGCGAGAAGACGTCCGAGACGCTGGCGGAGATCGTGGCGCGGCGTGTGGAATTCCTGACAGCCTACCAGAATCAGCCCTATGCGGCGGCGTACCGCCATTTCGTGGAGACCGTCGCCGCCGCGTCGGAGCCCCTGGCGCTGGTTGTGGCCAAGAACCTGTTCAAGCTCATGTCCTACAAGGATGAGTATGAGGTGGCCCGCCTCTACAGCGACGGCAGTTTTGCCGCCGCGATCGGCAGGCAGTTCACAGGTGATGTCAGGCTGACGTTCCATCTTGCGCCGCCGCTTGCTTCTGGCACGGATCCGCTCACCGGCAGGCCGCTCAAGAAGGCCTATGGGCCCTGGATGATGCAGGCCTTCAGGCTTCTGGCGAAGATGAAAGTCTTGCGCGGCACGGCCTTCGATCTGTTCGGCCGCACGGCGGAGCGGCGCATGGAACGCCAGCTCATCACCGATTACCGCGCGATGATCGAGGGCCTGCTGCCCCGCCTTCAACCTGCCAATCTTGCCACCGCGCTCGCGCTTGCCGCCGTGCCGGAGATGATCCGCGGCTTCGGCCCGGTGAAGGCCGCTAATCTGGAGAAGGCAAGGTTGCGGGAGAGTGAGTTGCTGGCTGCGTTTTCCGCGGGCGTTGTGCCTCAGAGAACAGCCGCTGAATGATCATTCCGGCGGTTCCGGCCTTATCCGTGCGATGACATTGGCCGCGATGCGCGCTGCGGTGAAGGCGGCAGTGCCGGTGATATCCCGGCCGGGCACGAATTCCACCATGCAGAAGCCGGCGATCCTGGCTTTTTCCGCAACACCCGCGATCAGGTCCGTAACCTGCGTATAGGTGAGGCCGCCGGGCGTGGGATAGACGACGGCGGGCATCTGGCTTACATCCAGCGCATCGCAGTCGAGCGAGATCACGCAGTCGCAATCCTCGGGGATATGCTCAAGCACATGGGCGATACCCTTGTGGTGGATGTCGCGGGCGGTGACGATATGGGCCCCCCAGTCCAGTGCGTCGCGCACTTCCCCGGCGCGCGCGCTGCCGATGCCGCGTGCCCCCGCCTGCACGATGCGCCAGACATGATCATGCTCGGAGGCCCGCCGCATGGTGGAGGAAAATCCCATCGTCTCGCCCTCGCGTTCATGCCGCCAGTCGATGTGGGCGTCGATCTGCAGGATGACGATGGCCGGCTGCTCTGAGAACGCCGCGATGAAGGGAATGGGGACGGAATCATCGCCGCCGAACATGATGGGCACAGCCCCGCTTCCGAGAATGCGGCGGGTGGTGCTTTCGATCAGCGAGCGGTTGCCTGGGCCATCCTTGGGACGGGTCTTGAGGTTGCCGAGATCGCAGAGCGTCTGGCCATTTCCCAGCAACGTTCCGCCAACGTCCCAGTCCCAATGGTCCAGCCAGTCGGCGTCTTCGAGCAGGGCGGCGCGGAAGGCATCTGCCGCGCCCTTGTGAATGCGGTTATCGATGCTGGGGTAGGGTGTGCCGTGCGGCGCGCCGAAGATTGCGATATCGGAGCCTGCGGGGCTTTCCGCGCAGCTTGCTCCCATGAATGGAATGAAATCGGCTTGACTTGGCATGATCAGTAGACGTTGAACCTTCAACTGGCGCCCGGTGCAATGGTTTCTGCCGTTTCCGGCCACTCCACGCGGTATGCCGGAAGGGAGAGGGTGGCGGACGTCCCGGCGCCCGGCGCGGCCCCCACCTTGACATCGCCACCATGGAGCAGCGCCAGCCGCCTTGCAATGGGAAGCGCCATGCTGTTGAGGCCGGTGAGCGGTACCGGCGGCTCGAACAGGGCGGCCGTGAGGGCGTTCGCTGACACGCCTGCCAGATTGAGGATGCGGATTTCGAGGCGGTTATCACCGGTCCGCTGCATCCTGACATCGATGCTGCTGCCGGATGGAGATGTCTCGATCACCCAGTGAAGCAGGCCGGTGACCGCCTGCCGGATGCGCAGGGCATCGCAGTGGAGTTCAGCGCTGCCGGAGAGGTCCGCGTTGATGAAGATGTCGGCGCTTTCCGCCTTGTCCTCGCAGGCACCGAGTGCCGCGGTGGCGAGTTCGGCCGCATCGACCTGCTGTTCAAGGAGGCGCAGTGTGCCGCGCTCAAGGCGGGCATAGTCGTGAAGCTGGGAGGAGAAAAGCGCCAGCCGCCGCGTGGTTTCGACCAGGTGATCGCAGGAATCGCGCCATTCCGCGCCTTCGCGGGCCGACCATTGGCCAATCGCTTCGGACAGCCCATTGATGGTGTGCAGGGTTTTCTTCAACTCATCCGCGGCGCATTCCAGCAATTGAAGCGCCGGCTGCTCTGACCCGGAAGCCCTGTTCCTGCGTACGAACGCCATGCAGCAAATGCCGCAGGCGGCAGCGCCGAGCATAAAGAAGGCAGCATCCCGGTTCAGGCCGGGGTAAATGGAAACGGCAACGGCAATCGAACCGGCGAGTACTGTAAAAAGGGCTGTTGCTTCAGGAATCATCGCAGGCGGCTGCGGCATAAAAACGGTCACCTCAAAATGCAATTTACACTGGCATAAATCCATGATTTTGACATTTGCAAGCCAATAATGGCGGAGTAGCAATGCGTTTCGGATCCTATAGGACTTTGCAAGCCTCATGAATGTTCTTCCTCCCGGGCATCCTCCCTTCAAGATCGGCAAGCTTGGCGTTCTGCTGATCAATCTCGGCACGCCGGAGGCCACGTCCTATTGGCCGATGCGGCGTTATCTCAAGGAGTTCCTCTCCGACCGCCGGGTGATCGAGGTGAACCGCGCCCTTTGGTGGGTGCTGCTCAACGGCATCATCCTCACCACCCGCCCGAAGAAGAGCGGCCACGCCTATGAGCAGATCTGGAATACGGAACTGAATGAATCGCCCTTGAAGACCACCACCCGCCTGCAGGCGGAAAAGCTGGCGGCGCGCCTTACCGACCTGCCGCAGGTCATCGTCGACTGGGGCATGCGCTATGGGCTTCCCCCCACCAGGGAGCGCATTGAGGCGCTGAAGGCGCAGGGCTGCGACCGCATTCTGCTGTTCCCGCTTTATCCGCAATACAGCGCGTCCACCACAGCGACCGCGCTCGACAAGGCCTTTGACGCCTTGAAGGAAATGCGCTGGCAGCCGGCCATCCGCACCGTGCCGCCTTACTACGACCACCCGGCCCATATCGAGGCGCTGGCGCAGTCGCTCGATGACCACCTCAAGACCCTCGACTGGGAGCCGGACATGATCCTCGCCTCCTTCCACGGCCTGCCGGAGGAGTATTTTGAAAAGGGCGACCCCTATCATTGTCACTGCATGAAGACGGCGCGGCTTCTCTCCGAGCGCCTCAACCTGCCGCGTGAAAAGCTGAAGGTCGTCTTCCAGTCACGCTTCGGCAAGGCCGAGTGGCTGAAGCCCTATGCGCAGCAGACGGTGGAGGAACTCCCGGCCAAGGGGGTGAAGAAACTGGTGATGATCACGCCGGGCTTTGCGGCCGACTGCGTGGAAACC
The DNA here is from genome assembly GCA_964392525.1 of uncultured Aestuariivirga sp. Lineage (GTDB taxonomy): Bacteria > Pseudomonadota > Alphaproteobacteria > Rhizobiales > Aestuariivirgaceae > Aestuariivirga. Next base: position 41,354 of record CAYMQH010000009.1, read on the forward strand.
CTGGAAGAAGTGGCGATCGGCCTGAACGAGACCTTCCATGAGGCGGGCGGCGAGCAATTCTCCATCGTACCCTGCCTCAATGATTCGGAGGCATCCGTCACCATGCTCGAAGCATTGGTGCGCAACGAACTGAAGGGCTGGGTTTGACGGCCTTGAAGTTGCCGCGAGGACGGTACACTCTCACCCCATCGCGTTAAGGATCTGGTTCAAAGGGGGCCCCGATGTTTGAAGGCTGGAGCGTTTTCGTCCTCGTCATTCTGGCGGTGGTGATCTTCTACCTTGCGCGCGCAGTGCGCATGGTGCCGCAGGGCAACAACTACACGGTCGAGCGCTTCGGGAAGTATGTGCGCACGCTGCAGCCGGGCCTCGGATTGATCGTGCCTTTCATCGACCGCATCGGCGCCCGGCAGAACATGATGGAACAAGTGATCGACATTCCGTCACAGGAAGTCATCACCCGCGACAATGCGATGGTGAAGGTCGATGGCATCGCCTTCTTTCAGATCGTCGATGCGCCGCGCGCCACCTATGAGGTGCGCGATCTCAGCAATGCCATCATCAACCTCGTGATGACCAATATCCGCACCGTCATGGGCTCGATGGATCTCGACAGCCTCCTTTCCCAGCGCGACGAGATCAACATCCGCCTGCTGAATGTGGTGGATCAGGCGACCCAGCCCTGGGGCGTCAAGATGAACCGCATCGAGATCAAGGACATTGCGCCTCCGCGCGACCTCGTGGAGGCCATGGCCCGCCAGATGAAGGCCGAGCGTGACAAGCGCGCCGCCATCCTTGAGGCGGAAGGCCTGCGCGCTGCGGCGATCCTCAAGGCCGAAGGCGAAAAGCAGTCTGTCGTGCTTGAGGCCGAAGGCCGCAAGGAAGCCGCCTTCCGCGATGCCGAAGCGCGCGAGCGCGCGGCCGAGGCCGAAGCCACCGCCACCGCGCTCGTCTCCCGCGCCATCAGCGAGGGCGACATGCAGGCGATCAATTACTTTGTGGCCAATAACTACATCAAGGCGCTGGGCGAGATTGCATCGGCGCCGAACCAGAAGGTGCTGATGATGCCGCTCGATGCATCATCCGTCATCGGGTCGATTGCCGGCGTTGCCGAAATCGCGCGGGAAGCCTTCGGGGGCCAGGCGCCCGCTGCGCCGGCGCGGCGTCGTGGTGGCGTGCCCGATAGCGGGCAGGGCAGCTGATGGACGGCTTCTTTCCGATCCTCGGGCAATGGGCGTGGTTCGTGCTGGCAGGCATTCTCCTTCTGCTTGAGCTTGTGTCGCCCGGCGTCTTCTTCCTGTGGCTTGCCATCGCGGCAGCCCTCACCGGCCTTGTCGATACGCTCTATGCCTTGCCATGGCAGGTGGAACTGCTGCTGTTTGCGGCGCTCTCGGTCGTTTCAGTCATTGTCGGCCGGAAGTTCTACGCGGTGAAGGCGACGGAACCTGAGGACAACCCCTATCTCAACCGCCGCCAGATGGGTTACATCGGCCGCAGCTTCACGCTGAGCCAGCCCATCGTCAACGGCCGCGGCAAGCTCAGCATCGAAGACACGGTTTGGGAAGTCGAGGGACCCGACATGGACGCGGGCACCAGGGTCAGGGTCACCGCCGTCAAGGACATGTACCTGATCGTCACGCCGC
>CAYMQH010000009.1:43093-51167 GCA_964392525.1 uncultured Aestuariivirga sp.
TAAGGGCAGGTCAGATCAGTCCGATCCGCAGCAGATCATGGATGTGGACCAGGCCCACCGGGCGCTGTTTCTGATCGACAACGAACAGGCTGGTGATCTTCAGCGCATTCAATTGCTCCAGCGCTTCGGAGGCCAGAGCATCGCGGTTGATCGTCTTGGGCTGGCGCGTCATGACCTCACCGGCCGGCAGGCGCAGCAGGTCGGATGACATATGGCGGCGAAGGTCGCCGTCAGTCACGATGCCGATCAGCCGCCCATCGCCATCGATGACGCCGAAGCAGCCATAGCTTCGCCTGGTCATCTGGATCAGCACATCCGACATCGGCATGTCCGCGGGGCCAAGCGGCAGCTCGCGATGCTTGTGCATGATGTCATGCACATGCATCACCTGCGCGCCCAGCTTGCCGCCCGGGTGGAAGTTGCGGAAGTCCTGTGCGCTGAAGCCCTTGTCCTCGAGAAGCGCGATGGCCAGCGCATCGCCCAGCGCCAGTTGCAGCAGGGTGGATGTCGTCGGGGCCTGTCCATTGGGGCAGGCCTCCCGGGCGCGCGGCAGCGGCAGCACGATGTCAGCACCCTTGCCAAGCGTACTGTCCATCACCGATGTCATGGCAATGAGCGGCACCGAGAAGCGGCGCGAGTAATTGAGGATGTCGCGCAGTTCAGGCGACTCGCCTGAGTTCGAGATCATGACCACCACATCGTCCGGCGTGATCATGCCGAGGTCGCCATGGCTGGCTTCAGCTGGATGAACGAAGTTCGACGGCGTTCCGGTGGAGGCCAGCGTCGCGGCCACCTTGCGGGCAATGTGGCCGCTCTTGCCCATGCCCGTCATGATGACCCGACCCTTCGCCTTGCGGATCAGCTCAACCGACTTGGCGACGGCATCGCCCAGTGGCCCATCCAGCGCGCCGATCATTTGCTGCAGCCCGTCCAGTTCGGTCTGGAGGGTGCGGCGGGCCGAGGCGCGCCAAGATGCGCCAAGCGGAACCGGAGTGAGATGATTGCGGTGTGGCATATCGGGGCTTCTAGATCATGTTCCGGAAAAGGGGAATTCCCCTTTTTCCGAAATCTACAAGCCGCCGGACTGGCCGAGGATTTTCTTCAGGGCATCGCGGAACCCCGGCCCGACATCCGGCCGCTCCAGCGCCAGGGCCACATTGGCCGCAAGGAAGCCCACCTTGTCGCCACAGTCATAGGTGGTGCCCTTGTACTGCAGGCCATGGAACACCTGCTTGCCCATCAGCCGGATCATCGCGTCCGTCAGCTGGATCTCGCCGCCCGCACCCGGCGCCTGGTTCTCGATTTCCCCGAAGATTTCGGGCTGGAGGATGTAGCGGCCGGAGATGATGAGGTTCGAGGGCGCATCCTCGCGCCGCTTTGGCTTTTCCACCATGCCGGTGATGGTGAAGGCGTTGTCCCGCCAGTCCTCAGCGCCAACCACGCCATAGCGGTTGACATGCTCCCACGGAACCTCCTCGACCGCCACGACGTTTCCGCCCCCGTGGTTCTGGTAGACGTCGATCATCTGCCGGAGGCAGCCGGGGCTAGCATGCATCACCATATCGGGCAGAAGCAGGGCGAAGGGTTCGTTTCCGACCAGCTGGCGTGCGCACCACACGGCGTGGCCAAGCCCCAGCGGCTCCTGCTGGCGGGTGAAGCTCGCCTGGCCAGCCTTGGGCTGGCCGCGGCCGAGGAGTTCGAGTTCCGCCGTCTTGCCGCGGGCCTGAAGTGTCGCGTCCAGTTCAAATTGCTTGTCGAAATGGTCCTCGATGACTGCCTTGTTGCGCCCGGTCACGAAAACGAAATGCTCGATTCCCGCCTCGCGCGCCTCATCCACCGCGATCTGGATCACCGGGCGGTCCACCACGGTGAGCATCTCCTTCGGCATGGCCTTGGTGGCGGGCAGGAAGCGGGTGCCAAGCCCCGCCACCGGAAAAACGGCAGTCCTGATCGGTCGAACCATCAAATAACCTTTCCTAACTCTGGACACGGGCAGCGGGCCCCTGCATAGACGGGCGCCGAAACCTGCGGTTCCGCAAACTCGCTACACTTTTCTTCCGGGAGATTTCAATGGCCATTCTTGTAACAGGTGGTGCCGGCTATATCGGCAGCCACATGGTTCTGGCACTTACCGAGCGCGGCGAGGACGTGGTGGTGCTCGACAATCTCTCGACCGGCTTCTGGTGGGCGGTCCAGCCACAGGCGAAGCTGATCGAGGGTGATATCGGGGATGAAGCACTGCTCGACCGGGTCATGGCCGAGCACCGTTTCGACGCGGTGGTGCATTTCGCGGGCTCGATCGTTGTGCCGGATTCGGTGACCGATCCCCTGGGATATTATCTCAACAACACCGTGAAATCGCGCATGCTGATGGCCTGTGCGGTGAAGGCGGGCATTCCCCGCTTCATCTTTTCCTCCACCGCGGCGGTCTATGGCAACCCGGCAACCCAGCCGGTCTTCGAGGATGCTCCGCCTGCGCCGATCTCGCCCTATGGCTCGTCCAAGCTGATGACCGAGTGGATGCTGAAGGACGCCCACGCGGCTTATGGCCTCCAGTTCATCGCGCTGCGCTATTTCAACGTGGCGGGCGGCGATCCGCAGGGCCGCATCGGCCAGTCCACGCCGCGCGCCACGCATCTGATCAAGGTCGCCTGCCAGGCAGCGCTCGGCCAGCGTGACCATCTTGAGGTTTTCGGTACCGATTACCCGACACCCGATGGCACCTGCCTGCGCGACTACATCCATGTGAGCGACCTGATCGGGGCGCATGTCGATGCGTTGTCGCATCTGCGCCGCGGCGGCGAAAGCGGCACTTTCAACTGCGGTTATGGCAAGGGCTATTCGGTGCGCGAGGTGATCGGAGCGGTGGAACGGGTGAATGGCGCGAGCCTTCCCGTCACCTATGGCCCGCGCCGGGCGGGCGATCCTGCGGCGATCGTGGCCGGGGCAACACGCATCCGCGAGGTTCTGGGCTGGCAGCCGCGATATGAGAACCTCGACTTCATCGTGGAAACCGCCCTGAACTGGGAGCGCAAGCTGGCCCAGCGCAACGGCAGCCATACGGGCTGACGCCCGATTGAGGCCGCATTTGGCGGCTCAAACGCTTCCCTGATAGAGTTCGGCCCTCCGGGTCTGAGGGTCCGGTTCAAGGGTTGCGATTCAAGGGGTTGCCATGAACAGACGAATCTTTGCTTCGCTTCTCGCGCTGGCTCCGCTGTGGGCGGTCTTGCCCGCCCATGCCGATCCCAAGTTCGAGGCCTTCATCCAGAACACGCTGTGGCCGCGCATGAAGGCGGCCGGCGTCTCGCGCGCCTTGTTCGATGTCGCCTTTGCCGGCATCACCGATCCTGACCCCAGGGTGCTGAAACTCGCCGACAACCAGCCGGAATTCAAGTCCACCACCTCAGCCTACCTGCAGAAGGCGGTGACGCCGATCCGCATTGAAACGGGTCAGGCGAAGAAGAGGGACGAGCAGAAGCTGCTCTCTGCCATTGAAAGCAAATATGGCGTGGACCGTCACATCCTGCTCGGCATCTGGGGCATGGAGTCGAATTTCGGCAAGGACAAGGGGTCGATGAGCGTCATGCGTTCGCTGGCAACGCTCGCCTATTCCGGACGGCGCAAGGATTATGCCAATGAACAACTGGTCGCCGCCTTCAAGATCCTGCAGCGTGGCCTTGTGAAGCCGGAGAAATTCACCGGATCCTGGGCGGCGGCGATGGGGCATACGCAGTTCATCCCGACCTCCTATCTCTCCTTCGCCGTGGACTGGACGGGCGATGGCAAGAAGGACATCTGGAACTCCCGGGAAGATGCGCTGGCCTCCACCGCGAACTATCTCGCCAAGGCGGGCTGGAAGTCGGACAGGCCCTGGGGCTGGGAAGTGACGCTGCCCAAGGGCTTCAATATGGGGCTCATCGGGCGCTCCCACTGGAAGACGGTGGCCGAATGGGAAAAGCTGGGGGTGAAGCGCACGGATGGCGGCAAGTTCGGCTCATCGCAGGCCAAGGCCTTCGTCATGGTGCCGCAGGGGCTCAAGGGGCCGCGCTTCCTGGTGACGCATAACTTCCTGGCCATCATGAAGTACAACATTTCGCATTCCTATGCTCTGGCTGTCGGCCACCTCGCTGACCGCATCCGGGGCGATGGTCCGTTTCAGGGCGCCTGGCCCGATATCGACTTCGACCTGAGCTTCGAGCAGCGCGTGGCACTGCAGAAGAGGCTCACCGCACTCGGCTTTGAAACGGGCGGCAGCGACGGACGCTTCGGCGCACGCACCTATGAGGCGATCATCGCCTACCAGAAGCAGCGCGGGCTGCCGCTTGATGGCATTCCATCGGTGAAACTGCTGCAGTACATCCAGAAGAACGGCTGATGCTGCGCCTTTCCACCATCGGGCTTGCGCTGCTGCTGGCCATCACAGCAGCGGCGGCGCAAACGCCTGTGGCACCGGTCATGGGCTCCTCCGGACAGGAGGAACCCGCCCTCTTCGAGGCGGAACGCCAGCCAGCACAGATCCTCGTTCTGGGTGATGCCATCGGCGGCGGCATGGGCGCTGGCCTGCAGCGCATGTCGGAGGCGGACGGCGGCTATCAGGTATCGCTGCGCTTCAACGAGGAATCGGGCCTGGCACGCCCCGAGGTCTATGACTGGGCGGCCACCCTTCCCAAGATCCTCGCCAGCAGTTCCTACGATGTCATCGTGGTTATGATTGGCGCCAATGACCGCCAGCCGATCCGCGTGGGCGACACCCGCCATGCCTTTGGAAGCCCGGAATGGCGGGATGCGTATGCAGCAAACATCGACGCGCTCCTCGACCTCCTGGCTGGTTCGGGCGCGAAGGTGATCTGGGTTTCGCAGCCGCCGATGCAGAACCCCGACTATGACGAGGCGCTGAAAGCCGTTTCGGCCTTGCAGCGAGAGCGCGTGGAAGCGCGCGGCCTGACTTTCCTCGATATCCGGGCTGGTCTGCTGAACCCCGATGGAAGCTTTGCCGAGACGGGGACGGATGAGTCGGGCAATGTGGTGCGCATCCGCAGCCGCGATGGCGTCACCTTCTTCAAGGCGGGAAACAACCGCGTGGGCCGCACCGTTCTTGCGGCAATCGAAAGCAGTGCTGCACCGGCGCTGCAGTCCAGCACCGGCAAGTCGGCGCGGGAACGGCTGAAGGCCCAGGCCCCGCTGTTCGGGCAGGCGCTTGTGGATGGCGGAAGCTACACTGTCTCCCCGGAAGGCGTGATGGCCAATGCCATGTTGCTGGCCGCCGGCGGGCTTGACCCCCAGTCGGCGCTCAGGACCCTTCGCAGTATAGCGCCCGCCGGCAGCCATGCCGAGCGCCTGTTCAGGCTGGGGGATGCCCCGCAAGCGCCACGGGGCCGCGCGGATGATTTCTCCGCGCCGTCCCCTGCGGCAGACTCGAACTGACAGCCCTCAGCGCGGCAGCGTCGTCGAGCCCATCAGATATTCATCGACGGCGCGTGCCGCCTGGCGGCCTTCGCGGATGGCCCAGACCACAAGGGACTGGCCGCGCCGCATGTCGCCCGCCGAGAATACCTTCGGAAGCGAGGTCTTGTAGTTCATCACATTGGCATTGACATTGCCGCGCCCGTCGAGTTTCACGCCCAGCGCGTTCAGCATGCCGTCCTGAACGGGATGGACGAAGCCCATGGCGAGCAGCACGAGGTCGGCCTTGAGGTCGAATGCGCTGCCGGGGATTTCCTTCATCGCCGAATCGACCTTGATGCAATGCAGCGTCTTCACCTCGCCGTTCTCGCCAGAGAAGGACTTGGTCATCACCGAGAAGTCGCGCTCGGCCCCTTCCATATGCGAAGATGAGGTGCGCAGCTTCAAGGGCCAGTTCGGCCATGTGAGGAGCTTGTTTTCCTTCTCCGGCGGCTGCGGCATCACTTCGAGCTGCATGACCGAGAGCGCGCCCTGCCGCACCGATGTGCCGATGCAGTCAGAACCTGTATCGCCGCCACCGATCACGACGACATGCTTGCCCTCGGCAACGATCTGCCGGTTGTCGAGCGGCACTTCCATGGAAACGCGGCGGTTCTGTTGCGGCAGGAACTCCATGGCGAAATGGATGCCGCCAAGCTCACGGCCCGGAATGGGCAGATCGCGCGGCTTCTCGGCGCCACCGGAGAGGACGACCGCATCGAAACTGTCGACCAGCTGCTTTGCATCCTGCGTCACACCAATATGTGCACCATAGTGGAAGGTCACGCCTTCCGCCTCAAGCTGCTTCACGCGGCGGTCGATCAGGTGCTTCTCCATCTTGAAGTCGGGAATGCCATAGCGCAGCAGGCCCCCCGCCTTGGCGTTCTTCTCGAACACATGAACACTGTGGCCCGCCCGGGCCAATTGCTGGGCTGCGGCAAGGCCTGCGGGGCCAGCGCCGATCACCGCCACCTTCCTGCCGGTCCTGTCACGGTAGGACTCAGGCTTCAGCCAGCCATTCTCCCATGCCTTGTCGACGATGGCGCATTCGATGGTCTTGATGGTGACGGGCTTGTCCTCGAGGTTCAGCGTGCAGGAGGCCTCGCACGGGGCAGGGCAGACCCTTCCTGTGAATTCGGGGAAGTTGTTGGTCGAGTGCAGGTTGCGGGATGCTTCCTCCCAGTCGCCCAAGTAAACAAGATCATTCCAGTCGGGGATCTGGTTGTTGACCGGGCAGCCATTGTGGCAGAACGGGATGCCGCAATTCATGCAGCGTGCCGCCTGGTTCTTCACGCCTTCCTCAGAAAGCGGAATAACGAATTCCTTGTAATTGCGAACCCGGTCAGCGGCGGGCGTATAGGTCCTGTCCTGCCGCTCGATTTCGAGGAAACCCGTAACCTTTCCCATCTTATGCGCTCCTCTTGACGCCGATCGTCATGCCATCGCTGTGCTTCTGTGCCTCTTCGAGTTCCCGCAAGGCGCGGGCATATTCAACCGGCATCACCTTCACGAATTTCGGCAGGTAAGCCGCCCAGTCATCAAGGATGGCCCGGGCGCGGGCCGAACCGGTGTATTTCAGGTGGCGCGCCAGAAGTTCCCGCACGCGCTCGGCATCATGCCTGTCCATGTGGGAGGTGATGTCCACGAGGCCATGGCTCTGCAGGTCGCCCGTGGCATGGTGCAGCCTCTCGATCGAGGCTTCCTCGGCGGGGATGGGCTGCAGGTCCACCATGGCGAGGTTGCAGCGCTTGGCAAAGCTGCCATCCTCGTCCAGTACATAGGCGACACCGCCCGACATGCCGGCCGCGAAGTTGCGCCCTGTCTGGCCGATCACCAGCACGAGGCCGCCCGTCATGTATTCGCAGCCATGGTCGCCCACGCCCTCGACAACGGCGACAGCACCGGAGTTCCTCACCGCGAAACGCTCGCCCGCCACGCCGCGCAGATAGCACTCGCCGGTGATGGCACCATAGAGCAAGGTGTTGCCCGCGATGATCGATGTCTCTGGCGTGAAGCCGATCTTGTCATGCGGCTTCACGATCAGCTTGCCGCCGGAAAGGCCCTTGCCGACATAGTCGTTGGCTTCGCCGGTGAGTTCCAGCGTCACGCCCCTGGCGGCCCATGCGCCGAAGCTCTGCCCGGCAATGCCGGTGAACTTCACTGTGATCGTGTCTTCCGGCAGGCCTGCATGCCCGTAACGCTTGGCCACTTCGCCCGAGAGCATCGCGCCTGTGGTGCGGTCATAGTTGTGGATCTTCGACGAGATCACCACCGCCTTGCCCGCTTCGAGTGCAGGCTGTGCTTGGGCGATCAGCGTGCGGTCGAGGATCTTGTCGATGCCATGGTCCTGTGCCCCCACCTTCTTGGTGGCCACGGGGCCGACGATGTCGGGCCTCGCGAAGATCCTCGAGAAGTCGAGGCCCTTCGCTTTCCAGTGCGCGATGGCGCTGGCCTGGTCGAGCCACGAGGTTTCGCCCACGAGTTCATCGTAGGAGCGAAGGCCCATGGACGCCATCAACTCACGCACTTCTTCGGCGACGAAGAAGAAATAGTTGATGACATGCTCGGGCTGGCCCTTGAAGCGCTTCCTCAGTTCCGGGTCCTGTGTCGCAACTCCGACGGGGCAGGTGTT
>CAYMQH010000010.1:0-50635 GCA_964392525.1 uncultured Aestuariivirga sp.
TGCCAGCGCCGCGCCGCCCTGAGCCCGGCGGATTATGACATCTACGACCAGTGCTTTCATAACCTCGACATTGTTTGGTTCTGGGGATCGCTGCAGCCCATCGACACGCAGCGCATCGCCGATTGGGACTTGTTGAGCGGCCTGACGCGTGAAGGCGGCATCAACCGCTATGCTTCGCGCGGGCATGGCGACCAGCCGGTGCGCAAGCTCTATGTGCAGCCTGGCGAAGCGCTGGGGCCGGCACCGTCGCGCTACATCAGCATGTTGCCGACCGTCCACAATTTCGATTCCTTCGGCTACGATGCGCGCCTCTACGAGCCGGCCGGGGTGCGCCGCGAGAGTTGGTCGTGGCTGCTGGACCCGCGGGCCAAAGGGCGCATCGCGGTGGTCGATGAACCGGCTATCGGCATCTTCGATGTGGCTCTCGCCGCCGAGGCGGCGGGCGAGGTGAAGTTTGCTGACATCGGCAACATGACGGTGGCCGAGATCGATGCGCTGATGGCGGTGCTGAACCGCCGCCGCCAGCAGGGCTTCTTCCGCGCCATCTGGCAGGATGGCGAAGAGGCCGCGAAGCTCATTCGCAATGGCGAGGTCGCTGCCCAAAGCATGTGGTCGCCGGTCTACGGCCAGCTCGGCGAGGCCGCCCAGCACTTCGTGGAGGCGAACCCGATCGAGGGCTGGCGCGCCTGGCACGGCGGCATGAGCCTGTCGCGCCATCTCTCGGGCGCGGCGCTCGACATGGGCTATGCCTACATGAACTGGTGGCTGTCGGGCTGGCCTGGGGCTGTCGTCGCCCGGCAGGGCTATTACATGTCGGTCCTGGAGCGCGTGCGCGAGGCCTTGCCGCCCGCCGAATGGGCCTATTGGTATGAAGGTCTGCCGGCCGAAACCGATCTGCCGGGCCCCTATGGCGATGTCGTGGTCCGCGCGGGGGCGCGGCGCGCGGGCGGTTCCTACTGGGAACGGGCCGGCCGCATTGCCGTGTGGAACACCGCGATGGACGAGCACAACTATGCTTCGCGCGCCTGGCAGCGTTTCGTGCGTGAGGTCAGGGGGGAGCGGGAATGATGACTACGCTGCCTGCACAACCGCCAATGCAGAAGCGCTACGAGATCATCGCCGGCGTTCTGCGCCACAACATCATGCTGGGCCGCCTGCCCGAGGGTTTTGTGCTGATCGAGGGGCCGATTGCCGAACTGATGCAGTCGAGCCGCGCGCCGGTGCAGGCGGCGCTACGTATCCTCGAAGCGGAGAAACTCGTGCACCGCTTTGCCGGGCGGGGCTTTCTTGTGGGGTCCGGCAATGCCAGCGTGATGCCTATTCGCGGAGACATCCGTGCGCTTGACCTGCAGATATCGGGCGAGATCGACGAGGCGCTGCAAAGCCGCGGCATCTGGGAGCTGGTCTATGACCGGGTCGAAGCGGAGGTTGCCTCCTGCCTGATCTTCGGCGAGTTCCGCATCGTCGAAACCGAATTGGGTGATCATCTGGGTGTCAGCCGCACCGTGGTGCGCGATGTGCTGAGCCGTCTCCACGAGCGCGGGCTGATCCGCAAGAACCAGAGCTCGCACTGGATCGCGGGGCCGCTGACCGCGCAGGCGGTGCGCGACAAGCTGGCGCTGCGCGCCATTCTGGAACCCGCCGCCCTGCGCCTTGCAGCCAGCGACATCAATTATGCCGCGGTCGAGAGCCTGCGCGCCCGGCTTGGTGCCGGAGAGGAAATCGACGGTGAGTTGCTCGAGGAGGCGCTTGTGGAGCATTGCGTCGCCAGGGCGCCAAACAGTGAACTCGTCGGACTCATCCGCAACAATCAGTTTCTGCTGACCGCGGCCAACCGGGCGCTGACGCTTCTCGGCCTGCCGCGCGATCGGGTGGAGCATGGCGAGTACCAGACGCTTTTCGATCTGATCTCGCGCCATCTCATTGATTCTGCTGCAGAGTATCTCGAAGGGCATTTGCGCGTCATGGCGGAGAAAAGTCTGGCGCGGCTCAAGATCGTGGCGATCATCAACCAGTCCACGACTTTGGCACCCTATTTGACATCAAAAAAAATGGACTTTTGATACAGAGTGCATTTTTTATCTGACTGATACTCGTCTTTTCTCCGGATTGCGCCAATTGACTGGCTGGGTGTTTTTGTTCTTGCATACGTTAGACGTTTTTGATTTCATGCAACTACAAGCATTCATGCACTGGAAATCTATTTCTGGCTTGGCGCGTATAGCTATAGTGAATGGGGAGGAATGCTGCGGATCACTGGCATAAAGCCCGGCCTGCAGCGACAGGAATGACGGATCACCAGCCGATTTTCCGCCTTGAGGGCGTCACCAAGAGCTACGGTCAGGTCAAGGCCCTGCGCGATGTCACGCTGCGCGTTGCGGGCAACGAATATGTCTCGCTTCTGGGGCCCAGCGGGTCCGGCAAGTCGACGCTGCTGCGGGTGATTGCCGGCTTCGAAGCACCCGACAGCGGCAACGTGTTCTTCGAGGGCCGCGACATCACCCATATGCCCGCCCATGAGCGCGGCATCGGCTTCGTGTTTCAGAACTTCGCGCTGTTTCCGCATCTCACCGTTTATGACAATGTCGCCTTCGGCCTGCGCAATGGCAAGGCGCCGGAACCCGCCGACCTCGACAAGCGGGTGCGTGACATCATCGCGCTGGTCGGCCTTTCCGGCATGGAGGGGCGCGGCGTGCACCAGATCTCCGGCGGGCAGAAGCAGCGCGTCGCGCTGGCCCGTACCCTTGTCATGGCGCCGCGCCTTGTGCTGCTCGATGAGCCGCTGGGTGCCCTCGACGCCAACCTGCGCCATCGCATGCGCAACGAGCTGCGCTCCATCCGCGAGAAGCTGGGTGTCACCTTCCTGCATGTCACGGGCAGCGAAACCGAGGCCCTGGCGATGGGCGACCGGGTGATCGTGCTCGACCGCGGCGCCATCGCGCAGTTCGGCAAGCCCGGGGAGGTCTATGACCATCCCGCATCGCCCAACGTCGCGCACTTCCTGAACCGCTACAACATCTTCTCCGGCGCCTTGAAGGGCGGCACCTTCACGGGCCCCTTCGGTGCCATCAGCGTCGGGTCGGTCACGGCCTCGGAAAAGCCGGCCTATGCCATTCGCTATGACCGCATGAAGGTGGTGCCCGCCGGAACCGCCGTGCCGGGCCCGTCGATCGCCGCCACCTTTGTGGCGAGCGAGTATCTGGGGTCGTCCGTGATCTATTTCTTCGAGGCCGCCGACGGGCAGGTCATCGAGGTCGAGCATCATCTGAGCCTCGGCGCGCCGCAGAGCTATGAGCCCAAGGGGCAATATCTGCTGCACTGGCGGCCGGAAGACGCAATCGTGTTTGGTCAGGGGTAAACGGAGATGAGTGACACCGCGCTTCCCGCAACCCGCGCCACAGGCGGAAATTCCAAGTCGGCCTGGCTCATCCTGCCGGGCATAATCTGGATGCTGCTGTTCCTCGTGGCGCCCATCCTGCTCATTCTCTACGTCTCCTTCTGGACCCAGACGACCTTCAAGATCGAGCCGACGCTGACGCTGCAGAGCTGGAAGGCCTTCTTCGGCTCCGACACCTATCTGGCCTCGCTGTGGACCACGGTGCGCATCTGGCTTCTGGTGCTGGCGACCACCTTCATCGTCGGCTATCCGACGGCGCTGTTCGTCGGGCTGTTCGTGAAGAACAAGACGCTCTCGACGGTGCTGCTGGTGATCTGCGTCATCCCCTTCTGGACATCCTTCCTGATCCGCGTGCTGGCCTGGCGGCCGATGCTCGGCAAGGAGGGGGCCATCAACATCATCCTGCAGAAGTTTGGAATCATCTCCGAGCCGATCGAAGCCCTGCTGTTCACCGAACTGTCGGTCGTCATCGGCATGACGCAGATCTATGTGGTGTTCATGGTGGGGCCGATCGCCTTCATGCTGGGCCGCATCGATCCCAACATCATCGAGGCGGCGAGGGATCTCGGCGCGGGCTTCGGCCGCATCTTCTGGAAGATCATCTTCCCGCTGAGCCTGCCCGGCGTCATCGTCGGCGCGATCTTCGTGAGCGTCATGGTGCTCGGCGAATTCGCCACCGCCGCGGCGCTGTCGGGCCGCAAGGTCAATCTGCTGGGCAACATCATCGTCACACAGGTGGGCTCTCTCAAATGGGCCATGGCCTCGGTGGCGGGCGTCATCCTCACCATCGTCATGGGGCTCGTCATCGCGGGTTTCCTGCGCATCGTCGACCTGAAGCGGGAGCTGTGAGATCATGGAATCCCGCGTGCTGAAGCCCATCCTCGCCGTCTACACCGCACTGTTCATCCTGTTCCTCTATGGGCCGTTCATCGTGCTCGCCATCCTGTCCTTCCAGAAGGGACCGGAAGGCGGCCCGCAGTTCCCGATCCTCGAATGGTCCACCTACTGGTACCGCCACATCTTCGGCCTCGTGCCGCCTTCGCGCATTGCTCCGCTGCCGCTGGGCGAGGCGTTGTTCCGCTCGCTCACGCTGGCCTTCATGACGATGGTCACCTCCACCGTGCTGGGGGTGATGTCGGCGCAGGCCTTCCGCCGCAAATTCAAGGGCTCAGGCTTCGTCTTCTACCTGATCGTGCTGGGCATGATGGTGCCGGGCGTGCTCACCGGGCTCGGCGTGTCGTTGCTCGCCAACAACATGCTCGGCATCGAGCGCCATTGGTGGAGCACCGCCTTTGTTACGCATGTGGTCTATACCTTCCCCTTCGCCTTCCTCGTCATGCTGGCGATCCTCAACCGGTTCGACCCTTCGGTGGAGGAGGCCTCGTGGTCGCTCGGCGTATCCCCGGCGCGGACCTTCAGGAAGGTGACCTTCCCGCTCATCTTCCCGGGCGTGCTCTCGGCGATGCTCTTTGCCTTCACGCTCTCCTATGATGAGTTTTCACGCACGCTTTTCGCCTCGGGCCGCGACCAGACGCTGCCGCTGGCGATCTATGGCACCTTCTCGGTCGAGATCCATCCGAACGTCTTTGCCTTCGGTGTGCTGACGACGGTGTTCTCATTCGCGCTGCTGGCCGTCTATGCCCTGCTGATGAGCCTCAGCGTGCGGCGGGCCCGCAAGATCGCCGTCCAGGAGGACATCGCGTGAGCAACGCCATCGTCACAGGCGCGGGGTCTGGCATTGGGCGCGCCATCGCCCGCCGCCTCGCGGCGGATGGCTACAATGTCGTCGTCAATGATGTCCGGCGCGAGGCGGCGGACGCCGTGGCGGCCGACATCGGCAGCAGGGCCTTGGCCTGCGCCGGCGATGTATCTCGGGAAGGCGATGTCGCGGCCCTTGTCGCCGCCTGCCAGAACCGGTTCGGTGACTGCACCCACCTCGTCAACAATGCGGGTCACGTCCACCAGGCGCGCTTCGTCGATCTTGAGCCTGCCGAATTCGACCGCATGTTCGCTGTGCATGTGCGCGGCACTTATCTCTGCACCCGCGCCGTGCTGCCAGCCATGCTGAAGGCAGGGCAGGGCGTGATCGTCAACATCGCCTCGCAGCTTGGCCAGATCGGCGGGGTGGATCTCGTACATTATTCCGCCGCAAAGGCGGCGATTATCGGCATGACCAAGGCGCTGGCGCGCGAGGTGAGCGCCAACGGCGTGCGGGTGAATGCCGTGGCGCCCGGCCCCATCAACACGCCCCTCGTGATGGCGCTGTCTGAGGAGTGGCGCAACGCCAAGGCGGCGGGCCTGCCGCTCGGCCGCTTCGGCGAGCCTGAGGAAGTGGCGGCAACCGTGGCCTTCCTGTGCTCCTCCGAAGCCTCGCTGTTCGTGGGCCAGACGCTTGGCCCCAATTCAGGAGATGTGATGCTATGACAGACACAGTTCTCATCACCGGCGCCGGCATCGGCATCGGCCGTGCCAGCGCCAGGGCCTTCGCCAAGGCTGGATACCATGTGGTGGTGACAGACATCCTGGAGATGGAAGGCAATGCCGTTGTCGCGGAAATCGCTGCGGCGGGCGGGTCGGCCGAATTCATGAAGCTCGATGTACGCTCGACCGAGCAGGCGGACGCGGTGGTTGCCGCCGTCGAGAAGAAGCATGGCGCCATCGCCACGATCGTGGCCAACGCCGGTATCGCTCACAAGGTGCCGTTGCCGCAACTCACTGACGAGAAGTGGGACTTCACCTTCGACATCGACCTCAAGGGCATCTTCCGCGTGGTGCGCGCGGCACTGCCCGCCATGAAGGCGGCGAAGAAGGGGTCCGTCGTCGCCGTGTCCTCCATCATGGGCATTGCCTATGGCTGGGACGAGCATGTGCATTATTCCTCCGCCAAGGCGGGTGTCGTGGGCCTGGTGCGCGGCCTCGCGGTTGAACTGGCGCGCGATGGCATCCGGGTGAACGGCATTGCGCCCGGCTACATCCGGACCGCGCAGTTGCTCTCCAAGGAGCATTCGCTGGGGCCTGACGCCGACAAGGCTGGAGAATTCATTCCCATGGGCCGCATCGGCGAGCCTGAGGACATTGCCGATGTCATCCTGTTTCTTGCTTCCAACGCCGCGCGCTACATGACCGGGCAAACGGTGGTGGTGGATGGTGGCCTCCTCGTCGGCCGTTACTGACGAGACGAGTTTACGACTGAAAAACACTAGGAGGAGACTAACGAATGCGTCACTACAATATCTCCCGCCGCCGCTTCCTGCAGGGAACGGCCAGCGGTCTGGCGGTCGCGGCGGGCGCTGTGCCCTTCTCGACCTTTGGTTCCCAGCAGGCCTTCGCGGCCAATCTGGCGGATCAGGAACTCCGCACCGTCGGCCTGTCGGTCACGGTGCAGGAGCGCATCCTCAACGACTTCAAGGAAAAGTCGGGCGTCAAGGCCGTATCGGGCAAGGCCGACATCTTCCCCAATACCCAGACGGAACTGCTCTCCGGCTCGAACGCCTATGACTGCTGGGAAATCATCGGCGAGCGCCTGCCCGCCATGACCGCCACCGACAAGGCGGCCCCGATCGCCACGTCTTCGCTGAAGAACTGGGCCAACATCCGCGATACCTTCACCAAGGGTTCGGACAAGTGGGACAGGAAGGCGCAGATCGTCGGCCAGATCTGGAAGGACGAGGCCCAGACCGAACTGTGGATGGTTCCCACCGTCTACAACTATGACTCGATCGGCTATCGCCCCGACCTCGTCTCGGCTGAGGAAGCCTCGACCTGGACGGCGCTGTTCGACCCCAAGTTCAAGGGCAAGACCGGCCTGAACGTCGATCCGCTCATCGCCTTCGGCCAGGCCGTTCTCGCGATGAACTCGCTCGGCCTTCTCAACGTCCCGAACCCCGGCAACCCGGACAAGGCGGCGATCGACGAAGCCGCGAAGTTCCTGATCTCGAAGAAGAAGGATGGCCAGTTCCGCGCCCTGTGGGGTGACTTCGGCGAACTCGTCAACCTGCTCGCCTCGGGCGAAATGGTGCTGGCCGACGCCTGGCAGCCGGCCGTCATGGCCGTGAAGGCGCAGGGCGTGCAGTGCTCCTACGCCACCGTCAAGGAAGGCTATCGTGGCTGGGCCATCGGTGTCATGGGCATCAATGGTTCGCCGAACCTCGATGCCGTGACCGCCTATGCCGACTACTGGCTCTCCGGCCCGCCGGCCGTGGCTGTGTCGGAGCAGGGCTATTACTCGCCCACCACGAACGTCAAGGAGGCCATGTCGCCCGAGAAGTACGGCTTCTGGTACGAAGGCAAGCCGTGGGTTGGCGCTCCCGACCGCGGCATCAAGGAAGGCGACCTGCGCGATGGCGGCTCGCTCGAGACGCGCGCGGCCAACGTGGCCTACTGGCACCAGTGGCCGGACGAGTATGACTACCTGATGCAGAAGTGGGACGAGTTCCTCTCGGCCTGATCCATCTGCCACTCATGACGCCGGCCGGGGCAGCACCGCCCCGGCCGTGCACCGCCCTCTCATCAGCAAGGTTTCACGCGTGGCTTACGACCTGCAGCTCTCGCACATCGGCAAAGTCTACGATAACGGCACACCGGCCGTGATCGACTTCAACCTTGATGTGGACAAGGGTGAGTTCATCGCCTTCCTCGGTCCTTCGGGCTGCGGCAAGACGACGACGCTCCGCATGATCGCCGGATTTGAAAGCATCACGTCAGGCGACATCAACATCCGCGGCCAGCGGATCAACGATCTCCTGCCCGAGCAGCGCCCGACCTCGATGATCTTCCAGAACTATGCGCTGTTCCCGCACATGAGTGTCCGCGCCAATGTGGGCTTCGGCCTCGACGTGAAGGGCATGCCCGCCGCCGAGCGTGACCGCAAGGTGGACCGTATCCTCGACAAGCTTGACCTGACCGATATCGCGGACCTCCGCCCTGACCGGCTCTCGGGCGGCCAGCGCCAGCGCATCGCGCTCGCGCGCTCCCTCGTGGTTGAACCCGATATCCTGCTTCTCGACGAGCCGCTGGGCGCGCTCGATGCGAACCTCCGCAAGAGTATCCAGAATGAACTGAAGCTCTTGCAGCGCAGCCTCGGCATCACCTTCGTGTTCGTCACCCATGCCCAGTCCGAAGCGCTGGCGCTCTCGGACCGCATCGTCGTCATGAATCAGGGCCGCATTGAGCAGATCAGCGCTCCTTACGAACTTTACACAAGGCCGCAGAGCCTGTTCGTGGCGCAGTTCATCGGCCGCAACACGCTCATCGCCGGTCATGTGAAGGCAATGGCTGATGGCATCACAACCGTTGACACGCCTTTCGGCGTGCTCGCGGGCACTGCGCCACAGGCGCTCGGCAATGGCAGCAAGGCGAGCCTTGTGCTGCCCGCCGAAGCGATTGACGTCATTCCGGCGGCCGCCACGGCGGAGAGCCAGAAGGCCTATGCGGGCTCCATGATACCCGTGGCCATCTCGCGGCTTCAGCAGATCGGCCACCTGGTACAGATGACCGTGTCATTGCCCAACGGCGAGAGCATCGGGCTTGAAGGCCATGCCGACAAATATGGCGGGCGTTTTGCGGTGGGTGAACAGGTCCACCTTGGCTGGAAGCCCGCCGGCGCGACCGTGATCGCACATTCGGAGACATGAGATGACCTTTTCCACTGCGGCCGATCTCGCCCGCAAACTGCGCAAGGGGCAAGCCGACGCCGTGGATGTCGCGGAGGATGCCTTCAGCCGCATCGCAGCGGTGGGTGATGGGGCGATCTTCGTTGAAACGCTCAAGAGCCGCGCCATGGCCGAAGCCCGTGCGGCGCGCAAGCGCCTGAAGGAGGGAGCGCCCGCAAGCCTTCTCGACGGCGTTCCGATTGCGTGGAAGGATCTGTTCGACCTGAAGGGCCGCGTCACCACGGCGGGCTCGGTGGTCCTGAAGGGCGATCCGCCCGCCACGCGCGATGCCGCCCTCGTTGCGGCTGGAAAGACGGCGGGGCTCGTCAGCATCGGCTGCCTCAACATGACGGAATTCGCCTATTCCGGCATCGGCCTCAACCCGCATTACGGAACGCCGCGCAACCCGCATGACAGGCAGGTGCACCGCTCGCCGGGCGGTTCCTCCTCGGCCAGCGGCGTCGTGGTGGCTGCCGGAATCGTGCCGCTGGCCATCGGCACCGACACCGGTGGCTCGATCCGGATTCCGGCGTCGTTCAACGGCGTCGTCGGCTACAAGTCCTCGACCGGCCATTATCCGATGGATGGCGTGTTCCCGCTGTCGAAGTCGCTCGATACGCTGGGGCCCCTGGCCCACAGCGTGGAGGACTGCGTGCTGGCAGACGCGGTGCTCCGTGGGCTGAAGAAGCCGCAGGTGAAGGCTGCCAGCCCGAAAGGGCTTCGCATCCTGGTGCCCGAGACGGTGGTGTTCGATGGCTGTGAGGAGGCGGTGGCGCGCAATTTCGAAGCCTCGCTGTCGCGGCTGGCCAAGGCGGGCGCCAAGGTGCGGCGGGTGAAGATGCCGCTCATGCAGGAGATCCTCGATCTCATCGCCCTTCGTGGCCACGTTCTGGGTGCCGAGGCGCTCGCGGTTCACTGGGGCCGGGTGAAGGGAGCGGACGCCGCCCGCATGGATGCGCGGGTGGTGAAGCGCATCCTGATGGCCGACAAGATGACCGCCGTCGATCTCGTGCTGTTCATGGACGCGCGCCAGCGAATGATCGCCGCAGCGGAAGCAATGATGGAGGATGCGTTGATCGCCTACCCGACGACGCCGCATGTGGCGATGCCCATCGCGCCGCTCGAGGCGGACCATGACGTGTTCTTCCGCAACAATGCCAAGACGCTGCGCAACACCATGCTGGGCAATTTCCTCGACTGGTGCGGCGTGTCCATTCCCAGTGGGACGGATGCCAATGGCATGCCAACTGCCTTCCTGCTGTCGGGTGCGCATGGCCAGGACGCGAGGGTTCTCTCCATTGCGCTCGGCGCCGAAGACATCATCAGGGGTCAGTCATGAGCGAGGTCTACACGCACCTGTTTTCGCCATTTGAGCTGGCAGGCCAGCCGATCCGCAACCGCATCGCCATGGCGCCGCTCACCCGTCAGATGGCGGATCTTGACGGAACGCCGACCGGCGAGATGACAGCCTATTACGCACGCCGCGCGCGTGGCGGGCTGGGCATGATCATCACCGAGGGTACCTATGAGGAGGATGGCTTCGGCGCCAAGTCCTATCTCTCGCAGCCTGGCATCGTGACGGCCAAGCATGTGGCCGCGTGGCGCAAGGTGGCGGAGGCGGTGCACGCGCAAGGCGCCAAGATCATCATGCAGCTGATGCACGGTGGCCGCGTGAGCGATCCGCGCGTATTGGGCGGAAAGCCGCCGGTCAGCGCCTCCGCAACCCAGAGCCCGGGCTGGTCGCTTTACACCGACACCGATGCCGAGAAGGCCATCCGCAACATCTCCGGCCCCTGGCCCAAGGTGACTTTCGGGAAGGCCCATGCGCTGAGCGTGGAGGAGATCCACGCCGTGGCGCGTGGCTTTGCCGAGGGGGCTGCGCGGGCCATCGAGGCTGGTTTCGACGGCGTCGAAATCCACGGCGCCAATGGTTACCTGATTTCCCAGTTCATCCAGCCCAAGACAAATCTGCGTACGGATGAATTCGGCGGCAGCCCGGAGAACAACATCCGCTTCGCTTGGCTGATCGGCGAGAAGGTGCGCGCCGCCATTGGCCGCGACAAGATCATGACGCTGCGCCTCTCGCAGGATGGCGTTGATGACTTCACCGGCAGCTGGCCGGGCGGCGTGGGCTATGCCGCCGCCATCGGCAAGGCGCTGCGCGGTTCTGCATATGACGCGCTGCACTGGGCAAGCTTCAACTATCTCGACAACCGCGACCCGAACGATCCGACGCCCATGCCGCAGGTCCTCCGCAAGGCGAGCGGCCTGCCGATGATCGCCAATGGCGGCATTGCCGATGGTGCGCAGGCCGAAGCGGCGATCACCAGCGGCGCTGCCGACATGGTGGCCATCGGCCGCCCGATCTTCGCACACCCCGACTGGGCCTATATCGTCCGCTCCGGCCAGCCTTATCCGTGGTGCGACTTCGACCGCAAATATGTCGTGCGACCGCCGCTTGACTACGCCCATGCCTATCCGCTGGGCCTGACCGACCCGGGTTGGGAAACCACCTGGTAAATCAACAGCGCACCGCTCCCGAGGCGGCGCAACATCGAGAGGAGAAGACTATGGCCAAGAAAATCATGTGTGCCTTCGGCACCGACATCGACTCGGTTGCCGGCTGGATCGGGTCCTATGGCGGCGGCGACTCGCCCTCCGACATCCAGCGCGGCATCTTCGCTACCGAAGTGGGCGTGCCGCGCCTGCTGACGCTGTTCAAGCGTTATGGCCTCAAGACCAGTTTCTTCATCCCGGGCCACTCGCTTGAGACCTTCCCGAAGGAAATGGAGATGATCGTGAAGGACGGCCATGAGGTCGGTGCGCACGGTTATCTGCATGAAAACCCCATCGCGATGACGCCCACCCAGGAAGAAGACGTTCTGGTGAAGTCGATCGACCTCATCAAGAAGCTCACCGGCTCCTCGCCGCGCGGCTATGTTGCGCCGTGGTGGGAAATGTCCAACTCCACGGCCGCCCTGCTGCTGAAGCACGGCTTCAAGTACGACCACAGCCAGGGCTACCGCGACTTCCAGCCCTTCTATGCCCGCGTCGGTGACAGCTGGAACACCATCGACTATTCCAAGTCCGCCAAGGACTGGATGCACCCGCTGAAGCACGGCAAGGAAATCGACCTCGTCGACATCGCCGCCAACTGGTACGTCGACGATTTGCCGCCGATGATGTTCATGAAGAAGTCGCCCAACAGCCATGGCTTCGTGAACCCGCGTGACATCGAAGAACTCTGGCGCGACCAGTTCGACTGGGTTTACCGCGAGATGGATTATGCGGTGTTCGCCTTCACCATCCATCCGGATGTGGCGGGCCGTCCGCAGGTTCTGCTCATGCTTGAGCGCCTGATCGAGTACATTTCGAAGCATTCTGGCGTTGAGTGGTTGCCGTTCGAGGACATCGCGGACGATTTCCGCAAGCGCTATCCCTTCGAAGGCGGCAAGCGCCCCGACGTGATCTGACACGGCATTGAAGCAGGGTGGGCAGCATCCCATATGCTGCCCGCCCGCATGTTTCTGAGGAAGGCCCGCCCGATGTGTTCAGCCTGCGGCTATCCGGCAGCTCCCGGCCACTGGACCGATGCAGGGGCCGCCACCGCGCATGACAGGCTGCGCGGCCGCATGCGCCGGGCCCAGGTGCTGCAGACCGTGCTGCCCTTCTATGGCCTCAAGGCCCATGATGGGGGTGAGGTTCCGGGCATTCAGGTTTCGACATTCTCCGGCAGCCAGACCATCGTGCGCGATCTCGGAGAGGTTTGGGCGCTGGCCGAACGGATCAGCGGCGGCCCCATCGATCCATTGGATCCGCGCTTCATCGGTGAAGAATGAGCGAGGCCGAAGGCCGCATCCGCCTCATCGTGCTGGGCGGCTATCTCGGTTCCGGCAAGACCACCTGGCTTCGCCACCAGTTGCATGAAGGCCATTTCAGCCGGGCACTCGTGATCGTCAACGAGGCGGCGGAAACACCTGTCGATGATGCGCTGCTCGGCCAGTCCAACCGGCTCGAGGTACTGGCCGGCGGCTGTGTGTGCTGCACGGCGAAGCAGGATCTGATCGATCTCCTCCGCCGCATCTGCGATGAACGCAGCAAGGCCGATCAGAGCGGCGGGCGGCTGTCGCAGATCATTCTGGAAACAAGCGGCCTCGCTGATCCCGGCCCGATCGTCGATGCGATCCGCTCCGACCCCGTTCTCGTCCATCACGTCCGCGTCAGCGAGGTGATCGTCGCGGTCGATGCGCTGCATGGGCTGAGCCAGCTCCGAACCGAACCGCTTGGCCGCCGCCAGATCGATGTTGCTGACCGCGTGATCATCACCAAGGCCGATGCAGCCGATGAGACATCTCTCAGAACGTTGATCGCCACCCTGAAGCAGATCAATCCGGGCGCTGTCATGTCGGGCGCCGTCAAGGGCGTTGAACATCCATTGCCCGACAGTGCGGGCGTTGAGGCCGGGCCACTGCCAGACCTTTCGGGTGACGCGCGGCCGCCGGTCTCGCCGACGCGGATTCATCTCGACGGAAACATTGACTGGAGCGCCTTCACGGTGTGGCTCTCGGCCTTGCTGCACGCGCGCGGCGATGACATCGTGCGTGTCAAGGGCGTGGTGCGCACACCCGCCGGACGCTTGCTGCTGCAGACCGTGCGCAAGATCGTGCAGTCCCCGGAGATCCTGCCCGAACAGGGTGACCAGCGAGAAGACAACATGATCGTGCTGATCGGCCGCGGCTACACGGAAAGCCAGTTGAAGCGCTCGCTGCAGTACTTCGCCGGCCTCAAAGGCCCCAGTAGAGGCTGAGCTGCAGCGTCGTCCAGTTCTCGTCGGCGCCGATGTCGCGGAGCGCTTCGCCCGGCATGGCGAGGGAGGCGATGGCCTGAAGGTAGAGATTGCGGTTGATGGCCCAGCGGCCTGACAGCGTGAACTCCTGCCCGAGATCATGCGAGGTGAGCGACGCCAGCGCCGGATTGCCGCCGGCATTGTTGAGTTCAGGTGCTGTCAGCTTATGATAGTCGAATGTGACGTTCAGCGCCTCGACGGGTGCCATGTTCAGTTGAACGCGATGCGTGGCGAGATTGGAATTCGCGGTGAGCTTGCCGAAGGAAATGCCCTGCAGCCAGATGCCAAGCCCGGTATTGAGCAGGGGATCGTAGCGCTCATAGGTCTTGGTGTCCGGATCATCGCCGGAGAAAGAGGCAAGGCGGTAGGAGAGGCTCGGTGTCCATGGCCTGTTGCGCGCGATGTAGCCCAGCGTGCCGTAACCGGCCCAGGCTGACAGGGCATAGTCCGGGTGCGACTGATGCGCCGCCTCGCCCTCGAACCACACGCCATCCGCCACGATGTTCTTCCACAGCAGATGGCCCGACGCGGTGGTGAGGCCCTGGCGTTGCAGGGACAGGCCATAGGGATTGGCATAGAACGACTCCGAGTGCGGGATCGTCATCACCGTCGCATCGAGCGTGGCGTTGTCGTTCAGGCGGTAGCTCAGATTGCCGCCGAGAAAGGTGCTGTCGGTTTCGAGCGATTCGATTTCATCAGGGTCGATGTAGAAGGCGTTGAAGCCCCAGCGGCCGAAGCGCCCCTCCGCCAGCACGGAGAAATCATTGGCAAGGCGCGGGCCCAGATAGGTGGCGCCGCGCGGGCCGGCATTGGCCGAGCCCTTCACCAGATTGACGAGGAATCCATCGTTCAGCGTGTAGGTCTGGCGGCCAACGGAGAACTTGGCCCTGTTGCCCGTTGTGGCGTCGGCATAGAGCAACCCGGCATAGGCTTTCTCCACCGCATCGAAGTTGCGCGTGTCATCGCGGAAGATGTCCTGGCCGACCGACCATGTCTTCATGCCGGTCAGGGCGCCGAAGGCATAGAGCGGCGCATCGCCCACCTGCGTGGCAAAGCCACCGCCGAGTTCGAGGTTGCCTTCCGTCCAGTTCGCATGCCGGCCGGGCAGGTGGCCAGCCAGCGGATTGAACCTGTTGAACAGTTCGGGCTGGCCGAACCACGGGTTGCTGTCCGAATAGACACCCAGCCCGCCCGCAACGATGGCGGTGACGAGGCTGCGCTCATCCTTGTAGAAGACCGGGAAATCGCCGAGTGCACCGGTCAGCATGCCGGAGGGGCCGGCGTCGTCCGCAGCCTGCGGCATGGCATCGACGAGGAACGCGATACGCAGGGCATTGGCCCCGGCGGGCAGCAGGCGGTAGTCCACCCGCGCGATGGCCGCGGCCCTCGTCATGGCGGCCGTGAGGCGGGCGAGCTCGATCGTGCTGAAGCGGGTTCCCGGCAATCCATCGGCGAGCGCCCGAACGGTGGCGAGCGCCTCGGCGTCCCGCGCCGTGTTGCCGCTCGTCGTCCGCAGCGTCACCACCACGGAATCGATGTCGACGCCCTCCGCCTGGCGGGGCTGCGTCAGGTAGTTGGGCTGGGCCGATGTTTCCTGTGCGTGGGCTGGCCCGACAGCCAGTGCTGCCGCGAGCACGCAGGCTGCGGCAACGCCGCCCCGGGCCAGCCTTGGCATCGACCTGCTATTTGCCGAACAGGCGGACGACGTTGCCGCCACCATGCACATTGATGGTCTGTCCGCTCACCCAGCCGCTGGCGGGCGAGCACAGCCACAACATGGCGTTGGCCACATCCTCCGGCGTGCCCGGGCGCCCGGTGAGATTGTCCGGATGCGAAAGGCGCTGCTGCATCTCAGGGTCGATGCCGGCATCGCCGTAGCCGGCCGTCATCACCGTGCCGATCAGTACATTGTTCACACGCACTTTCTTTGCCAGCAGATGCGCAATGGAGATCATCATCTGGTTCAGCGCCGCCTTGGCTGTCGCATAGGCCAGAATGTCATAGGCAGGGGCGGCCGATGACATGGAGCCGGAATTGGTGATCGTGGCGTTCTTTGCCTGCTGCAGATGCGGCAGGCACGCCATGCTCATGCGGTAGGCGCTGATCGTGTTGAGCTTGTAGGAGGTGATGAAGGCCTCCTCGGTGATGGCGGCTGGGTCATCGTGGCGGCTGCCCCAGCCCACATTGTTGACCAGTGTCGAGATGCCGCCGAAGGCCTTGACGGTAGCCGCCACCGTGGCCGCGATGTCATCAGCCGAGGTCACGTCGCATTTGATGCCGAGGCAGTCATGGCCGGTTTCCTTGCGGATCGCGGCGGCAGTGTCCTTCGCCATGTCGCCATTGAGATCGGCGATCATCACCCGGGCACCGGCGCCCGACAGCGTCTTGGCAATTCCGGCGCCGATGTTCTGCGCGCCGCCCGTGATGAGCACGATGTGTCCGTTCATCCGGAAATCGGCGAAAGCGTCGTAAGCCGTCATGAGAGACTCCCTTGTTTCGACAGGATGAGAAAGAACCGTGATGGCGCGGGGGCGGGTCAGTCCAGTTCCTGGATGCCGCCGCCGGATACGGTGAGAACCTGCCCGCTCACCCAGCTTGAAGCCGGTGAACACAGGAACAGCGCGGCATTGGCGATGTCATCAGCCGCGCCAAGCCGCCCGAGCGGCGTATGTTTCAGCATCGCCGCCTCGATCTCGGGTGTGAGGACGGTTGCCAGCGCGTCGGTCTTGATGGCGCCGGGTGCGATACAGTTGACGCGAATGCCCATCGGCCCGAGGTCAAAGGCGATGTTGCGCGTGAGGTGGTTCACCGCCGCCTTGGATGAAGCGTAAGACGCCATGCGCGTGTTTGTGTTCTCGCCCGCCATGGAGGAGATGTTCAGCACCGCGCCGCCGCCTGCCGCCTGCATATGCGGCGCGCACAGCTGCGTGAGCCGGAACAGCGAGAACACATTGAGCTGATAGGCCCATTCGAAATCGCTCATCGGCATGTCGAAGGGCTTGGGGCCGCCGCCGCCGGCATTGTTGACGAGAATGGTGAGCTTGCCGAAGGTCTTCTTCGCGCCCTCCGCCACGGCGGCGAGGTGGTCTTCCTTGGTGACGTTGCACGCCATGCCGATGGCCTTGCCGCCGCGCGCGCGGATATCTTCCGCCACCACTTCAGCGCCTTCCTGCTTGATGTCGGTTACCACCACGGCGGAACCCGCCTCGGCGAAGGTGAGCGCAATCGCCCGGCCGATACCGGCGGCAGCGCCCGTCACCACCGTTACCTGCCCATCCAACCTGAATCTGTCTGTCACCGGCATGAATGCTCACTCCAGAATGCTGATTTGATGCGATGCAAGCCATAGTTTCCAAATGCGGCTTGACTTGTAAAGTTTAGTGCGGCCCAAATTGGGTCAACATAAGGGGGGCGCATGGACCGGGAAATCAAGGATAACTTCGGCCGGATCTGGCCCGCGCATGTCGGCAATCTGACACGCTTCCTCGCCAGTTGCCGCCGGACCTTCGACGGTGATTTCGACATGTTCCTGATTCTCGCTGTCATCGGGGACTGCACCTATTCACAGCAGCATGCCGATCCCCGCGAGGACTATGCCGCCTTCTCGGCCGGGCAACTCAGTGCGACGCCGCCTGTCAACATCAACATCCGCTCGATCGCCGACTACACCGGCATTCCGCGCGAGACGGTACGGCGCAAGATCAACCTCCTCGTCGAAAAGGGCTGGGTCAAGCGGGCGCGCAACGACTACCTGACGGCCACGCGCAAGTCCTCCATCGATCTTCAGCCGCTGACCGAGGCGAGCATCCAGTACATCGCCGGCATGGCGCTCGTGCTGCGGGAAGCGCTGCCGCCGGGGAGCGCGGTGGGGGGCAAGCCGCAAACGACTTCAAAGCGCTAGCTCTTGTGCCTGGCTGCAGGCATCAGCGCGGGCCGAGGCCAGTCGGTGCGCCTGCGCGGTCTTCCCGCCAGGCTGGCAGCAATTCAGTGATGATGCCGCTGTCATGAACGGCGAACAGTTCATAGCCGCTCAGGACGAGGTGTCCGGGCCGGAAGATGCGGTTGTCTTCTTCCAGCATGGCGCGGAAGGCCGGGCGCATGCCGGCGGCGGAGAGCATGTCGAGGTAGTTTTCCGTCGCCGCTGGGTCTGGCAGGCTTGTCATGGCGCCGCGCGCGCCGTGGAACACCCAGATGGACGCGCCGCTCGCCTTGCGCTTCTGGCCTTGCATGAACAGCGGGATGCAGCCCGAGGCGCAGATCGAGCCCTCGGTGACGCGGGTGGTGAACTCCATCCGCGCGCGCGCCGCGCTGAGCACCGCGACAAGCTCGTGCACGAGGCGGAGGTCGCCGCCATCGCTATCGAGTTCCAGCAGCGCGTGGCGGTAGCCAGGGCTTGATGTGAGCAGAAACTGGCGCAGTTGACCGGCAAGCGGGGCGCGCAGCGGCCCGGTGTAGCGCAGGCCGATCGCACCTTCTGCGATCCACGGGACCGTTTCATGTGTGAAAACCTCAAGCCCCGGCGGATTGGGGGGCTCATACCAGTGTGCCATCACTGCCGGGCTGCAGGACAGAAGAAGCAAGGCCGCCAGCCACCACCGCATTCTGTCCTCTCCCCCACCGGGCATGAAAACGCCTGAAGCCTGCCCGGGTTCCGGCAGTCCCTGACGCTGGGCTGGTGCTGTGGTTGCGCTTGGCTTATGAGGGGCCAATCAGCCGCTGGCGGCGGGGCAGCCCCGGCCCGCCGGCCTTCAATGGAACGGTCACCGACGCATGCGACTGCTGAAACTGTTCTGGCAGAGAGCCGTGATCTTCGGCCTCGGGGTGTTCAGCGTCTGGCTGATCGTCTTCGTGGTCTTCGCCTTCACCGATCACCAGCTGCCGTGGATGCTGGCGGTGGGCGTCACCTACGGCATCGCCGCCTATGTCATCCTGCCGCGGGTCATCCGATTTGGCGTCAGGGTTCTGAAGCGCAACCACATACCCGCCTATACGACGACGGGTGACGGGCTGGCGGGCGATCCCGTCAACATCGCGCTCGTCGGTACGATCGGGCAATTGCGCCAGGCCTTCACGGCGCTTGGGTGGGTGGAGGCGGATACCCTGAGCCTGCGGAGCTCATGGCGCATGGCGCGCGCCTTCGTGCTGAACCAGCCCTATCCCGCGGCACCCTTCAGCACGCTCTACCTGTTCGGCCGGGGCCAGGACATCGGCTTTCAGAAGGCCATCGGTGATAGCCCGCGCAAGCGCCATCACATCCGCTTCTGGGGGCTCGATCCGGCCGAAGCGGAGCAGACGCTGCAAAGCGCGAGTTTCTGGATCAAGACGGCGAAGCCCGCTGATGGGACGCGCGTGGTGTGGGTGGGGGCTGCGACCAAGGACACGGGCCTCTCGTTCACCAAACTCTCCTTCCAGATCACCCATGCCACCGACCCCGATTCGGATGCGGAGCGCGATCTGGTGATTGCCGCGTTGCAGGCTGAGCAGCTCATTGGCGCCGTCCAGTCCTACGACGACAGTGAGGAGCTTCCGGCCAAGCGGGTCAATCACTACGTCTTCGATGGCGACGTGAAGGTGGCGACGCTGCTGGGCTGACCGGTTCAGCGCTTTTGGTGTGGCGGTGCAGGCTGCACCTGCTCCTCCAGCAGGCGGCGTGCGATGGCGGCCGCCATGCGGATGTGGTCCCGGCTCGCTGCTGCGGCTGCATCAGGCTGGCGCTGTTCGATGGCGCGGAAGATCCTCTCCATCTGGCTCAGCCCCGTCACATCACGGCCGGGGGAGGCGATTGTCATGGCGCGCAGCCAGCTGATGCGGCTGTTGAGGCGCTTCACCACCTCCCACGCCACGCGCTTGCCGCCGGAGGCGAACATCGCCTCGTAGAAGCGGCTGGTGGACAGGATGACACCGTGGTGGTCGCCCGCCGCATAGGCACCGCTGATGGCCGAAAGGGCGCTGCGCATCTCGGTGATATGCTCGGCCGAGGCCCGCAGGGCCGCGTCATGGGCGGCCGTCGATTCCAGCAGGGCACGGATTTCGTAGATCTGGGCCGCGGTCTCTGCATCGAGTTTGGTCACGATGGGGCCGTGGTGGGGGATGCTCTCCACCAGCCCCTCGGCTTCCAGATGGCGAATCACTTCCCGCACGACCGACCGGCTGACCCCCAACTGCTCGCACAGGTCACGCTCGGTGAGGCGGCTGCCGGGCGCGAAGTGATGCTCGACAATCGCTGTCCTCAAGCGGTCAAGCGCCAGTTCCCGGAGCGTCGGCGGGGTTTCCGCAATGCGGAGGCTACGGCTGCGCGGGGCGGGGGTGGTTCTGGTCATGGGGGGACAGTATGCCTTGGGCGGATATGGGAGCAAACGATCTTGACCGATATTGTATACCATCTTACGGTATGGAAAGCATAGTGCAACCTGGAAATCCCACGATATGCCCCTTCACCTCCGCAAGACCTACACCATCACCGAACGGACCTTCATCGAGGGGGGCAGGCAGGCGGCCCGGCCACTGCATCTCTTCGCGGCGGCGGCGGTCCTTGCCAACCCTTGGGCGGGCCGGGGCTTCGTTGAGGATCTCAAGCCCGAGATCGCCGAGATCGCGCCGCAACTCGGCGAGATGCTGACTGGCATGATCATCGAAATGGTGGGCTCGGGCGAGGCGGTGGAGGGCTATGGCAAGGCGGCCGTCGTCGGCACCGAGGGCGAGATCGAACATGCCTCGGCGCTGATCCACACGCTGCGCTTTGGCAATCACTTCCGCAAGGCGGTGGGCGCCAAGAGCTATCTCGCCTTCACCAATACGCGCGGTCCCGCCAATGCCCCGGTCATGATTCCGCTGATGCACAAGGCGGATGAGGGCATGCGCTCGCATTACCTGACGATCCAGTTCGCCATACCCGATGCGCCGGCCGCGAATGAGATCATTGTGGCGCTCGGCGCCTCGGTGGGCGGCCGCCCCCACCACCGTATCGGCGACCGTTATCAGGACCTGAAGGAACTCGGCAGCACCACCCATGCCTGAGCAGGCGGCACGCCAGGCCTGGAACGGCATTGCCTGGCTCGAACGGGGCGAGGGCGAAGCGCTGCTGCTCATCCACGGCGTCGGCCTCAACGCCGAAGCCTGGGCGCCGCAGATCGCGGCCCTGTCGGAGACCCACCGGGTCATCGCCCTCGACATGCCGGGGCATGGAGGGAGTGCACTGGCGGGGCCGGAGCTTGCGGATTACGTGGACCAGGCGAGGGCTCTTCTCGATCATCTGGGCCTTGCCGCGGCCAATGTGGTTGGTCATTCGATGGGGGGCCTCGTCGCCATCGGGCTGGCACTCGCCCATCCCAATCGTGTGCTGAGGCTCGGTGTTCTGAACTCGGTTCACGAGCGCAGCCCCGAGGCCCGGCAGGCGGTTGAGGCGCGCGCCGCAGAGATTGCAGCGCACGGCACCTGCGGCGACATCGAGCAGCCGATCCGCCGCTGGCTGGGGGCTGGCGAAACGCCGCTCCACCAGCAAGTGCGAGGCTGGCTCTCGGCCATCAACCCCGCGGCCTATGCCTGCGCCTACCGGGTGTTCGCCACGGGCGACCGGCTGTTTTCCGGCCGGCTTGGCGCACTCCAGATGCCGTCGCTCTTTGCCACCGGTGCCGATGATCCCAACTCCACGCCGCAGATGGCCGAAGCCATGGCGGCCGCCGTGCCGCGCGGCACGGCGGCGGTGCTCCCCGGCCAGCGCCACATGATGAACCTGGTGGACCCGCAGGGCACAAACCGGCTGATCCGGGATCTCCTGAGCCAGCCTCTGAGCGCATTTGATGCCAAGAGCCTGCGCCAAGCCTTCGGCAGCTTCATGACCGGTGTCACCGTGGTGACCACCATTGCTGCCGATGGCGCACCGCGCGGCTTCACCGCCAATTCCTTCACTTCGGTCTCGCTCGACCCGCCGCTGCTGCTGATCTGCATCGCCAAAACGGCCGCAAGCTGCGCGGTGTTCTCAAAGACGCCCGCCTTCGCCGTCAACATTCTGGCGGAAGACCAGAAGGACGTGTCCGTCATCTTTGCTTCGAAGCGGCCGGACAAGTTTGCCGCGGTCAGTTGGCACGGCTCCCCCCAGGGCCAGCCCATCATCACCGGCGCGCTCGCCTGGTTCGACTGCGCCCGGCGTGAAGTGGTCGATGCGGGTGATCACATCATCCTGCTCGGCGCCATCCGTGATTTCGCAGCGCGCGAAGCCAATCCGCTGGGTTATGCGCGCGGCGGCTATGTGACGCTGGGCCTTGAGCAGGCCGCCGTGAACGCTGCCTCCCAAAGCCACACGGTGGTGGGTGCCATTCTCGAATGCGAGGGCAGGCTTGTGGCGGAGCGCGATGGCGCCTCCGGGGCGTTGCGCCTTCCCGAAGTGGGAAGGAGTGGCGCCTCCGGCACCGCCTCGCTGCTCACCGCCGGTCTCGTCCGCAAGGGGATTCCCGCTCAGCTCGCCTTCCTCTTCGCGGTCTTCGAAAATCCAGAGACGCATGTGCAGTCGATCTATTACCGCGGCGAGGCGGCAGCCGTGCCGGGCGGCACGCTGCTTCTGCCCTTTGACGCGCTGCCCTATGAGGCCTTTGCCGAGGAGGCCGTCCGTGTGATGCTGCGCCGCTATGCCGAGGAGCGCCAGCAGGGCCGCTTCAGGATCTATTCGGGGAACCATGAACGGGGCGAAGTGAGGGCCCTTGGATGAAAGGCAACGACCGATGAAGTTCTCTCTCTTCGTGCACATGGAACGGATCAACCCTGAGCAGAGCC
This sequence comes from uncultured Aestuariivirga sp., assembly GCA_964392525.1. Taxonomy (GTDB): domain Bacteria; phylum Pseudomonadota; class Alphaproteobacteria; order Rhizobiales; family Aestuariivirgaceae; genus Aestuariivirga. The sequence goes on from CAYMQH010000010.1 coordinate 22,664, forward strand.
ATCAGGAGCTTTACCGCGAAATGGTAGCTCTCTCCGAGATGGCCGACCAGGGCGGTTTTCATGCCATCTGGACGGGCGAGCACCACGGCATGGATTTTACCATCGCGCCCAATCCGCTGATCAACATCGCCGATCTGGCGCGGCGCACCCGGAATGTGCGGCTCGGCACAGGAACGGTGGTGGCACCCTTCTGGCACCCCATCAAGCTGGCGGGTGAAGCGGCGATGACCGACATCATCTCGGAAGGCCGCCTCGACCTCGGCATCGCCCGCGGCGCCTATAACTTCGAATATCAGCGCATGGGCAAGAACATCGAACCGATGAGTGCTGGCGAACAGATGCGCGAGATGGTGCCCGCCCTCCGGAAGCTGTGGGAAGGCGACTACACCCATGACGGAAAGCACTGGCAGTTCCCCAAGACCACCTCGGCACCGAAGCCGTTGCAGCCGGGCGGACCGCCGATCTGGGTTGCGGCGCGAGACCCGCATTCTCACGCCTTCGCCGTGGCCAATCACTGCAATGTGCAGGTGACACCGCTGCACCAGGGCGATGCGGAGGTTGAGGTGCTGATGAGCCGCTTCAGGGAGGCCTGCGCGGCACATCCTGAAGTGCCGCGCCCCAAGATCATGCTGCTCATGCATGGCTATTGCGGCAGCGATGCAGCCGATTGCCGGCAGGCAGCGGAAGACCTGCGCCGCTTCTATTGTTACTTCGCGGCGTGGTTCAGGAATGAGAAGCCAATCTCGCAGGCGCTCATTGAAACCCTGTCCCCTGACGAGATGGACGCCATGCCGCAATATGCGGCGGACAAGATGCTGGACAATACCGTGACGGGAACGCCCGAGCAGGTGATCGCGCGGCTCAAGGGATATGAGGCGATGGGCTATGACGAGTTCAGCCTGTGGATCGATTCGATGATGCCGACCGAGCGCAAGAAGGCCTCGCTGCAACGCTTCATCGACCATGTGCTTCCGGCTTTCAGGTGACACGATGCAGCGGTTCCAGCAGCTGATCGACGGGCAGTTCGAGGATTGTGCGGCGAGCTTCGAGAGCATCAATCCGGCAACGGGCAAGGTATGGGCGCTGATGCCGCGCGCCGGTGCCGGCGATGTCGAGCGGGCGGTTGCCGCCGCCCACCGCGCCTTGACGGGCAAGGCTTGGCGCGGTCTGACCGCGACGCAGCGCGGCAAGCTGCTTTACAAGCTCGCTGACCTGGTGGCCGAGCATGCGCCGCGGCTCGCTGAACTCGAAACCACCGACACCGGCAAGATCATCCGCGAGACATCGGCTCAGATTGCCTATGTGGCCGAGTATTTCCGCTATTTCGCGGGGCTTGCCGACAAGCTGCAGGGCGCGCATCTGCCGATCGACAAGCCCGACATGGAGGTATGGCTGCGCCGCGAGCCGATCGGCGTCGTGGCCGCGATCGTGCCGTGGAACTCGCAGCTCTTCCTCACGGCGGTGAAGGTGGCGCCAGCACTGGCGGCAGGTTGCACGGTTGTGCTGAAGGCCTCCGAGGATGGCCCCGCGCCGCTCCTCGAATTTGCGCGCCTCGTGCAGCAGGCCGGCTTTCCTGCCGGGGTGATGAATGTCATCACCGGCTTTGGCCCGGACTGCGGGCAGGTGCTGACCTCGCATCCGCTCGTCGCCCGCATCGCGTTCACGGGCGGGCCGGAAACGGCGCGCCATGTCATGCGCAACGCGGCCGAGAATCTTGCCCATGTGACGCTCGAACTTGGAGGCAAGTCCCCCGTCGTCGTCTGTGAGGACGCCGATCCAGGCTCGACGGCGAATGCGGTGGTTGCGGGGATTTTCGCCGCCAGCGGCCAATCCTGCGTGGCGGGATCGCGGCTCATCGTTCACCGCAGCATCAAGGACAGGCTGCTATCGGTGCTGAAGCAGAAGGCCGAAGCCATCGTCATCGGTGCGCCGGACGACCGCCAGACCGAGATGGGGCCGCTCGCCACACAGCGCCAGCGCAGCCATATCGAAGCGGTGGTGAAGAATAGCCTGGACTCAGGCGCCAAGCTGGTGACCGGCGGCCACGCGCCCGACGGCCGTAGCGGCTTCTATTTCCAGCCGACCATTCTCGATTGCAGCGGCACGGCGGCGGCTGCGATCTCAACCGAACTGTTCGGCCCTGTGCTTGCCGTGCTCGACTTCGACACCGAGGCCGAAGCGGTGAGCCTTGCCAATGCCACGCCCTATGGGCTTGCGGCGGGCATCTTCACCCAGAACCTGACGCGCGCCCACAGGTTGGCGCGTGATATCCGGGCTGGCGTGGTCTGGATCAACACCTATCGCGCCGTCTCGCCGCTGGCGCCGTTCGGCGGCTTCGGCCTGTCGGGCACCGGCCGCGAGGGCGGGGTTGAATCGATTCTCGACTACACCCGCAGCAAGGCCGTGTGGCTTCGCACCTCGGATGAGCCGATCCCCGATCCCTTCGTCATGCGCTGACGCGTTCTGCCACCAGGCGGCCGGGTCTTTCCTCTCCATTCTCGATGGCGGAAGGAGCCGGCGGTTGATGATGATGCTCATGCCGCGCTGGATTGAACGGCGCGGCGGTCAGCTTCGATGAAGGCCACCATCTCCTTGGCCTCATCGGTGAAGAGCTGAAGCTTGCCCGTGTCCAGCGGCTCGCTCAGATGCTGCATCAGGAACAGGTCCTCGCCATCCGCGAAGGACGGGCCGAGCCCGCAGAAGAAGAAGCCAAGGCCACGCGCTGCGGCGATCAGCTGCGTGAGGCCGGGCGCGCTCACGGTGGCGGACAATTGCACCGATCGGGCGCCGAGCGAATGGACATCGCGCAGCGCCTGTGCGAGTTCGACGCCACAACTGGCCCCGATCCGCGTAAACCGGATCACACCATAGCCGCGGTCATTGACCCTGATCTGCGTGGCTGAATCAGGTGCCGCCGGATTGGTGTCGTGGGTCGCTGCCACCTCGATCCCGAGGCGCTGATAGATTTTCAGCAACAGCTCCTGGTAGGGGCCGCTGAAGGTGAGGCTTCGCGGTGCAGGTGCCTGCACGAAGCAGAATGTGCGCAGATAGCTCTGGCGCTGGCCGGCCGTCGGGCAGGGAATGTCCTTGGGGCGGAAGCTGTCCGGATTGGCGCCCAGCAGCACGGCGCAAACCGGCATGTTGGCGCGCGCGTCATTGCGCTGCGAGAAGGTGTGGATGGTCAGCGGCTCGGCATAGATGCCGAGCAGGCCACGCTTCGGGGCTTCCGCCGACAGCACCTCCGTCATGCGTTCGAGAAGACGATGCCCGCGGTAGGCCGGCAGCACCACGGCCTCGCCGCGCTCGGCCACATGCGCGCCGCCATCGCGCTCCAGCGCAACATGGCCGATCACCTCGCCTCTGGCATTGCGGGCCACGGCGGCGATCAATTCGCCGCTTTCCACCTTTGCCCAATAGCGTTGCGGCGAGAAGACATCGCCATGCACATAATGATGACCATAGACCTCGAGAAAGCAGCGCGCGATGGCGGTCGTATCGCGTTTCTCCGCAAGCCCGATCTGGAATTCGTCAGCGCCCGCCAGCGGCGCGGACTGAACCTCGACCGGAGCCGGTGGCGCGAGATGCGCGGCGTCTACATCGGTGAGGCTGCGGGAAAGGCTCACCTCCCAGCCGTCGATGCCGCTCTCGTGGTATGAGACGCCGGCGCCGGGTTCCAGGCGCTGCCCGAGCGAGGCGACCACATCCGCGAAGCGGGAATGGCCGTGCAGCATGATCCGCACATGGACCTTCCGGTGCGAGCAGGAAACGCTGACCCGGACGTGGTCATGGCTCACGGCATCAGCGGCCAGGGCCCACCAGGCGGCAGTGCCGTCATCGGCGATCAGGCTGGCACGGGCAGGGGAGACCCCCTCGGCAAGTGCTGCCTCCCGGATGAAGGCCCGCAACAGATCAGCGCGCGCCGCATCGAGCCTGAGCCCAAGTTCGGAAGGCCTTTGAGACGGATGCGCTGTCATGTGCCGGGCTGCCCCTGATCCGGTTTCCTTGTCGAAGCAATGGAGAGATTAGCCGCTCCTCACGGCTCCGGATAGTCTTCCCGTGACGGATCGCTGGGGACGCCTCTCGAAACGACGCCTCTTCCGCGGGCCGCTTCCGCAGCGCGCAGCAACCGGGAGGCATCCCCGGTCGGAGCCGCCCTCAGCGCGGGAAGAACGTATTGCCGAGCAGCACCGTGCCCGATGATACGGCCGCCGTCAGCACCGTGCCCCAGATCATGTCGATCACCGCGATCTTGGTGGTGAAGCCCTTCATCACCGCGAGGTTGGTGAGGTCATAGGTGCCATAGGCGATAAGGCCGAGGACCGCACCATAGAGGAGCGCCTGCAGCACAGACTGGGCCTGGAAGGCAGGCCAGATCACCATCACCATCAGGCCGGTGATGTACAGGATGTAGAACAGGCCCGCTGCGGAGAGATTGGGCGGCTGGCGCAGCAATGCGCCGATCTCGGCGGTGTAGAAGCCGCGGCCGATCCACAGGAGCCACACCATGTCGATGGCAAGGAACAGGATTGCGGCGATAACCCAAAGCATGATCCAGTCGAGCATCTGACGCCTCCTCTTTGGGAGGTATTACGTCCGGTGAATGGAAAGGATCACACGCCTCGGCTGCCGCTCACGCCGTGCGGGTGAATTTATAGACACCGACATCGATACTACCCTCGGCGAAGCCCGCTTCGCAGTAGCAGAGGTAATAGCGCCAGCGCCGCCGGAAGGCCTCGTTGAAGCCCAGCGGACTGATCGCCGCCCACGAGGCCTCGAAGCGCTTGTGCCACATGTCGAGGGTGCGCGCGTAATCCTGCCCGAATGTCTGGTGAATGGAAAAGGAGAGCCCGGCGCGTGCGGCCTGTTCGGCCAGAATCGTCTTGGTCGGCAGCATGCCGCCGGGGAAGATGTAACGCTGGATGAAGTCCGCCTTGCGCCGGTAGCTCGGATACAGCGGCTCGCTGATGGTGATGGCCTGCACCGCCGCCGTGCCGCCGGGCTTCAGCCTGTCGTGAAGCACCTTGAAATAGGTCGGCCAGTTGGCTTCGCCCACCGCCTCGATCATCTCGATCGACGCGATGGCGTCGAACTGGCCTTGCGTGTCGCGGTAGTCCTGAAAGCGGATCTCGGCGCGCGTGCCCATGCGCTGCCTGGCATAGGCGAGCTGCTCTTCCGAAATGGTGAGGCACGTCACCCGGTGGCCTTGCTCCGCCGCTGTTTCGGCAAATCCGCCCCAGCCGCAGCCGATCTCCAGAATGTCGGATGGCCGCGACAGCGCCAGCGCATCGAGCACCAGTTGGTATTTGGCAATCTGTCCCGCTTCGAGGCTCTTGGCGCCACCACCGAAGAAGGCGGAGGAATAGCTCATCGTCTCGTCCAGCCACTGCGCATAGAAGGCATTGCCGAGATCGTAATGGGCATGGATGTTGCGCCGCGCGCCAGCACGCGTGTTTGGGCGCAGCAGGTGGAACAGCCGGTCGGACGGGCTGCGGTGGAAGATCGGCCGTGCCGCTTCGTCGAGTGCCGGGCGGTTCTGCAGGTAGAAGCGCATGAAGGCCGTGAGGTTGCTGGTCTCCAGATCGCCCGCCATGAAGCTTTCGGCAAACCCGTTGGAGCCCCGGCGGAAGCCGTTCCACAGCGGCTTGTAGTTGCGCAGATGCAGATCGCAGGTGATGCCGGGATTCGCATAGCCCCAGCGATGCTGGCGGCCGGAAGGCAGCGTGACGGTGATGCCGCCTGCCACGGCGCGCGGCATGAGGCGGCGCCCGGCGGCGGTGATGATCTGTCCCAGGATGCCGTCCCAGGATTTCAGTGTTTCGCTGGTCACAGCTTTGCTCTGCCCCCTGGAACGAAGTCGACAGTGTGGTTCGGCCCGGCCGGGCGGCGATGAAGTTTCAGGCCTTTCCACCACAGGCGCAAGGCTTCGACGTGGATGCCGGCGATGACCTTGAGCGTGAGGAACGGCATGTGGGCAAAGCAGCGCATGAGTTGTGCGTCATCAAGTGGGCGGCGGGTGCCGCTGACATAGGCCTTGAGCACCGGCTGTCCACCAACACTGAGTGCCACGCCCAGTGCCAGCTTCTCGCCCGGCACCGTGAAGTGGAAGCTGTAGCGCCCTTCGACCTTGTTGAAGGGCGAGACGAAGAAGTGCTTGTCGGCATGCTGCACGAGGCTCTCGGAAACGGGCACCACATAGGAATGGCGGCCACCAAAGGTATTGTTCACCTCGTAGATCATCATGCGCAAGCGGTCTTGCGCGTCAAAGCCGTAATAGACGGTGAGCGGGTTGAAGACATAACCCAGAACGCGCGGATAGCAGAACATGAAGATGCGCGAGACCTGTTCGCCACCCTCCGCCTTGCGGATCAGCGACCATGCGTGGTCGCGGATGGGCGTGCCATCGCCCGGCCCGTGATCGCGGTCACGCAGCGAAACAAGGCCCGGCCGGTTGTAGCTGAACAGGCGCAGCGAGGCCGCGGCATCTTCGATGCGGTCCACGTCGATGAGGATGTTGAACACCCGGTAGCGCAGTTCATGGCGCACCGGTGTGAACCGTTTATGCACCACTTCGCCCATGTAGAGGCCGTTTTCAGGCATTTCAGCCAACGGCTTCGGACTGCGGTTGCGGCCCGCGCTGGTCAGGCCCCAGGAAGATGCGGCCGGATTCATTGGCCACCCGCCACGGGCGGCGCATGCCCGCCAGTTGTTCGGCCACCGCGAGGCCCGACTGTATGCCATCCTCATGGAAGCCTGCGCCGAAGTAGGCGCCGCAGAACCATGTGTTGCGCTTGCCCTGAATCGTCCACAACTCCTTCTGCGCCCGCATGGCGGACGGATCGAAGATCGGATGGGCGTAGTCGAACTCGGCCATCACCTTGGCGACGTCTGGCTCTTCCACCGGATTAAGGCTGACGAAGAGGGGTGTTTCGACGGGAAGCGGCTGCAGCTTGTTCATCCAGTAAGTAACCGCGCTCGCCGATCCGTTATGGGGCGGCAGCCCGGACATGTAGTTCCAGCTTGACCACAGCCTGCGCCGGCGCGGCATGAGGCGGTCGTCACGGTGCAGTATGGCGCGGTTGCGCGAATAACGGAAGGCCTTGAGTAGGCGGCGCTCCTCGGGCGAGGCATCGCTCAGCATGGCGAGCGCCTGATCGGCGTGGGCGGCGATCACCACATCATCGAAGGTCTGTTCCTCGCCGTTGCGGGCGCGCAGCGTCACGCCGCCCTCATGGCGCTTGATGGCGCTGACCGGTGTGCGCAGCCGCGTGTCGAAGCGGCCGCTGCGGATGAGGCGCGAGACATATTCGCGCGATCCGCCCTTCACCGTGCGCCACAAGGGCCGGTTGGTCACTTGCAGCAGGCCGTGGTTGCTGAAGAATGTGAGAAACGCCTTGGCCGGATAGTCACGCATGTCGCCCGGCGCCGCAGACCAGATGGCACCCGCCATCGGCAGCAGGTGCCGGTCGAGGAAATAGTCCGAGTACCCTTCCGCCTGGAGGAATTCGGCAATCGTCACATCTTCCGCGAGTGCGGGAAGCTTTGCCAGCGTCGTCCGGAAGAAGCGCGGAATGTCGCGGATCATCCGCCAGTGGCCAGGGTTCACGAGGTTTCCGGCATTGCCGAGAAGCTGCCGGGGCCCCGACCCTGCATATTCATATACACCGTTCCCCATCGACACGGAAAAACTCATGTTGGACGGCGCGGTCGGCACGCCGAGGTGCTCGAAGAGGGCGGTGAGGTTCGGGTAGGCCGGCGGATTGTAGACGATAAAGCCAGTATCCACCGGCACATCGCGGCCGTCCACCTCGCAATCGACGGTGTTGGAATGCCCGCCCGGCCGCGCATCGGCCTCGATCAGGGTCACCTGGTTGCTGTGCGACAGGAGCCAGGCTGCAGACAGGCCTGAGATACCCGATCCGATAACGGCAATGTGGCGCTTGTTCACGGATATGGCTCCTTTTTCTGCCCCATCTTTACGCCTTGTGCTGGAGGCCGGATCAGTGATCCGCCCGCCTGACGAAAGCGTAACTCCTGTACACGAAAGGGACATGCTATGCTTGCCGTAATGGAATCGGCAGATACGCGACCACTGGACGAGAAGCAGCGGATGGAAATGTACCTCCGCCGCCTGATAAGCCGCGTGGCTGAAAGCCGGGACAGGCAAGCCTTCGCGGAGCTTTTTGACCATTTCGCCCCACGCCTCAAGAGCTTCATGATGCGCAAGAGCGCCTCGGCCGAACTGGCAGAAGATCTCGTGCAGGAGGCGATGATTGCGGTCTGGACGAAAGCCCAGAGCTACGAGCCCTCCAAGGGCGCGGTAACGACCTGGGTCTTTACGATTGCCCGCAATCTGCGGATCGACCGGTTCCGGCGTGACGGCAACATGCCGCTGACCGAACTCGGCGATTATGACGAGCCATCTGATGCGCCGGAAGGCGAGGAGTTGCTCGGCCGCAAGCAGGAGGATGGCCTCGTCGCCCGGGCGCTGGCCAACATCCCGCAGGAGCAGCGGGAAATACTGGTTATGTCCTTCGTCGAAGACATGCCGCAGAGCGAGATCGCCGCCAGGTTGTCGATTCCGCTCGGAACAGTGAAATCGCGCATGCGACTGGCCTATGGCCACTTGCGCCGCCTATTGGAGACCGGACTGTGATACCGACCCACCATTTGGATGATAGCACCCTTCTGGCCTATGCGGCGGGAACGCTTGATGAGGCCTTCATGGTGGTGGCCGCGTCTCATATCGCCGTGTGCCCATCCTGCCGCGCCGCGGTGCGCAGCGCGGAGGCGCTGGGTGGCTCATTTCTTGAGCGCCTGGATGATTCGGCGGTTTCCGCCGGTTGCCGCGAACGCACCATGGCTTCGCTTGAGCGGGCGCTGTTCTCCGGCCGGCGCAGTGCGGAGGCGCCGCAGTCCGAGCTGCCGACGCCGCTGGCCAGACGCCTGCATGTGGCGCAGTTCTCGGAGCTTCCCTGGAAAAGGAAGGCGCCGGGCGTTGCGATGCTGGATGTGAAGCTCTCGGGCAGCGCCATCGGCCAGCTCAGGCTGATGCGCATCAGCGCGGGCCGCGCCATGCCGGAACATGGCCATGGCGGCGAGGAGATCACCCTGGTTCTCAAGGGCGCCTACAGCGACCACATGGGGCGTTTCGGCGCGGGCGACGTGGCTGACCTCGACGAGGCAATCGAGCACAGGCCGGTGGTCGATCATGATGGCGACTGCATCTGCCTCGTCGCAACCGAGCGGCCGACCCGCTTCAAATCTCTTGCTGCGCGGCTCATCCAGCCCTTCGTGGGCATCTGATGACAAAAAAGCCCCTGCCGTGGAAAACGGCCTGGGTGACCGGGGCATCCACGGGAATCGGCGCGGAGGTGGCACGCCAGCTTGCCGCCGCCGGCGTCAGGGTTGCGGCCTCGGCACGTTCGCCCGACAAGCTCAAGGCTCTTGGCCCGGACATCCTGGCCGTGCCGCTCGACGTGACCGATGCGGCGGGCTGCCGCGCGGCGGTTGCGCAGATCGAGGCCGAACTCGGCCCGATCGACCTCGCCGTGCTCGGCGCCGGCACCTATGCGCCGGTTGCCGCTGACCATCTCGATCCCGCGCTGTTCGCCCACATGATGGACACCAACTACATGGGCGTCGTCAATTGCGTGGCGGCACTTGCGCCCGGCATGATCGCAAGAGGCGATGGGCATCTCTCATGGATCGCCTCGGTCGCTGGCTACATGGGGTTGCCGAAATCAGCGGCCTATGGGCCCACCAAGGCGGCGCTGATCAATCTCGCCGAAAGCCTCCAACCGGAACTGAAGCTCAAGGGTGTTGAAGTCAGCGTCATCAATCCGGGCTTCGTGGCAACCCCGCTCACCGCACAGAATGATTTTCCGATGCCCTTCCTCATGAGCCCGGAAGACGCTGGGCGCCGGACCATCGAAGGCCTCGCCGCCGGCCGTTTCGAAGTGGCCTACCCCCGCCGCTTTGCCACCATCCTCAAGACAGTGCGGCTGCTGCCCTATCCTTTGTTCTTCAAGCTCATCTCGCGCGCGGTGCTGAAGAAGGGCTGAGACGCCTCATTTTCCCAAACCTCTGCGTATGTCACTGCCGTGAAGGATGGCCAGGGTTAACCCGGCCAGCGTGTCTCGCGGCGGCGCGCGGCACTCGGTTGTGCCTGTGATGGGCCGGCAGGCCTGGTTGGTTTGCCGTATCAGCTAGCACCCGCTCATGGCCGCTCTGGAGAACGCAGTTGGTGTCAGTCGTCACCGGACATTCCTCGCCATCGCGTGTCGTATTCGTCGGGGCTGTGGGCAATGCGATCGCGTTGCATGACTTCACGGTCCAAGCGTTTCTGGCCAGTTACTTTGCGGTGCATTTCTTTCCTTCCTCCGATCCGGTGGCCGGGCTTCTGGCAAGCTATGGCGCTCTGGCCGTTGGCACTGGTGGGTGGTGCGATCAGTGACAGGCTCGGCACGCTGAGGGTGTCGATCGCGGGCCTCGCCGTGCTGCTGCTCGGGGCCTGGCCCGCCTTCGCCGCGATGGGCAGTCAGAGCACGCTGATGCAGATCGCCGGGATCAGCATCATCGCGCTGGCCTTGTCATGATCCTGTTCTGCCGGAGGAGCGTCACCGCTGATCCCCGTTTCAAGCCGGCCGTTCCGATAGCGATTGGGCGGCTTCCTTCAGCAGCCAGTCGCGGAACTCTGCGATGGGGCGCTTGCGGCTCTTGGCGCGTGGCGCCACGAGGTAATAGGCGCTGGGGCTCACCACAGGGTGCGGGTAGGCCGGCACCAAGGCCCCTGACGCCAATTCGGTTTCAACGAGGAAGCGCGGCAACAGCGCTATGCCAAGGCCTGCGATGCAGGCCTGCGCGGCAGTCGAGAACTGCTCGAAGCGCATCATGCGGGCGGGCGGCATGTCCAGGCGGAGGCTCCGGAACCAGTGCTCCCAGGCGCCGGGTCGGGAGGTAAGGTGCAGGAGGGTGAGATTTCCCAGATCCTGCGGTGTGGCGACCGTGTTATCGCGCAGGAACTGGGGGCTCGCCATCGGCTCCACCAGTTCATTCATCAGGAAGGTGCAGTCCGCCCCCGGCCAGTCCGCAGCGCCAATGTGGATGGCCGCGTCGATCCCGTCCGCGTCGAAATCGAACTTGCCGATGCGGGTGGCGAAGCTGAGGGTGATATCCGGGTGTTCGGCCACGAAGCCGCGGATGCGCGGCATGAGCCAGCGGGTACCGAAGGTCGGAAGAATAGCCAAGGTCAGGCTATTGCCTTGAGTTCTGGTCATGGCATCAAGGGTGGATGAGCGGATCAGCAGCAGCGCCTCACCGATGCTCCGCGCATAGGCCCGGGCTTCCTCCGTTGGCGTTACACCGCGGCTGCCGCGCATGAACAACGGCATTTGCAGAAGCTCTTCAAGTACTGCAATCTGGCGGCTGATGGCGCCCTGCGTCAGTGCCAGTTCTTCGGCGGCGGCGGAAAAACTGCCAAGCCGCGCCACCGCCTCAAAGGCAGCAAGCGCGCTGGTGGAGGGCAGGAGGCGGCGCTGTGTAAGGCTCATTCCGATATTACCATTTGTAATGGCTTGATGACTAAACCTGTTTTGCGAAAGCCGCAACCCCGGTGCAGACTATGCGGCACAAAGGGAGAATTTGAAGATGGCTGCGATTTACCCGTTTTCCTGGGAAGACCCGTTCCTGCTCGAGGACCAGTTGACCGAAGACGAGCGCATGATCCGCGACTCGGCGGCGGCCTTCGCGGCCGAGAAGCTGGCGACCCGCGTCGAGGCAGCCTATCTCGAAGAGAAGACCGATCCCGCCATTTTCCGCGAAATGGGCCAGGCGGGCCTGCTCGGCATCACCGTGCCGGAAGCCTATGGCGGGCTGGGTGCCGGATATGTCACCTATGGCCTCGTGGCGCGTGAGGTGGAGCGCATCGATTCCGGCTACCGCTCGATGATGAGCGTTCAGTCCTCGCTCGTCATGTTTCCGATCCATGCTTATGGCTCGGAAGACCAGCGCAAGAAGTATCTGCCGAAGCTCGCTGCCGGTGAACTGATCGGCTGCTTCGGCCTCACCGAGCCGGAAGCAGGCTCCGACCCCGCCGGCATGAAAACCCGCGCCGTGAAAACCGCCAATGGCTATCGCATCAACGGTTCCAAGATGTGGATTTCCAATGCGCCCATCGCTGATGTCTTCGTTGTGTGGGCCAAGTCGGAGGCGCACAACAACGAGATTCGCGGCTTCATCCTTGAAAAGGGCATGAAGGGGCTTTCGGCGCCGAAGATCGAAGGCAAGCTGTCGCTGCGCGCCTCGATCACCGGTGAAATCTCGATGGTGGACGTCGAGGTGGGCGAGGACTCGCTGCTGCCCAATGTCTCGGGCCTCAAGGGCCCGTTCGGCTGCCTCAACCGGGCGCGCTTCGGCATCGCCTGGGGCGTCATGGGTGCGGCGGAAGATTGCTGGCACCGCGCCCGCCAGTATGGGCTGGACCGCAAGCAGTTCGGCCGCCCGCTGGCCCAGACCCAGCTGTTCCAGAAGAAGCTCGCGGACATGCAGACGGAAATTGCGCTGGGCCTGCAGGCCGCGCTGCGTGTCGGCCGCCTGATGGACGACGGCAAGCTGGCCCCTGAGATGATCTCCATCATCAAGCGCAACAATTGCGGCAAGGCGCTCGACATCGCGCGCAACGCCCGTGACATGCATGGCGGCAATGGTATCCAGAGCGGCTATCACGTGATGCGCCATTCGCAGAACCTCGAAACGGTGAATACCTACGAGGGCACGCATGACGTTCACGCGCTGATCCTCGGCCGCGCCCAGACGGGCCTTCAGGCCTTCTTCTGATGGACCGCATGCCGCGCGAAATGCCGCCGGAGCAGGGCGCAGCCTGGCTCCGCAGCTTTCGCTACGCGCCACGGCCCGTCAGCTTCACGCCGGTGCAGTGGCTGATCACGCAACTGATCGCCTGCGGCCTCTCCGACAAGGAGATCGCCCATATGCTGTCGATCAGCGCCTCCACCGTGAAGGCGCACAACAACAAGACCATGCGTGCACTGGGCCTGATGCGGCGCGGCCAACTGGTGCGCTATATTTTCGAGACGGGGCAGTTCGAGCCCGAGAAGGCCGCGCGCATGCTGGCTGTGCGCAAGCCGCGATCTGCCGTTCCGGCGCGCCTGCCGTTGCGCGCGGCCTGACGGGGGCCAGAGATGAGCCATTCCCTCAAGGACCGTTCCGTAGTCGTCACCGGCGGCTCCAAGGGAATAGGCCGCGGCATCGCGCGTGTCTTCGCGGCGGCGGGCGCGAAGGTCGTCATCACATCGCGCCACGGCGATGAGGCGCTGGCCGTGGCGGCAGAGACTGGTCCCGGCGTCATTGGCATGAAAGGTGATGTCACCTCACGCGCCGGCATGGAGGCCGTGATGGCCGAGGCCGCGGCGCGCCATGGCGGACTTGATGTTCTGTGCGCGAACGCCGGCATCTTTCCCGCCGCGACGCTCGAGGCGATGACCGAGCTGGACTGGGACCTGGTCTCAGACACCAACCTCAAGGGTACCTTCAACGCCGTGAAGGCAGCCTTGCCTTATCTCAAGCAATCGGATCAGGGCCGCATCGTTATCACCTCCTCGATCACCGGGCCGGTGACGGGCTATCCGGGCTGGACACATTACGGTGCGTCCAAGGCTGGCCAGCTCGGTTTCATGCGGAGTGCAGCGATTGAACTGGCGCGCTACGGCATCACCGTCAATGCGGTGCTGCCCGGCAACATCGTCACCGAGGGCCTTGTTGCGGAAGGTGAGGCCTATGGCGAGGCGATGGTGGCATCGATTCCCATGAAACGGCTTGGCAGCGTCGATGACATCGCCCATGCCGCGCTGTACTTTGCATCGCGCGAGGCAGGTTATGTCACGGGGCAGACGCTTATCGTGGATGGCGGGCAAGTGCTTCCCGAAAGCCTCGCCGCGCTGGGCCCTGCATGAGCACCACTGCCGATGCCGACTGTGCCGTCATCGGCGCGGGCGTCGTGGGGCTTGCCATCGCACGGGCACTGGCGGCGATGGGCCGCGAGGTGCTGATCCTCGAAGCTGCTGACGCGATCGGTACCGGCATCTCTTCGCGCAACAGCGAAGTGATCCATGCTGGAATCTACTACCCCTTCGACAGCCTGATGCGGCGCTTCTGCATCGAGGGACGCGAGCGGCTCTATGCCTATTGCGCCGCGCGCGGCCTGCCGCACCGGCGCTGTGGCAAGCTCATTGTCGCCACATCGGCCGAGGAGTGCGCGAAACTCGGTGACATCGCGGCACGCGCGCGCGCCAATGGCGTTTCCGACATCCTCATGCTTTCCGCATCGGAGGCGCTCGAACTCGAACCGGAACTCAATTGTCACGGCGCGCTTCTCTCGCCCTCGACCGGGATCATCGACAGCCATGCCCTGATGCTGGCCCTGCAGGGTGACGCGGAGGCGTCCGGGGCCGTCATCGCCTTCAACACTCCGCTGCTTGGTGCGGATGTGACAGGCGATCACATCCGTCTCGAAACCGGCGGGCCAGAGCCTTCTTCCCTCACCTGCCGCATCCTGATCAATGCGGCGGGCCTTGATGCGCCGCCGCTGGCGCGGCGCTTCGCCGGCATGCCGCAGAGTGTCATTCCGCAGACTTATCTCGCCAAGGGAAGTTACTTTTCGCTCGCTGGGCGCTCGCCCTTCAAGCGGCTCATCTATCCTGTTCCGGTACCGGGCGGCCTTGGCACGCATCTGACGCTCGATCTCAATGGCAATGCGCGCTTCGGGCCAGATGTGGAATGGGTCGACCGCATCGACTATGCCGTCGATCCGGGCAGGGCGGTGGCGTTTGCGCAGGCCATCAGCCGCTACTGGCCTGGTGTGCGGGCTGATGCACTGCGTCCCGCCTACAGCGGCATCCGCCCCAAGATCGTGCCGCAGGGCGCCCCGGCGCAGGATTTTGTGATCCAGGGCCCGGCGGTGCATGGCATTCCGGGGCTGATCAACCTGTTCGGAATCGAATCGCCTGGCCTGACCTCGTCTCTCGCCATCGCGGCGCATGTCGCAAAGGTCGCATTGACGCCACCGGCCCCTGCGCTAGCCTGAAATCAGCGCACGCTGCGGAAGGTGCATCATGGCAGCCACTCCATTCCAGACCCCCTATGAGCGGATCGGCGGCGAAGCGGGGGTGCGCAAACTTGTCAAGACCTTCTATGATCTCGTCGAGACGGGGCCCGAAGGCGAACCCTTGCGTGTCATGCACAATGAGGGCAACGGCCTGGCCCACGCACGGGAGGCGCAATTCTTGTTCCTCTCGGGCTTTCTCGGCGGGCCGCAACTCTATGTCGAGCAGTTCCGCCATTCCAATGTGAAGCAGATGCATGCGCACCTCGCGGTCGGTGAGGTGGAGGCGCAGTCCTGGCTTTCCTGCATGAGGAATGCGCTGGCTGAAACCACCGATGAGGAGACCGCGTCGACGCTGATGCAGACCTTCACCCGGGTGGCCCATTCGTTGAGGAACCACCCTTCGTGATGCAGCCGTGCCGGGGAGAGAAGGTGCCGCCACCAGGGGGTGTTTCTTGACCGCCAGCTACAAAGCGTTGCAGGGTGTGATCCATGTCGCATGGGGTGATTTCCCGGCTTGCGCTCCATCGATTCCCGTGTACACTCGGGAAAAAATTATTCCACACAGGAAATGAGCAGGAGGAACCTGATGCCGCTTTCATGGAGATTTTCGACGCTTGCCGACCGGCACCGTGCCTTGGGCTCGAAGCTTGAGGACTGGAGCGGCATGGGCACCGCCTGGACCTATGACAAGGACATCTACGAGGAGCACATCGCGGTTCGTACCAAGGCCGGCCTGATGGATGTTTCGGGCCTCAAGAAGGTCCACCTCGTGGGCCCGCATGCCATCGCGGTGCTTGACTACATCACCACGCGCGACATCAACAAGGTCTATCCGGGCAAGTCGGTCTATGCCTGCATGCTGGACGACCGCGGCATGTTCACCGACGATTGCATCGTGTACCGCACGGGGCCCAACTCCTTCATGCTGGTGCATGGGTCGGGCTCGGCGCATGAGCAGATTGTCAAGGCAGCGATGGGCCGTAACGTCGCCGTGCTGTTCGACGACGACCTGCATGACCTTTCGCTGCAGGGGCCGCTGGCGGTTGATTTCCTCGCCCAGCACGTCCCTGGCATCCGCGATCTCAAGTATTTCCATCACATGCAGACGACGCTGTTTGGCGCGCCGGTGATGATCTCGCGCACCGGCTATACCGGCGAGCGGGGCTATGAGATCTTCGTGCGCGGCCAGGACGCGCCGATGGTGTGGGACACCATCCTCGACAAGGGCAAGAGCATGGGCATCATCCCCGTGTGCTTCAGCGTGCTCGACATGCTGCGCGTCGAAAGCTACCTGCTGTTCTACCCTTACGACAATTCGCAGATGTATCCCTTCGCCGATCAACCCCCCGGCGATACGCTGTGGGAACTCGGCCTCGACTTCACGGTAAGCCCTGGCAAGACCGGTTTCCGCGGTGCGGAGGAGCATTACCGCCTCAAGGGCAAGGAACGCTTCAAGATCTTCGGTGTGCTGGTCGAGCATGACGGGCCGGTCGATCTGGGCGACGAGGTGTGGGCCGACGGCCGGAAGGTCGGCGTCGTCACATGCCCGAGCTACTCGAAGCTCACCAAGAGGAGCATGGGCATCGCCCGCATGGAAGTGCCCTACGCCAAGCAGGGCACGCCGCTTGAGATCCGCGGCAAGAACGTGAAGGCAAAGGCGATCGCCCACACCATCACCTTCGATGATCCGGAGAAGAAGAAGCGCACCGCCGTCGGCTGACATCGGGAAGGACGTGAATGCTCGTTGCAGGTATCAAGAGCCGGCCGGTCTACAGCGGCTTGAACATCGATGCGAATGCCAGCCGGCACCTCTTCGCCCTTGAGGGCGAAGGGGCACTGGCGCTGCTGGATCAGGCGAAGGCCGCAGGGCCGGACGTCCTTGCGAAGGCAGACATCCTGTATGTGCCCACGGCCTCCAGGGCCCAGGAGCATGACAGGACACTGGCCGCCCTCAATCCGCATGATCTGTGGGTGGCCCCCACCATTCCCGTGCTGCTGAACCGCTTCAACGTGGTTCTCGGCCAGGCAAAGATGGGAACGCGGATCTATATCGCGGGCACCGAGGGCTTCATCGCCCAGGCCATGCAGGTGGCGATGGCACATGGCGTTGACCACAACTCCGTCCACACCGAACACCGTGGCTCGACGGCACGGCGCGTGCAGTGCGTGCACTGCAAGGGCATCACCGACAATGTGACGACAAGCCCCTACACCTGCAGCCATTGTGGCCTTGCGCTTCTGGTGCGCGACCATTTCTCCCGCCGCCTTGGCGCTTTCCAGGGTGTCAACATCGATGCGGAGGAGCCCGGCACCGCGCCCAAGCCCGAGGAGCTTTTCCCGTGACGATCAATACTGACATGAAAGTCCGCGTGGCGAAGATCACGCAGGTTGCCGACAAGGTGAAGCGGTTCCGCTTCGAGCGTGCAGATGGCCAGCCGATGCCGGTGTTCTCCGGCGGCGCCCATGTGATCGTCTCGATGCGCGATGGCGATGTGTTGCGACGCAATCCCTATTCGCTGATGTCCTCGCCCGACGATACGGGCGGCTATGAGATCAGCGTGCTGCGGGTCGAGAACTCGCGCGGCGGTTCCGCCTTCCTTCACGAGAAGCTGAAGGAGGGCGATACGCTGACGCTGAGCAATCCGGTGAACCTGTTCGCCTATGACCAGCGCGGCAAGAAGCATGTGATGATGGCGGGCGGCATCGGTGTTACGCCGTTCATCGCCATGATGGACCAGATGGAGCGCGAGGGCAGGGCCTTCGAACTGCACTATGCCATCCGTACCCGCACCCATGGGGCCTATTGGCAGGAGTTGCAGCAGCGTTACGGCGCGCACCGTGTCAAGGTCTATTGCGATGAGGAGAAGCTCTTCATCCCGACGGAGGCCATTCTCTCCGGCCAGCCGCTCGGCACGCATCTCTACGTCTGCGGCCCGGCGGGCATGATCAAGGGCGTTCTCGGCAAGGCCACGGCGCTCGGCTGGCCGCAGCAGAACCTGCATTCGGAAGAATTCCTCGCGCCCCCGCCAGGCAAGCCGTTCCAGGCCATTCTGACGAAGTCGAAAAAGACGATTGAGGTCGCCGCGCACCAGTCGATCCTTGAAGCCGTGGAAGCGGCGGGCGTCGATGCCGCATATCTGTGCCGCGGCGGCGCCTGTGGCCAGTGCGAAACAGCTGTGGCCGCCTGCACCGGCAACATTCAGCACAACGACCATTATCTCGAACCGGATGACAAAGCATCCGGCAAGACGATCATGATCTGCGTGTCGCGCATCAGCAGCGGCACGATCACCCTCGATCTCTAGGAGGACAGGCCTTGAACATCACATTCCGCGACGAGACCTTCCGCAACGATTACACATTCCGCAACAGCCCCGAGACGATCCGGCGCTTTCCGTTCCCGTTCAACGACGACAAATACATGTACTCGGTGAACATGGAGCCCCATGTTCCCGCCGGCCCTGCCGGTCACGCCTACAACAACCTGATCGACGTCGATGAGCATTATCTCGCCGAAATGGCCGACCGCGCCCAGGTGCTGAAGGAAGACCCGCTGCGCTACCAGGCGCTGCCGCACATGATGGCCGCGCAATGGGACACGCTGGAACTGCTGATGGAGCAGCAGGCTGCGGGCTATCCCGAACTCTTCTCGCTCACCAAGGACGGCGATCGCTGGCACTGGGTGAACAAGCCGATGGGCATTGATCAGACCTTCACCTTCGGCGATGCCTCGACGCTGCCGATGGAGCCACTGGAATTCATCACCCGTCAGGCGCAGGGCGATTTCGTCATCGTCGACCAGCGTGACAACAATCTCTGGTGCGACGCCGGCATGGTGACGACGCAGGCCGACTGGTCGCTGGATTTCGATATCGGCATGAACTTCCACGAATGGCATGGTCCCGTGCCGCTGGCCCATGAGATCGGCGTGTTCGACCGCGCGCTCAAGTTCCTCCTCAACCTCCAGCTTGGAAAGCCGGTGCGCCGCCTGAACTGGACGATGACCATCAACCCGCGCCTCGACACCAGCCCCGAGAATTATCACAAGTGGGGTCCGGACCGCGCCACGGTGACGCCCGAAAACGTCGGCAACAAGGTTCACCTGCGCTGCGAGCTGCAGTCGCTGTGGCGGCTGCCGCGCTCCAACGCCATCCTGTTCGTCATCCGCTGTTATCTCATCAAGATGGAAGAGCTTGTTACCATCCCCAAGTGGGGCCGCCGCTTCCATCGCGTGCTGCGTGACCTTCCGCCGGAACTGATCGACTACAAGGGGCTGACCCGCTATCGCCCGACGACAGTTGAATGGCTTTCCAAACATGATGATGGCAAGCCGACATCACCCGGCATTTTCCCCGAATGATGACGGCCAATGAATAAACGCAGGGAGAGAACATGACGAGAGTTGCAGTTATCGGCGCCGGCCCTTCCGGCCTTGCCGCCCTTCGCGCCTTCCAGTCCGCGAAGAAGAAGGGGGCGAAAATCCCCGAGGTCGTCTGCTACGAGAAGCAGGACGATTGGGGCGGCCTTTGGAAGTACACCTGGCGCACCGGGCTTGATGAATATGGCGAGCCTGTCCACTGCTCCATGTACCGCTACCTGTGGTCCAACGGGCCCAAGGAATGCCTCGAATTCGCCGACTACAGCTTCGAAGAGCATTTCGGCAAGCCGATCCCGTCCTACCCGCCGCGCGCCGTGCTGTGGGATTACATCGTCGGCCGCGTGAAGAAGGCAGGCGTGCGCAAGTGGATCAAGTTCAACACGCCGGTGCGCATGGTGAACTACGACAAGAAGAAAAAGAAGTTCCTCGTCACCGCGCACAACCGCGTCAAGGATATCATGACGACGGAGGAGTTCGACTATGTGATCTGCGCGAGCGGGCACTTCTCGACGCCCGTCACGCCCTTCTTCCCAGGCCTCGACAGCTTCAATGGCCGCGTTCTGCACGCCCATGACTTCCGCGATGCGCTGGAGTTCAAGGGCAAGGACATCCTGATTATCGGCCGCAGCTATTCGGCTGAAGACATCGGCTCGCAGTGCTGGAAATATGGCGCCAAATCGGTGACCACCACCTATCGCTCCAAGCCCATGGGCTTCAAGTGGCCGAAGAACTTCGAGGAGCGCCCGCTTCTTCAGAAGGTCGAGGGCAAGACGGCCTATTTCAAGGACGGGAGCAAGAAGGATGTGGACGCCATCATCCTGTGCACCGGCTACCAGCACTACTTCCCCTACCTGCCGGAGGATCTCCGCCTCAAGACGGCGAACCGCCTGTGGCCGGAGAACCTCTACAAGGGCGTGGTCTGGCAGGACAATCCGAAGTTCTTCTACATCGGCATGCAGGATCAGTTCTATACCTTCAACATGTTCGACGCCCAGGCGTGGTACGTGCGTGACATCATCCTCGGCCGCATCAAGCTGCCGAAGGCCGATGCCATGAAGAAGGACTGGAAGAAGTGGCTGAAGCGCGAGGAGAAGCTCGCCGATGCCGAGCAGATGATCTGGTTCCAGGGCGATTACGTCAAAGAGCTGATCGAGGCCACCGACTACCCGACCTTCGACATCGAGGGCGTCAACAAGACCTTCATGGAGTGGGAGCACCACAAGATGGATGACATCATGGGCTTCCGCAACAACGCCTACCGCTCACTGATGACGGGCACGATGAGCCCGAAGCATCACACGCCGTGGAAGGATGCGATGGACGACTCGCTCGAGGCCTATCTGGCGACAAAGTAAGCCGCCAGGCCATCACGCGACGTGACATGATCGCCGGGCTGAGTGCCCGGCGATTTTGTTTTTCGGAGCAGTACGGGGATGAAGGCTCGTCAGGAGCGCGGCCGTGTCTTGTCCGGGTCGTAATGCGCGAACTTGACGATCTTGGCAGGCAGCCGCTTCTGGTGGCCATCAAGCTTGCCGATTTCGACCTCGGTACCAAGCTCGGCATTGAGCGCGTCAACGCGGGCGAGCGCGATGTTCTTGGCCAGGATGGGCGACCGCATGGAGCTTGTCACCACGCCCACCTGCGCGCGGCCGATATGCACGCAGTCGCCATGGCCCACCGCCTCGTTCGAATCGATGTCGAGGCCCACGAGCTTCCGGCGCGGATGTTCTTTCCGCTGGATCAGCGCCTGCTTGCCGATGAAGTCATCAGCCTTGGACTTGAGCGGCACCGCAAAGCCGATGCCCGCCTCGAACGGATCGGTTTCCGAGTCGAATTCATAATTTGCGAAGATCAGGCCCGCCTCGATGCGCACCATGTCGAGAGCTTCGAGGCCCATGGGCTTCAGCCCATATTTCTGGCCCGCCTCCCACACCGCGTCGAACACGCTCAGGGCATCCTTGGGGTGGCAGAAGATTTCATAGCCAAGCTCGCCCGTATAACCGGTGCGCGACACGACGACAGGTGCACCCTCGAAATGCCCGATGCGGCCGACGGCGAAGCGGAACCATTCAAGTTCACCGATCGCGGGCTGGGCCGCCGAGGTCCAGATGATCTCCTTCAGCAGGTCGCGGCTGTTCGGTCCCTGCACCGCGATATTGTGCAACTGGTCGGTCGAGGAGCGCACCCAGGCCTTGAACCCCATCTTCTCCGCCTGCTCCCGGAGCCAGATGCCGGAATAATCATCGCCGCCGATCCAGCGGAAGTTGTTCTGGCCCAGGCGGAACACCGTGCCGTCATCGATCATGCCGCCGTTTTCGTAGCACATGGCCGAATAGACCACCTGGCCAACCGACAGCTTGCGGATGTCGCGCGTCAGGCAATACTGCAGCAGCGCCTCGGCGTCTGGCCCCGTCACCTCGAATTTGCGGAGCGGCGACAAGTCGAGCACCACGCATTTCTCGCGGCAGGCCCAGTATTCTTCCACCGGCCCGTCATTGTTGAAGCGGTTGGGCAGCCAATAGCCGCGGTACTCG
The DNA here is from genome assembly GCA_964392525.1 of uncultured Aestuariivirga sp. GTDB lineage: Bacteria > Pseudomonadota > Alphaproteobacteria > Rhizobiales > Aestuariivirgaceae > Aestuariivirga. The sequence continues at coordinate 44,694 of CAYMQH010000010.1, forward strand.
GTGAAGTTCCGCGTCATGGCGGACAGGCGCGGGTGGAATGCGGTTTCCTTGGTGAGTTGGGCGTCGGCGTCGGGTGTCATGCGGTAAGCCACTGCTCTGGTGAATGTCTCGGTGCTGGAATAGGTGCGGACGTGAATGTCGGTGGGGTCCCAGGCATTGGCCGCATCGATGTCGTCGGGGCAGGAGGAGGAGACGCAGACGATGTCGGTCAGGGCCCGCATCAGCACATAGTCTCCGGGCCTCGACCATGGCTCGTCGAGGTAGAGCTGGTTATGATGGTCGATGTTGGTGTTGTAGAAGTAGTTGATCGCCTCCCAGCCCTTGCGCGGCGCAACGCCGTAAGGGGCGAGCGCCCGGTTGAAGTTGTCGGTGCAGTTGATGTGGCCGGGATAGCCCATGTCGTCGTAGTAGCGGCTGTTGCAGGCTGTTGCGAAGGCGTCATGGCGGCCCACCGTGTCCTGCACGATCTCGATCAGCGGCTCGAATTCCCGGTCGAAGGCCTTGGAGGGAAGGCCGGGGGTCGGATAGCTGCGCCCCAGAAGGGTGCGCGTCACGGTCGAATCGAGCGCGTAGTCGAGGCCCTTGTCCACCTTGCGGGCTGAGAGGGCCTGAAAGTCCGTACACTGACGGCCTGAGACGTCAATCACCTGGATGTATTCACCCGCCCGCACCAGATAGGCGGAGGCGGAGGCGGCCTTGACGCGGATGTCGTGGATCGGGTCCGCCAGCGGCTCCGGCAGCACGTCGAGCAACTTGCCGACGCGCGGCGCCGCGCGGGTGATGCGGAGTTCGATGTCGGTCGTGGTGTCCTGTGATTCGGGGCTCATGCCGCCGCCCGGTGCCGCCACGATGAGGATCCCGTCACGCGAAGCGCTGAAGCCGGCCGAGCCGCGCGGGCTGCCGCTGGTGCCGAACAGCGTCAGGCATTCCGCGTTTGCGAGATCGATGCTGCGCCGCCGCAAGGCGGAGATGGTGCGCCGCGCCCCCGCGCCCTCACCCGCCAGCATGGCCTTCAGTCCCCCCGCCTTGCCATCGGCCCGCGCACCAAGCGCCGCCAGGTCAAACCGGCCATCAGGCCCCGCGAAGCAAACCTCGCAAGGCTGGCCGCCTTCAATGTCCGTCAGCGTGATGGCGTCGCCTGCCTTCAATTCCACAACAACACTGCCGCCGCCCGGCACCACATGCCGTTCCATATTCGGTGCAAGGCTCCGAACCCCGGGCCGGAAAATCCGGCTCGCGGCCGGAGGCATGTTGCGCTGCCGCAATATCTGCATTGCAAGGCTCCGTTTTCAGGAAGGCATCCGGCAGCACAAAGCCGGATCAATTCTTTCAATGAACTATCTCACAGTTCTGCTTGACCGTCGATATAATGCGATTAAAAATTATTTCCTGGGGGTTGGAAGGGGGAACCGCGTGCACCGCGGCCTTGTGACCTACGCCACCGCCGGACGGTAACTGCCCCGCAAGAGGGCAGAGGTGCGTGCGGCATGGGAAAAAGGGAAACATAGGAAGGAAGCGAAATGTCATCTGAACAAGGCTCGCGCGAGCTCGTACGCGCATTAGACTGGAAGGGGGCCTTCTGGGTTGCCGCCGGTGTGCCGCCACTCGTGCTGTTTTCAATTGGCGGTATTGCAGGCACCACAGGCAAGCTGGCCTTCCTGGTGTGGATGATCTCCATGGTCATGGGCTTCCTGCAGTCCTTCACCTACGCGGAAATCGCCGGCATGTTCGGCAACAAGTCGGGCGGCGCCTCGGTCTATGGCGCAACGGCCTGGCTGCGCTATTCGAAATTCATCGCCCCGCTGTCGGTGTGGTGCAACTGGTTCGCGTGGAGCCCGGTGCTCTCGCTCGGCTGCGCCATCGCTGCGGGCTACATCCTCAATGCGCTGTTCCCGATCCCGGCGGCGGATTCGCAGATGGTGATCGACTGGGTGGCGGCCAATGCCAGCCAGTTCACGGCCCAGACCCAATCGGTGGTCGACTACATCGCGGCCAATGCCGGCGTTGCAGAAGCCGATGCCATCAAGGCCGTGGCCACGCAGGCTGGCGTTGAGGCGTTGACCCCGGCGGTCCGCACCTGGACAGCCTTCAGCTTCGGCATTCCTGGCCTGGGCATGCTCAACTTCAACTCCACCTTCGTGATCGGTGTCATCCTGATGCTGATCATCTTCGCCATTCAGCATCGGGGCATCGCTTCGACGGCTGCGGCGCAGAAGTGGCTCGCCATCATCGTTCTGGTGCCGCTGCTGCTGGTTGGCCTCGTGCCGATCTTCACCGGCGCCATCAATTCGGCGAACGTGACAGCGCTGGTGCCGCCGACAGCGGCCTATTCCGGCATTGACGCGGCTGGCTGGTCCATCGGCGGGTGGACGCTCTTCCTTGGAGGCCTCTACATTGCTGCGTGGTCGACCTACGGTTTTGAAACGGCCGTTTGCTACACGCGCGAACTGAAGAACCCGAAGACCGACACCTTCAAGGCCATTTTCTTCTCGGGCCTGCTCTGCATGGTGTTCTTCTTCCTCATCCCGTTCTCCTTCCAGGGCGTGCTGGGTCTTGAGGGCATGCTGGCACCTGGCATCGTCGACGGCACTGGTATCGGCGAAGCACTCGGCAACATGGTGGGCGGCGGAAAGGTCGTCACCCAGATCTTCGTGATCCTGATGATCCTGGCGCTGTTCCTCGCCATCATGACGGCCATGGCCGGTTCTTCCCGCACCCTCTACCAGGGTTCGAAGGATGGCTGGCTGCCGCGCTACCTGACCCATGTGAACGAGCACGGTGCGCCCACCCGCGCCATGTGGACGGATCTCGCCTTCAACGTGTTCCTCCTGGCGCTCGCCTCCGACCTGGCCGGCTACTTCTATGTGCTTGCCATCTCGAACGTGGGCTACATCATCTTCAACTTCCTCAACCTCAATGCCGGGTGGATCCACCGTATCGACTCGGGTCACATCGCTCGTCCATGGAAGGCACCGACCTTCCTGATCGGGCTCAACACCGTTCTGGCCTTCGTCAACGCCCTGTTCCTGGGTGCTGGTGCCAAGGTATGGGGTTACAACACCGCGCTGTGGGCCGGCCTCGTCATGGCGGCACTCATCATCCCGGTGTTCTACTATCGCCATTACATCCAGGATGGCGGTCGCTTCCCCAAGGGCGCCCTTGAAGACCTGGGCCTGAAGGAGGGCGAAATGGGCGAACGCAAGGCGGGCATCCTGCCCTACCTCGCGCTCATCCTCGGTGCCGGTGTGGTGCTGTGGGCCAACTGGTTCTTCGTCCTGCCGGCCTGACGGCTGCACGGGATACGCAAATCGAAAGGGCCTCCCGCGTGGAGGCCCTTTTCCGTCTGCAGACGAAAAGGGCGGATGATCAACATCATCCGCCCGCCGTGTTTTGATTTACGTGCTGTTCAACGCCACATGGCGCCCGAATATGAGTTGACATAAACAGTCACGCGCTTGCCTCTGTAGTTGGTGGCGCGGAAACTGTAGGTGCTGCCCGCGCAATCACGCGGGTCGACGTTGTAATAGCCGCTGCGGTCAACCCGGCGGCGGGCTTCGCCGCAGGTCATGCGGGTGCGGTAGGGGCGGAACTCGCCGTAGCGGCCATAGTCATACCAGCCATAGCCATTGTAGTAGCGCCAACCCGGCCCGACACGGTTGGGATAAAAGGGAACGCCGAAGTAGACCCTGACGTCGGCCTCGGCCGGAGTGAGGGCCGCGTTGGTGCCGAGTGCGCCTAGCGCGCCAAGCGCAATGCTGCAGGCGACGATGAGTTTCTTGAGCATGAGACACCTCCTGGCATGATCATCCCTTGACATGCTGCGCCATATTTAGCGTTCCTTGCAACCTCCTTGCAAGGCTTTCGGGCCATTATCCCTTTGCTGGCTGATGTTGGCAAAATGCGTCTTGACGTGGCCGTGCGTTTTGCGGACACCGGCATCAACAGGTGAGATGAGGGACGAAGCAAACCGGCATGGATGACGTGGCGGCTGCGGCGGGGTGGCTGGTTATGCGGTGTGGAAACAGGCTGACGGGTGTGCCGAAACGGGCGCGAACAGTCTTCAGGCAGAGGGCGTCGGGGGCAAAAGGCGCATGAAGCGGCCTCGCAGTCTTGTGTTCGCCGTGGATGAGCGCCCCGCACTGCCCTCCACACTGGTTCTGGGCCTGCAGCACGCTGCTCTTTCGATCGTGTTCCTGGTTTATGCCGCCATGGTTGCCAAGGGCGCGGGCTTCAGCCTGGCGGAGCAGCAGGGCATGGTTGTCGGAACCCTGTTCGCCTGCGGTGTGGGTGCCATCCTGCAGGCCTGGTCGCGGCGCTTCTCAAGCGGTCTGCTGCTCATCCCGCTCTCCTCTCCGATGTTCGTCATCTTCGCCATCCCGGCGGGTGAAATTGCGGGGCCTGGCGGCGTTGCGACACTCGCCTTCATTGGCGGCGTTGTGCAGATCATCGTTGGTCTTACCTTCCGCAAGTTGCGGGCCTTCTTTCCCTCTGAGGTTTGCGGCGTCGTGGTGCTGATGCTGGGCGTCTCGATGGTGCCGCATGCCTTCGAGCGTCTGGTGAACCAGCCGGAGGGGTTTCAGTCCATCTTCAGTGCGCCGGTCGCCATCGAACTTGGAATCTCGCGGGTGCCGAGCGCCTTCAGCCATTTATCAGGCGGCCCTGTGAAGGCTGGCGGCGATTTCTACCTGCCCTCGATCATCACGGGGCTTGCAACGCTTTTCGCGATCATCGCTTCGACAGTCTGGCTCAAGGGCGGCAAGCGCTTCTTCGCCATGCTGATCGGCTGTGCAGTTGGCTATGCCGTGTCCGCCATGCTGGGTCAGCTCAGCAATTTTTCCGTCGTGATGAGCCAGGCGTCGCTCATGTCGCTGCCGGATTTCAGCCTGCCGAGCTTTGCCCTCGCACCGTCTTTCATTGCCGCCTATGCGGTGGTTGCCATGGTCGCGGCGGTGGACAATATGGGCGTGATCATCAGCACCGACCGGCTCGACGATGCCGAATGGAGCAAGCCCGATGTCGGGCAGATATCGCGGGGCGTCTCTTCGCTCGGGCTGACAACGATGCTGTCATCCGTGCTGGGCGGCACGCATCTCGGCTTGTCCTCCACCAATATCGGCCTTGCCTTTGCTACGGGTGTGACCTCGCGCATCGTCGGTATCGCGGCGGGTGTGCTGATGCTGTCGCTCAGCTTCTTTCCCAAGCTGTTGTCGGTGGTGATTGCGATGCCGGACCCCGTGCTGGGCGGCATCCTCGCCTATGCGGGAAGCTATTTCATCGTGGCAGGCGCACAGCTGGCGCTGTCTCGCATGATGTCGCCGCGGCGCATGCTGGTGATCGGCCTGCCGCTGGCGGTCGGCATTGCGGTACAGAGTTCGCCCAAATTCGCCGATGCCGCGCCGGGCGTGCTGGGTATCCTGCTGCAGTCGCCGCTGATGTCGGCATCGATCATTGCCATCGTCCTCAATGCGATCATGCGCTTCGGCATCAGCCAGAAGGCCGAGGTGACCGTGGTGCCGGGGCCCGGCCGGCATGATGCAGTGGCGCAGACGCTGGAAGGCTGGGGTGAATTGTGGGGGCTGCGCCTGGCCACAGCCCATCACGCGGGTGAAGCCACCAACCAGCTTCTCGAAGCGATCTCCGACCTCGTAGCGGAAGGGTCGATCACCCTTGAAGGCCGTCATGATGACGTGAACCTTGATCTCGCCATCCTCTATACCGGACAGCCGATGATCTTCCCCGACCGCGCGCCGACGCCCGATGAACTGATGGATGATCCGGATGCAGTCGGGCGCATGGCCGGCTGGCTGGTCCGTAACCTCGCGGACCGGGCAACTCCCTTCAGCCGGGGCGGGCAGCAAGGTGTTCTGCTCCGCTTCGAAGCCTGATCTGTTCCAGGAAGACGAACGGCAGATCAGTGGTGGCAGGCTGATCTCGCGCGCCGC
>CAYMQH010000011.1:0-45743 GCA_964392525.1 uncultured Aestuariivirga sp.
AGGAGTGCACGAGCCCCATGGCGCGCGTCACCGTTGAAGACTGCATCGACAAGCTCCCGAACCGCTTCGAGCTGGTTCTCCTCGCTGCCTACCGGGCCCGCACAATTTCGCAGGGCGCGCCGATCACGGTCGAGCGCGACAATGACAAGAACCCCGTCGTGGCGCTGCGCGAGATTGCCGACGAAACCGTGGTTCCCGAGGACCTGCGCGAGGAATACATCCACTCGATGCAGAAGCATGTGGAAGTAGACGAGCCGGAAGCCACCGAGGTGCCGCTCATCCAGCAGTCCGGCGACATGGTCATGGTCAATGATGCCCAGGGCGACGAGGAAGTTGCCGAGATGGAGCAGATGACCGAGGAAGACCTGCTGCGCGGCCTCGAAGGCCTGCCGCCCGCCGAAAGCCCCGGCAGCCAGCGCAACGGCTACTGAGCATCCTCTTTTTTGCTTTCCGAGGCCGGACCCCTCTGGAGTCCGGCCTTTTTTGTCCTAAGATCACCTCCATGATGCGCCAATATGAACTGGTCGAACGGGTCACCAAATATGACCCGGACGCGGATGAGGATCTGCTCAACCGCGCTTACGTCTATGCCATGAAGGCGCATGGCAACCAGACGCGTGCCTCGGGGGAGGCCTATTTCAACCACCCGCTGGAGGTGGCCGCCATCCTCACCGAGATGAAGCTCGACTCGGCCACCATCGCGGCTGCCCTGCTGCATGACACGGTGGAGGATACGGAGGCGACGCATCAGGAGATCGAGGAGAAGTTCGGCCCCGAGATCGCCGCGCTGGTCGATGGCCTGACCAAGATCGCCAAGCTCGATCTCGTGACCAAGGAAGCCGCACAGGCAGAGAACCTGCGCAAGCTATTGCTGGCCATGTCGCGCGACGTACGCGTGCTGCTGGTGAAGCTCGCCGACCGGCTTCACAACATGCGCACGCTGGAACATGTGCGGCCCGACAAGCGGGTGCGCATCGCGCAGGAAACGATGGACATCTACGCGCCTCTGGCCGGCCGAATGGGCATGCAGGCGGTGCGCGACGAGTTGGAGGACATCGCCTTCAAGGTGCTGAACCCCGAGGCCTACAAGATCATCCTCGACCGGCTCGCGAAGCTTCATGCCGAGAGCGGTGGCATTCTGAAGTCCATCGAACAGGAGCTGATGCAGAAGCTGGTCGAGAACGGCATCAAGGCAGAGGTATCGGGGCGCGAGAAGCGGCCCTATTCGATCTTCCGCAAGATGGAACGGAAGCTCTTGTCGCTTGGACAGCTGTCGGACATCTTCGGTTTCCGGGTGATCGTCGGTACGGTGGACCAGTGCTACCGGGCGCTGGGCATCATCCACCGCACCTATCGCGCCGTTCCCGGCCGCTTCAAGGATTACATCTCGACGCCCAAGCAGAACGACTACCGCTCGATCCATACGACGGTGATCGGCCCTCATCACATGCGCGTCGAGATGCAGATCCGCACCCGGCTGATGCATGAAATTGCCGAGCGCGGCGTTGCCGCCCACGCGATCTACAAGGACGCGCCGGATGCCAAGGAGGCGCTCGATGGATTCCGCGCGCCCGCCGCCGAATCCAACGCCTACCGCTGGCTCCGCCACCTGGTGGAGATGCTGCAGGAGGGTGAATCCCCACGCGAGTTCCTCGAGCACACGAAGCTCGAGCTGTTCCACGACCAGGTGTTCTGCTTCACGCCCAAGGGCAAGCTCATCGCACTGCCGAAGGGGGCAACGCCCATCGATTTCGCCTATGCCGTGCACACTTCGGTGGGTGATTCCTGCGTGGGTGCAAAGGTGAATGGCAGCCATGCGCCATTGGTGACCGAACTTCACAATGGTGATGAGGTTGAGATCATCCGCTCGGAAGCGCAGACGCCACCCGCGGCCTGGGAAGGCCTTGCAGTGACCGGCAAGGCCCGCGCCGCCATTCGCCGTGCCACGCGCGCCGCTGCCCGCAAGCAGTTCGCGGAGCTTGGCCGGGAGCTTGTGGAAAAGACCCTGGCCAAATTCGGCAAGCCCTATGCCGAGAAGGAACTGACAGCCGCGATTCCCCGTGTCGGCCACAGGAACACCGAGGACGCGCTGGCCGCCATCGGCCGCGGCGAGCTTTCGGTGATCGATGTGATGAAGGCGCTGGGCCTCACCATCGACGACACCAAACTCAAGGAACTCAGGCGGCGGGCCCCCGCCAAGAAGGCGGATGCGGATGAACTGTCGGTGCCGGTGCGCGGTATCTCGCGTACCACGGCCCTCCGGATCGCGGCTGACACGGGTGCCGTGCCGGGCGAGCGCATCGTCGGCATCCTGACGCCGGGTGAGGGCATCACCATCTATCCGATCTTCGCCAAGGCGCTGGAGCAGTTCGACAATCAACCCGAACGCTGGGTGGACCTTGCCTGGGACACGGGCAGCGAAGAGCAGCGCTTCCCGGCAAGGATCAATGTGACGATCCTCAACGAGGTCGGTTCACTGGCCCAGGTCACGCAATCGATCAGCGATCTCGGAGGCAATATCGACGCCCTGCAAATGGTCGCGCGGGAGGGTGCGCGGGATTTCTTCGACGTGGACATCACTCTTGAAGTGCAGGACCTGAGGCATCTCAATGAAATCATGACGAGTTTGCGGGGCAAGTCCTCGGTAAGCGATGTGAGCCGAAAGACAGGATAGGGATGATGACGCAAGACGAGGTACTGAACGAATTCCGCGCCGCCGGCGCGCTGCTGGAGGGGCACTTCATCCTCTCCTCCGGGCTCCATTCCAACCGCTACCTGCAATGTGCCCGGGTCTTGATGGACCCGGCGCGCGCCGCCCGCCTCTGTGCCGTGCTGGCCACACAGGTGAGGGCGCTGGTCGGCTCTCCTGTCGACTTGGTTGCATCGCCCGCCATGGGGGGCGTGGTGGTGGGCTATGAGATGGGCCGCCAGCTCGGGGTGCCGGCCATCTTCTTCGAACGCGTGGACGGCAAGCTGACCCTCAGGCGCGGCTTCGACATCGCCAGGGGAGCACGGGTGCTGATGGTAGAGGACATCGTGACGACTGGCCTCTCCTCGCGCGAGTGCATCGCCGGGATCACCGAGGAAGGGGGCATCACGGTGGGCGCGGCATGCCTGATCGACCGGTCCGGCGGCAAGGCGGACATCGGCGTGCCGCTGGCGGCATTGACACGGCTTGACATTCCGGCCTTCCCGGCCGACCAGCTGCCGCCCGATCTGGCCGCCATTCCCGCCATCAAGCCGGGGAGCCGCGGACTGAAATGATCGTCGGCATCGGGAATGACGTGATTGACATTCGCCGCATCGAGGCGACGCTGGAGAAATATGGCGAGCGCTTCATCAACCGGATTTTCACCGATGTGGAGATCCGCAAGTCCGAGCGGCGGGCCCAGCGGGCGGCCTCTTATGCCAAGCGCTTCGCCGCCAAGGAGGCGTGTTCCAAGGCATTGGGAACAGGGTTCCGGGCGGGGGTATTCTGGCGGGACATGGGGGTGGTGAATGAACCCTCGGGCAAGCCCACCATCGTGCTGAGTGGGGGTGCGCGGGATCAGTTGGCAACGCTGCTGCCGGTCGGCCATGCCGCCCGCATCCACCTGACCATTACCGATGATTTTCCCTATGCCCATGCGCTGGTGATGATCGAGGCCATTCCCGGTTGAAGCGGCCGGGTCAAGGCACTGTAGCCAAATAGCAACAGTGAGCCGCCTTGCAACGGGTTGCGTTGCATCATCGGCGGGCAGGGTCTATACGCCACTCAACAGGACCAGACGGATTGCGGCTGGCGGAAAATGCATAAGAAAGACCATTCGATGGCGGCGGCACAGGACACGCGGCGCAAGTCTGACGACGGTTTGTGGGAGACCGTGAAGGTCATCATACAGGCGCTTCTCATCGCCTTTGTCGTGCGCACCTTTCTGTATCAGCCTTTCAACATTCCGTCCGCCTCGATGTATCCGACGCTGAAGGTGGGCGACTATCTGTTCGTGTCCAAGCTGTCCTACGGCTACGGCCGTTATTCGTTCAATTTTTCCTTCGGCCTGTTCGGCAAGGAAATCATCACCTGCTGCAATTTTGATTTTCCAGGCCGCGTCGTTCTGGCGGAAGACCCCGAGCGCGGTGACGTGGCTGTGTTCAAGCTGCCGACCGACACCAACATCGACTACATCAAGCGGGTGATTGGCCTTCCCGGCGACCAGGTGCAGGTCCGTGAAGGGGTGCTCTATATCAATGGTCAGATGGTAAAGCGAGAGCGGATCGCGGACTATAGCGACCCGTCAGAACCCGGCCTGCGGGAACCGGTGCCGCAATACATCGAGACGCTGCCCAATGGTGTGACCTACCGCGTGCTGGACACCGAACCGGTCGGGGCGATGGATACCACGCAGGTTTACACCGTGCCGCCAGGGCACTACTTCATGATGGGCGACAACCGCGACAACTCGCAGGATTCCCGCTACCTGAGCTTTGTCGGCTATGTGCCGCTGGAGAATTTCGTCGGCCGGGCGGATATCATCTTCTTCTCGGTATCGCCCAACGCCAGCCTTCTCGAAGTGTGGCGCTGGCCGTTCGAAATCCGGTGGAACCGCTTCTTCACCCTGATCTGACCTTGACACGGATTTCACCGGCGCGCCTCGCTGAGATTTCACGGCAGATCGGCTATGATTTCTCCAATGACGCGCTGCTTACCGAAGCCCTGACCCACGGTAGCACACAGCAGCACAAGGGCGATTATCAACGACTCGAGTTCCTCGGGGACAGGGTGCTGGGGCTCATCGTTGCCGAGCAGTTATTCCGTACCCATGCGCGGCTGAGCGAAGGCGAACTGACGGCCAGGCACAGCGCGCTGGTGCGTTCGGAAGCCTGCGCTGCTGCGGGCGATACCATCGGCCTGTCCGACCTCATCATCGTTGGAACCGGCGAGCGCGCCAAGGGCATGAACCTGAACCGCACCCTGCTGGGCGATGTGATGGAGGCGCTGGTGGCGGCGATCTACCTCGACGGAGGGTTTGAGGCGGCGCGCGGCTTCGTCCTCAGGGCTTGGGACGCGCAGTTCAGCAAGCCCACGGTAGCCGAGAAGGACGCAAAGACGTTCCTGCAGGAATGGGCGCTGGGGCGTGCCTTGCCGATCCCGGCCTACACCATCGTCAGCCGCGATGGCCCGGAGCATGAACCGGTGTTCGTTGTCTCGGTTGAGGTGAAGGGCAGGGAGCCAGCACTCGGCACCGCCAAGAGCAAGCAGGGTGCGGAGAAGAATGCGGCGGATCAGTTTCTCAAACGCGAAGGGATAAGGCCATGACGGAGGACACAACAGCGGCGGCCGGCCCCACGCGGTGTGGTTTCTGCGCCATCATCGGCGCACCCAACGCCGGGAAATCCACCCTGGTCAATCAGTTGACCGGCTCCAAGGTGTCGATTGTCAGCCACAAGGTACAGACGACACGCGCCCGTATCCGCGCCATTGCGATTGAAGGCAATGCCCAGATCGTACTGGTCGATACGCCGGGCATCTTCAAGCCGAAACGCACGCTGGACCGCGCGATGGTGCAAAACGCCTGGGGCGGGGCTGGCGATGCCGATGCCGTGATACTGCTGGTCGATGGCCGGCCGGGGCTGACCGACGAGGCAAAGGCCATCATCGCGCAGCTCGCCGCCACGAAGACAAAGGCGTTGCTTGTCATCAACAAGATCGACCTTATGCCACGCGAGCGGCTGCTCGAGGTTTCGGCCGAATTCAACGCGGCCCATCCCTTCGAGCAAACCTTCATGGTCAGTGCGCTGACGGGGTCCGGCACGGGCGATCTGCTGAAAGCCATTGCCGCCAAGATGCCAGAGAGCCCGTGGCTCTACCCGGAGGACCAGGTGGCCGACGTGCAGCTTCGTTTCATGGCCGCAGAGATGACGCGAGAGAAGATCTACGAGCGCCTGCATGAGGAACTTCCCTACGCCTCGACGGTTGAAACCGAGGGCTGGGAAGAGCGCAAGGACGGGTCTGTCAAGATCGACCAGGTCATCTATGTCCAACGCGACAGCCAGAAGGCCATCGTGCTCGGCAAGGGCGGGCAGACGGTGAAGCTGATCAACCAGTTGGCGCGCGCCGAAATGGAGAAATACTTCGAGCGCAAGGTCCATCTGTTCCTTTTCGTGAAGGTCCGCGAGAACTGGGCGGAGGACAAGGAGCGCCTGCGCAACATGGGGCTTGACGTCTAGCCCATGGAATGGCGCGACGAGGGGGTTATCCTGTCGGTGCGCCGCCATGGCGAAACGAGCGCCATTGCAGAAACCCTGACTGCCCAGCATGGCCGGGTCATGGGCCTGGTCCGCGGCGGGCGCTCCAAGCAGCAGCGCCCGGTGCTTCAGGCGGGCAACATCGTTCAGGCCGTGTGGCGGGCGCGGCTCGAGGAGCAACTCGGCACCTTCACGCTCGAACCGCTTGAGCTTTACGCCGGCGCCATCATGGAAGAGCCGTTCCGGCTCGCGGGGCTGGCGACGCTCACGGGCCTTGCCCAGCTCTTGCCCGAGCGTGAGCCGCATCCGCGCCTCTATGAGGCGCTGCGCGTGGTGCTGAATGCTATCAGCCATGATGAGGTCTGGCCCGCCCTGCTGGTCCGCTGGGAGCTTGGCCTGCTCGACGAGCTAGGCTTCGGGCTGGACCTTTCCAAATGCGCGGCAACAGGAACGCGGGAGAACCTCGCCTTTGTTTCGCCCCGCAGCGGCAAGGCCGTATCGGCCGGGGCGGGCCAGCCCTTCCGCGACAGGCTGTTCCGTCTGCCACCGTTTCTGGCGGGCGGGGGCGTGGCGGCACCACCCGCCGATGTGATCGACGGACTGAAACTTGCCGCCTATTTCCTGCACCGCCACGTGTTCGAACCACGGGGTGCCCGGCTGCCGGAACAGCAGGATTGGGTGATCCGGGCCTTGGCTGAAAAGCCGCATTGAGCTGGCCCGCGAGGGCTTATAGATAGCGTTAGCTCGCAACAGGGGTATCGCTCATGCTCGGACGTCTCAATCATGTCGCCATTGCCGTTCCCGACCTTGTGAAGGGGTCCGAGGTCTACCGCATGATGCTGGGGGCAAAGGTATCCGCGCCGCAGGTCGAGGCGGCCCATGGCGTGACCGTGGTGTTCGTCGAACTGCCCAACACCAAGATCGAGCTGCTGGAGCCGTTGGGCGATGGCTCGCCGATCAAGGGCTTTCTCGAAAAGAACCCGGGCGGCGGCATTCACCATGTCTGTTACGAAGTGGATGACATTCTCGCTGCGCGTGACCATCTGAAGGCGCAAGGCGCGCGGGTGCTGGGGGATGGCAATCCCAAGATCGGCGCCCATGGCAAACCGGTGCTGTTCCTTCACCCGAAGGATTTCTGCGGCACGCTGGTGGAACTGGAGCAGGCATGAGATTCGAAAGCGGAATAGCGATCTATTTCATCATCTGGTGGGTGTGCCTTTTCGTGGTGCTGCCGTTTGGTGTGCGCAATGCCCATGAGGCGGGCGAAGTGGTCGAGCAGGGAAATGAGCACGGTGCGCCCGTGAAGCCAATGATGCTGCGAAAGGTGATCGGCACCACTGTCCTGTCGGCGCTGGTGTTCGCACTCGTCTGGGGACAGACGACCTATGGCTGGATCAGCTTCGACGACATTCCTTATCTGAAGTCGATGCCGGTCGATCATTAACGGCCGAACTCGCGTCAACAGGGGAGACCGGCAGGTGACGTGGTTCCACACCTGCCATGCCGGCAAAGAAAAAGGCGAAGCAAATGCCCCGCCTCTTTCTTTGCTTGCCGTTTGTTTGGCTTCCTTTACTTCCGGTGACCTGACCGGCGGGGCGTCTGCAGTTGCGCGCCCGGAAACCTACCTCCCCAGACCTGGGTCACTTCAGTGCACACCGTGGTCTTGTTCTTATTGTTGAAAAAGCTATCACAACCGGGGCGCTTGTCGAGTGAAAAATGTCACAAGCTCGCCACAATTCAGCGGATAGACGCCTTCAGAAGTGGCGGGTTCTAACCAGGGTTGCGCCCTGACACGAGTCTCAATTTCTGTATCCGATTGCATCGGGCCGGTTACTTGAGTTCCGGGGGTTTTTCCTTAAAAGAACCGCAAACCTCTCCAATGCAGGATTCCCATGCGCCTTTCCCAGTATTTCATGCCCATTCTGCGCGATGATCCCAAGGAAGCGGAAATCGTCTCCCACAAGCTCATGTTGCGCTGCGGCATGATTCGTCAGGAGGCGGCGGGGAGCTATTCCTGGCTGCCGCTCGGTTACCGGGTGCTGCGCAAGATCGAGCAGATCGTCAGGGAGGAGCAGAACCGGGCCGGCGCGATTGAAGTGCTGATGCCGACGATCCAGCCTGCGGATCTGTGGCGCACCTCCGGCCGCTATGATGCCTATGGCAAGGAGATGCTGCGCATCAAGGACAGGCATGACCGCGACATGCTGTTCGGCCCCACCAACGAGGAAATGATCACCGACATCTTCGCGCAAGGCGTGCAGAGCTACAAGGATCTGCCGCGCAACCTCTACCATATCCAGTGGAAGTTCCGCGACGAGGTACGCCCGCGCTTCGGTGTGATGCGGGGCAGGGAGTTCCTGATGAAGGACGCTTATTCCTTCGACCTGACACGCGAGGCGGGGCAGCATTCCTACAACAAGATGTTCGTGTCCTATCTCAAGACCTTTGCCCGCATGGGGTTGAAGGCCGTGCCGATGCGTGCCGAGACCGGCCCCATCGGCGGCAAGGACAGCCACGAATTCCTGATTCTCGCTGAAACCGGCGAATCGGAGGTGTTCTTCGACAAGGCCTTCCATGACATGGACTGGTCGACCTTCGGGATCGATTATGACGATGTTGATGCTGTCGCGAGGGTGGTGGACGACTTCACCTCCAAATATGCAGCGACATCCGAAATGCATGATCAGGCCGACTATGAGTCCCGCGTTCCCGCCGAGCGCCGGGTCACCGGGCGCGGCATCGAGGTTGGCCATATCTTCTTCTTCGGCACCAAATACTCCGAGCCCTTCAAATGCGAAGTGCAGGGGCCGGATGGCAAGAAAGTTACCGTGCAATCCGGTTCCTACGGCATCGGCGTGTCGCGGCTTGTCGGCGGCATCATCGAGGCCAGCCATGACGAGGCGGGCATTATCTGGCCGGAACCGGTGGCGCCCTTCAAGGTGGGCCTCATCAACCTCAAGGCTGGCGATTCAGAAACCGATGCCGCCTGCGACAGGATCTACAAGGCGCTGGAAGCCAAGGGTGTTGACGTTCTCTATGACGACCGCGACGAGCGCGCAGGCGCCAAGTTCGGCACCATGGACCTGATCGGGCTTCCCTGGCAGGTCATCATCGGACCGCGCGGTTTGAAGGACGGCATCGCCGAGGTAAAGAACCGCAAGACAGGTGTTCGCGAGAACGTGGCGCTTGACCAGTTGCTGGCCCGCTTCGCCGCCTGATGGATAAGAGCTTTCCCGATACGCGGCCCTTCGCACCCTTCGAGTGGATGCTGGCGGCCCGCTATCTGCGCGCCAGGCGGCGGGAAGGCTTCATCTCCGTCATCTCCCTGTTCTCCTTCCTCGGCATCCTGTTGGGCGTTGCCACGCTGATCGTGGTCATGGCGGTGCTCAACGGCTTCCGGGCCGAGTTGCTCGACAAGATCCTCGGCTTTCAGGGGCATGTGAGCATATACCGCTCCGACCTGATGCCGATTGAAAACTACGCTGACATTCAGGTGCGGCTCGCCGCGGTGCCCGGCGTCACCCGCGCCGTCGCGCTGGTCGAGGGCCAGGCCATGGCCTCCAGCCTCCGCAACAATACCGGCGCCCTTGTCCGCGGCATTTCGGAAACCGATATCCAGAAACTGCCAAGCCTCAACAACCCCGATCTTCGCACCGGCATGAACCCCGACCATCTGCCGGACGATCCCCCGTCCTTCGCGGGCTTTGAAGCCTCGGACGGTGTGGCGATCGGCGAGCGCATGGCGTGGCGGCATCAACTCGGCCTCGGCTCGCGCATCACCATCATCTCGCCCGATGGCGCGGACACGGTCGTCGGCAACACGCCGCGCATCCGCGATTATCCCGTCGTGGCGATCTTCAAGGTTGGCATGTCGGACTATGACGAGAACGTCATCTACATGCCGTTGTCCGAGGCACAGGACTATTTCAACACCGATACTGGCGTGAGCCAGATCGAGGTGATGGTCGAAGAGCCTGATCAGGTGGAAGCCTTCACCGGTCCAGTGCTGACGGCGGCGGGCGATGGCATGGCCATTTCAAGCTGGAAGGACCGCAATTCCACCTTCTTCAACGCGCTGGCTGTGGAACGCAACGTGATGTTCCTTGTACTGACGATGATCATCCTCGTGGCGGCGCTGAACATCATTTCCGGCCTCATCATGCTGGTCAAGGACAAGGGCAGGGACATCGCCATCCTGCGCACGATGGGGGCAAGCCGCGGCACCATCCAGCGGGTGTTCTTCCTCACTGGGGCGGCGATCGGGACGGCGGGCACGATCGGCGGCTTCATCACCGGCCTCCTCATCTGCCTAAACACCGAGCGCATACGACAGTTCATCTCGTGGATCTCGGGCGTCGATCCTTTCAACCCGGAGCTCTATTATCTGGCGCAGCTTCCAGCGAAGATGGACTCCTGGGAGACGCTGTCCATCGTTCTGATGGCGCTTGGCCTCTCCTTTGCGGCGACACTCTACCCCTCGTGGCGGGCTGCCAAGCTCGATCCGGTTGAGGCGCTGCGCTACGAATGAGCCGCCCTCTCACACCCGCCCTCGAACTCCGCGCCGTCGCCCGTTCCTACACGGAGGGCCGGGGCCAACTCGATGTTTTCAAGGATCTGGACCTGACGGTGCGGGCAGGCGAAATCGTGGCGCTTGTCGGCCAGTCTGGTTCCGGCAAGTCGTCGCTGCTCCATATTGCCGGTCTGCTGGAAGCGCCAACGGCCGGAGATGTGCTGATCGCCGGGCAGAACTGCTCGAAGCTGGATGATCAGGCCCGCACCCGCATCCGGCGGATCGGTATTGGCTTCGTCTATCAGTTCCATCATCTGCTGCCCGAGTTCTCTGCCCTCGAGAATGTTATGATGCCGCAACTCATTGCCGGAACAGGGAAGTCTGCGGCAGCCGGACGGGCGCGCGAACTCCTGACCCGCATGGGGTTGGCTGCGCGCATGGAACACCGTCCCTCGGAGCTTTCGGGTGGCGAACAGCAGCGCGTGGCGATCGCCCGGGCGCTTGCCAACCGGCCGCTTCTGCTGCTTGCGGATGAGCCGACCGGCAATCTCGATCCCGATACGGCGGCCCATGTCCACGAGGAGTTGCTGCGCCTCATCGAGGATGAAGGGCTCGGTGCCTTGGTTGCCACTCACAACCTTGACCTTGCGCAAGGTATGAGCCGGATCGCGCGGCTCGAACACGGCCGGATCCTCGCGGATTGAGAGACATGGCCTGCGCCGGAAGGCGCCGGAAAGCACCGGATAAATGCCCGTTCGGCCTTCATTGGCGGGGTGGCAGACTGGAGCCCGACGCCCGCCGATGATAATCTCGTATCATGGCTGACTCGGACCCGACACGCATCACCTTCGTGCACCTTCGCACGCACACGGCCTATTCGCTGTCCGAGGGCGCGCTGCAGATCAAGGCACTTGCGGGGCTGGTAAAGGAAGCGCGGATGCCGGCCGTCGCCATTACAGATTCCGGCAACCTCTTCGGGGCGCTCGAGTTCTCGGATGCAATGGCGGAGAAGGGTATCCAGCCGATCATCGGCTGTACGCTGAAGGTCGATCTCATCGAGCAGAAGGAAGGTTCGCTCAAGCAGACGGGCGGTTTGCGGCGCATACCCGCCATGGCCTTCCTCGCCAAGAATGAGCAGGGTTATCACAATCTCATGAAGCTTTCGAGCCGGGCCTATCTCTCGAGCCCGGAGAATGCCGAGCATCATGTCACGTGGGATTATCTGTCAGCCCATGCTGACGGTCTCATTTGCCTGACCGGAGGGCCGGATGGTCCGGTCAATGATGCGCTGCTGGCGGGGCAGGGCCCCCTTGCCGCCGAGCAACTCGAACGGTTGAAGGCGCTGTTCGGCGACAGGCTCTATGTCGAACTCCAGCGCCACGGTCTTGCCGCAGAGCGCGAGGCGGAACAGGGGCTGATCGAACTTGCCTACCGGATGGAGTTGCCGCTTGTCGCCACCAATCAGGCCTATTTCGCCAAGGCTGGGGATTATGCCGCGCATGACGCGCTGATCTGCATTGCCGAGGGCGAAGTTCTCATCACCGAAGAGCGGCGGCGGCTGACGCCGGAGCACTATTTCAAAAGCCAGGCTGAAATGGCGGCCCTGTTCGCCGATCTTCCGGAAGCGGTGGAGAATACCATCGAGATCGCCATGCGCTGCGCCTATCGGGTGAAATCGCGTGCGCCCATTCTGCCGCGCTTCGCGGAGGGCGATGAGGCGGAGGAGTTGCGATCGCAGGCTCATGATGGTCTGGCCGCCCGCCTTGCAGAGCGCGGCATGGTCGAAGGCCGCACAGCGGAGGACTACGTCAAGCGGCTCGATTTCGAGCTGGACGTGATCACCAAGATGAAGTTCCCCGGTTACTTCCTCATCGTGTCGGACTTCATAAAATATGCAAAGCAGCAGGGCATTCCGGTTGGGCCAGGGCGCGGCTCGGGCGCCGGTTCGCTGGTTGCCTATGTGCTGACCATCACCGACCTCGACCCGTTCCGCTTCAACCTGCTGTTCGAGCGATTTCTCAATCCCGAACGCGTCTCCATGCCGGACTTCGATATCGACTTCTGCCAGGACCGGCGCGGCGAGGTGATCACTTACGTTCAGCAGCGCTATGGCGCTGACCGCGTGGCGCAGATCATCACCTTCGGCAAGCTGCAGGCTCGCATGGTGACGCGTGACGTGGGCCGTGTGCTGCAGATGCCCTATGGACAGGTGGACAGGCTTTCGAAGCTGATACCCAACAACCCGGCCAATCCAGTGACGCTCGGCCAGGCCATCGACAGCGAGCCGAAGCTGCAGGAAGAGCGCGACCGCGACCCGACGGTGAAAACGCTGTTCGAAATCGCGCTGAAGCTGGAGGGGCTCTACCGCAACGCATCCACCCACGCGGCGGGTGTGGTGATCGGAGACCGGCCGCTGGACGAGTTGGTGCCGCTCTACCGCGATCCTCGCTCCGATATTCCGGCCACCCAGTTCAACATGAAGTATGTCGAAAAGGCCGGCCTCGTGAAGTTCGACTTTCTCGGCCTCAAGACGCTGACGGTGATCGAGAAGGCGCAGCATCTGATCCGCGTGCGTGAGCCGTCCTTCGACATCAACCACATTCCCTACGACGACCCCAAGACCTATGAGATGCTGGGGCATGGCGATACGGCGGGCGTGTTTCAGCTGGAAAGCTCCGGCATGCGCGACGTTCTCAAGAAGATGCGCGCCGACCGTATCGAGGACATCATCGCCATCGTGGCGCTCTATCGCCCGGGGCCGATGGACAACATCCCGCGCTACATCGCCTGCAAGAAAGGCGAGGAAGAGCCGGATTATCTGCACCCGCTAATCGAGCCCATCCTGAAAGAGACCTATGGCATCATGGTCTATCAGGAGCAGGTGATGCAGATAGCCCAGGTTCTTTCCG
Source organism: uncultured Aestuariivirga sp. (assembly GCA_964392525.1). GTDB lineage: Bacteria > Pseudomonadota > Alphaproteobacteria > Rhizobiales > Aestuariivirgaceae > Aestuariivirga. The sequence continues at coordinate 13,645 of CAYMQH010000011.1, forward strand.
GCTATTCGCTGGGTGAAGCCGATCTGCTGCGCCGCGCCATGGGCAAGAAGATCAAGGCAGAGATGGACGCGCAGAAGGAGCGTTTTGTCTCCGGCGCCGTGAAACAAAATGTCGATGCGGGCCAGGCCGACAACATCTTTGAACTCGTCCAGAAATTTGCGGGCTATGGATTCAACAAGTCGCATGCCGCGGCCTATGCCGTCGTCTCCTACCAGACTGCTTACCTAAAGGCCAACTACCCAGTCGAATTCCTCGCAGCGTCAATGACGCTGGACATGGGCAACACCGACAAGCTGATGCTGTTCAAACGTGAGGCGCAGCGGGTGGGCGTCAAGGTGATCCCGCCCTCTGTCAATGCGTCTGGCGTCGATTTTGCGGTCGTGGACGGCGCCGTTTTGTACTCTCTGGCGGCGCTCAGGAATGTGGGTGCCGGTGCCATCGAGCATCTGGTCAGGGTACGTGGAGAGGGCGGCCCGTTCCGCTCGCTCGGTGAGTTTGCGCGGCGCATCGATGCCCGCCTCATCAACAAGCGGGCGATGGAAAGCCTCGTCAAGGCGGGGGCCTTCGACTGCCTGAACCCCAACCGCGCGCAGGTGTTTGAAGCGATAGAATCGATCTTGTCCCTGGCGAACCGCGCGGCGAGTGCAGCACAGGCTGGCCAGAATGATCTGTTCGGCGGCCTGTCGAGTGCAGGGGATGACCTGGTGCTGCCGCGCCGGGATGCCTGGCTGCCGATGGACCGGCTGGCGCAGGAATTTGAGGCCGTTGGCTTCTATCTGTCGGGCCATCCGCTGGATGACTACATGAAGCCCTTGCAGAAGCTGTCGGTTGATACCTGGTCGTCCTTCCATGAAAAGGCGCTGACCAAGGGCGCGCGGGCCGCGAAGCTTGCGGGCACCATCACGCATCGGCAGGAGCGGCGTTCCAAGTCCGGCAACAAGTTTGCCTTCGTGGGATTCTCCGATCCGACCGGCCAGTTCGAGACGATCTGCTTCTCTGATACACTCGCGGTCTGCCGTGACCTTCTGGAGCCCGGCAATGCAGTGATCGCGCGTGTGGAGGCTGACGTCGAGGGCGAGGAGGTGAAGCTTCGCCTTCAGGGTGTCGAGATGCTCGACAAGGCCGCCGCCCAGATGGTCACAGGACTTGAGATTTTCGTGCGTGATGCCAGACCCCTTGAGTCCATCGCGGCCCGCCTCAGCAACGGCGGCCGTGCCCCCGTGCGTCTTGTGATGATGATGGAGCAGGGCCGCGAGGTACATGTCTCGCTCGGAAACAAGTTCACCGTCACGCCGCAGATCAAGGGCGCCATCAAGGCTATCGCGGGCGTGGTGGACGTGCAGGATTTCTGATCATCCTCTCATCATGCACTGGCTTGGCAGGTGTTGTTTCTCCGTCCCGCCAAAAAGGATCGCCGGGTCAAGCCCGGCGATGAATGTGTGCATTTCGTTATACGCGGGCTTGATCCGTGTGGTGTTTTCCGAAGCGTGGGCTCCTTACTCCGCAGCTTTCATCTTGCCGCGCTTCAGCACATCCTTCAGGAAGTGACCGGTGTAGCTCCGCTTCTCGCGAACCACCTCTTCCGGAGTCCCGGCGACCACGATTTCACCGCCGCCGTCACCGCCTTCGGGGCCAAGGTCGATGATCCAGTCCGCTGTTTTGATGACTTCGAGATTGTGCTCGATGACCACCACGCTGTTGCCCTGGTCAACGAGTTCATGCAGCACCTCGAGGAGCTTCTTTACGTCATGGAAGTGCAGGCCTGTGGTCGGCTCATCGAGCAGATAGAGGGTGCGGCCGGTGGCGCGGCGCGACAGTTCCTTGGCCAGCTTCACCCGTTGGGCTTCGCCACCCGAGAGTGTGGTGGCCTGCTGGCCGACCTTGATATAGCCAAGCCCAACGCGCTCCAGCGTTTCCATCTTGTCCCGCACGCTCGGTACAGCACGGAAGAACTCGGCAGCCTCGGAGACTGTCATGTCCAGCACATCGGCGATGGACTTGTCCTTGAAGCGGATTTCGAGTGTTTCGCGGTTGTAGCGGTGGCCGTGGCAGGCATCGCAGGTGACATAGACATCCGGCAGGAAGTGCATTTCGATCTTGATGACGCCATCACCCTGGCAGGTTTCACAACGCCCACCCTTGACATTGAAGGAGAAGCGGCCGGGCTCGTAGCCGCGCGCCTTCGCTTCGGGAAGTCCCGCGAACCAATCCCGAATTGGGGTGAAGGCACCAGTATAGGTCGCCGGATTGGAGCGGGGCGTGCGGCCGATGGGGCTCTGGTCGATGTCGATGATCTTGTCGAGAAGCTCCAGGCCTTCGATGCGGTCATGGACTGCGGGCGCCTCGCGCGTCCCCATGAGCTTCCGCGCGGCGGCGCGATAGACGGTGTCAATCAGCAACGTGGATTTTCCGCCGCCCGAGACGCCTGTGACACAGGTGAACACGCCCAGCGGAATTTCCGCCGAAACATTTTTCAGGTTATTGGCGCGCGCACCCTTCACCCGGATGGAGCGGCCCTTGTCCCATTTGCGTCGGCGGGCGGGAACCGGAACGGCCTGCTGGCCGGTGAGATATTGCCCAGTCAGCGATTTGGGGTTCGCCATGATCTGGGCGGGTGAACCCTGTGCCACGACCTCGCCGCCGTGAACGCCCGCGCCGGGGCCGATATCCACCACATAGTCAGCAAGCCGGATTGCATCCTCGTCATGCTCTACAACGATTACCGTGTTGCCGAGGTCGCGCAGATGCACGAGCGTATCGAGCAGACGGGCGTTATCGCGCTGATGCAGGCCGATTGAGGGTTCATCGAGTACGTAGAGAACCCCCGTCAGGCCAGAGCCGATCTGCGAGGCCAGGCGGATACGCTGGCTCTCGCCGCCCGAAAGCGTGCCGGATGTCCGGGACAGGTTGAGATAATCAAGACCCACATCCACGAGGAACTTTAGCCGCTCACGGATTTCCTTGAGGATGCGGGCGGCGATTTCCTGGTCCTTCGCCTTCAGCTTGGCGGGGAGATCGTCGAACCACTGGTTGGCCTCGCGGATCGCCATGGCCGAAATCTCGCCGATGTGCTTTCGGTCTATCTTGACCGCGAGCGACTGTGGCTTGAGACGGTAACCGCTGCACTCGCTGCAGGGATGGTCCGACTGATATTTGGAGAGTTCCTCCCGCATCCACTCGGAATCGGTCTCGCGCCAGCGGCGTTCGATGTTGCCGATGACTCCCTCGAAAGGCTTCTTTGTCTTGTAGGAGCGGATACCGTCATCATAGGTGATGGTGATTTCCTCTTCGCCAGTGCCAAACAGGATCGCATCGCGCACCTTCTTGGGGAGTTCCTTCCATGGCGCGTTCATCGAAATCTTGTAGTGCTTGGCCAGCGCCTCGAGCGTCTGGTTGTAATAGGGCGATGTGTTCCCGGTGCGCGCCCAGGGTAGGATCGCGCCATCCCGCATCGACAGGGAGGTGTCGGGGACTACAAGCTCCGGCTCGAAGTGGAGCTCGGTTCCGAGCCCATCGCATTTCGGGCAGGCACCGAAGGGGTTGTTGAAGGAAAACAGCCGCGGTTCGATCTCGTCGATGGTGAATCCTGAAACCGGGCAGGCGAAACGCTCGGAGAACAGGAGGCGTTCGTGCGTCTCGTTCTTCGACTTGTTCGCCCCCTCCTCGGATGTGGCGGAGGCCGGGAGCGGCTTGTCGGCGAATTCGGCCACGGCCAATCCATCGGCGAGCTTCAGCGCCGTTTCGAAACTGTCCGCCAAGCGGGTGGCGATGTCGGTGCGCACCACGATGCGGTCCACCACCACGTCGATGTCGTGCTTGTATTTCTTGTCGAGGGCCGGAACACTGTCGATCTCGTGGAACTGGCCGTCCACCTTGACCCGGGTGAAGCCCTTCTTCTGAAGCTCTGCCAGTTCCTTGCGGTATTCCCCCTTGCGGCCCCGCACGATGGGAGCCAGCAGATAAAGGCGCGTTCCCTCGGCCAGATCCATGACGCGGTCCACCATCTGGGTCACCGTCTGGCTTTCGATGGGAAGGCCGGTGGCAGGCGAATAGGCAATGCCGATGCGCGCAAAGAGGAGCCGCATGTAGTCATAGATTTCGGTGACTGTGCCTACCGTCGAGCGCGGGTTGCGGCTCGTCGTCTTCTGCTCGATCGAGATGGCGGGGGAAAGGCCGTCAATCTGGTCCACATCCGGCTTCTGCATCATCTCGAGGAACTGGCGGGCATAGGCCGACAGCGACTCGACATAGCGGCGCTGGCCCTCGGCGTAGATCGTGTCGAAGGCGAGAGATGACTTCCCGGACCCTGAGAGGCCGGTAAAGACGATCAACTTGTCCCGCGGCAGTTCGAGGGAAACATTCTTCAGGTTATGCTCGCGCGCGCCCTGAATGGAGAGGACTTTTTTCTGTTCGGACATGTATCCTCGACTAGATCAAAAAGAGAACATCCGCAAGGATGCCCCTGCCATGCTCCGTGGTACGTCTGGAGACCGGATCCGGTTCGTCTTCAATCGTTGCGCGGGAGGATTGGCACGAATCGGACGCGAAGGGCTAGAGGAGTCTGCGACCCTGGGGATCTCCGATTGACCAAGTATGACACCCTCCGCAAGACATTCGGTTATGAGAGCTTCCGGCCGGGGCAGGAAGCGATCGTCGATGCCTTGATTGCGGGCCGCAATGTTCTGGCCGTCATGCCGACGGGGTCGGGGAAATCGCTGTGCTACCAGATCCCGGCACTGGCGCGGGGCGGACTCGCCATCGTCGTTTCGCCGCTGGTCGCTCTGATGCAGGACCAGGTGGCGGCTCTCAAACTTGCAGGCGTGGCGGCGGAAACCATCAATTCAGCTGCCAGCCGGGACGAGAATGTGGAGATCTGGCGCAAGGTAGCGGCGGGCGAGGTGCGGCTTCTCTACCTCTCGCCCGAGCGGCTGATGACCGAGCGCATGACGGCAGCACTCTCCCGCCTCGATGTGCAACTGATCGCCATCGACGAGGCGCATTGCATTTCGCAGTGGGGCGCCTCGTTCCGCCCGGAATATGACATGCTGCAGACACTTCGGCAGGCCTTTCCGGCCGTTCCCATCGGTGCCTTCACCGCGACCGCGGATGAGGCCACGCGGCGGGACATCGTGGGCAAGCTGTTCGGTGGCGAGGCCGAACTTTTCGTGTCAGGTTTCGACCGGCCCAATATCCAGCTGGCCGTCGCGCCCAAGGCCAATGCGAAGCAGCAATTGCTCGATTTCCTCGATGGCAGGGCCCGTCAGTCCGGCATCGTCTATGCGCTGTCGCGGAAATCGACGGAGGAATGGGCGGGTTTCCTGGCCTCCAAGGGTTTCCGTGCGATTGCCTATCATGCGGGCATGAGTTCCGAGGAACGGGCCGAAGCCCAGAGCCTGTTCATGACGGAACCGGGCGTCATCGTCTGCGCCACCATCGCCTTCGGTATGGGGATCGACAAGCCGGATGTGCGCTTTGTGTTCCATGCCGATCTGCCGTCCTCCCTCGATGCCTACTATCAGGAGATCGGGCGCGCCGGGCGCGATGGAAACCCGGCCGATGCCAAGATGGTCTATGGCCTCGGCGATATCCAGATGCGCCGCCGCTTCATCGACCAGGAGGATGGCGGGGATGAGCGCCGGCGGCGCGAGCACAAGCGCCTTGATGCGCTGGTCGCTTATTGCGAGGCCCCCGAATGCCGCCGCCAGAATCTTTTGTTCTATTTCGGCGAACAGTCCGAGCCTTGCGGCAATTGCGATGTTTGCCTCGACCCCGTGCATCTGGTGGATGGCACCCGCGAGGCACTATGGGTGCTCGACGTCGTGACCGCGACGGGAGAACGCTTCGGTGCGGCGCATATCGCGGATGTGTTGAGCGGCAAGGCCAATGGGAAGGCGGAGCAGTTGCGCCACACCGGCCTTTCCTGCTTCGGCATCGGCAGGGAGCACCCGCGCCAGCGGTGGCAATCGATGATCCGTCAGATGGTCGGTGGCGGCTATCTGGTGATTGACGTGGCGGGCTTCGGCGGGCTTTCGGTTGCGCCGAAGGGCATTGCGCTGAGCCGTGGCGAAGGCCTCTTTCGTTACCGGCAGGACCCCGTGCGCACGGCGTCGAGAAGTGCGAGGCGGACCGTGCCCGAGCCCGACCGCACGGGTGTGTCCGATGAATTGCTGCAGCGGCTGAAGTCGCTGCGCGCCAGGCTCGCCCGGCAGCGCAGCGTTCCAGCCTATGTGATCTTTTCAGACCGCACCCTCATTGACATGGCGGCGAGGCGTCCGCTGACGCGGTGGGATTTTGGCGAGGTGCATGGGGTGGGTGAATCCAAGTTGCAGCAATTTGCGGATATCTTCCTCGCGGAGCTGCGCGCCCATGTGCAGGCAGAGGCAGGTGTGAATTGAAACCCGGTAAACTGCTTGAGATCAAGGCCCTTCTCGTCATCGCACTGCCGCTGATTTTCGCCTACCTGGCGGATGTGATGATCATCATCACCGCCAAGATGGTGGTTGGGCGGCTCGGCGCGATGGAACTGGCCGCAGCGGGCCTTTCGACTGACATCGCCTATCAGATGTGCATCGTGCTGATGGGCTTCTTCTCTGTGGTAGGTGTGTTGGTATCCGAATCCCGTGGTGCGCTCCGCCGTGAGGACGTGGTGCCCGAACTGATCCGCGGCCTTGTCCTTGCGGCCATTCTTGCGCTGATCGTCACGGTGGTGGTGCTCAATCTCGGCACGCTTCTGATCGCCTTCGGACAGGACCCTCAGGTGGTGGCCATGGCCGAGCCTTACTACCATGGCTTCGCCTTTGCCATCCTGCCCATAGTTTGGTTCGGCGTGTTGCGGAGCTTTGCCGCCGCGATGATGCGCACCGGCTTCGTACTGGTGATCACCGTGGTGACCGTCGTTCTCAATTACTTTCTCATGCAGGGGCTGGTGCATGGCGATTACGGGCTGCCGCGCCTTGGCATCGGCGGTGCTGGCGTCGCCTGGGCCATTTCGATGTGGTTCAAGTGCCTCTGCCTCGGCGGCTATACGCTATGGCTGCTGCGCCGCCTGCGGCTGCCGCTGCACCGGGGCAAGCTCGGTGGGCCCAAGGCCTATGTGCCGCTGATCCGCCTCGGCTTTCCGGTGGCGGGAATCGTAGCGCTGGAGTCGGGCATGTTCGCCGCCACGTCGCTGTTCTCGGGCGTCATGGGGGCTGTGGAACTCGCCTCCTATCAGATCGTGATGGGATGGATCGCCATTCCCTTCGTCATCTCCCTCGGCATGTCGGAAGCGGCCATGGTGCGCGTGGCCTATTTCGCGGGGGCCTCCGAACCGCTGGCCGCGCGGCAGGCAGGTAACCTCGGCATGGTGGTTGGGGTCGCCATCCCAGCACTCTTGATGCTGATCCCGGTACTGGCGCCGGAATTCGTGACACGGGTGTTCCTCGATCCCGCGGACCCGCAATATGGTGAGATCTTCGCCTTGGTTGCCACGCTTCTGGTCATCGCGGCGGTATTTCAGGTGTTCGACGGGCTGCAGGTCTTGGCCTCGCATGTGCTGCGCGGCCTCAGGGATGCAAGCGTGCCGCTGGTGATTGCCAGCATCGGCTATTGGATCATTGGTCTCGGCAGCGGCTACGTCTTCGCCTTCATCTGGGGCTGGGGCGCGCCGGGCCTGTGGTGGGGCCTGTCGATCGGCCTCGCTTTTACCGCGACGCTGTTGGCCTGGCGGTTTGAAAGGCTGGCGCGGCGCGGGGCAGGCCTCAGTTCTCCGAGTGGTCCGTCGTCGAGATGAAGGTCTCATCCTCCTGTCCGGCCCTCTCGAAGGACAGGAAGTCATAATAGCCGCAACGGCCTTCGCCCGGGAAAATCCGGCAGGTGGAGGGGCGGGCGGCATATATGCCGCAGCGCCGGTTCTCGGTGTCGAAGAACATGCAGATCTTGCCGAAGTGCTCATCCTTCTTGCGCCGGAAGATGCGCTTGTAGCCATGCGCCGACTTGAAGAATTTCTTTTCGGCTTCCTTCAGCGGAATGCCGAAGTGCTTGGCGATGCGTTCGGCATCCCGGTCCTTCACCTCGATCACTGGATAGGAGCAGCAGTAACCGGGGCATTTCATGCAGTCGTATTTCGGGCGGGCCATCGAGGTTTTCCAAAGCAGCGTGAGGGGCGGACGCTAGGCCGATCCTGCCTTTGCCGCAACGGTTGCGGGCTTCTGGCCCGAGAGTTGTGCATATCTTTTGTTGGTCTCGGCCGTCTCGCCCATCAGCCATTCACGGAAGGCGCGCACCGGCGGGGTTTCCTTCTGGCCTTTGCCGCGCACGATCCAGTAATGCCAGTGGTCTTTGATATCGAAGTTGAACGGGCGCACGAGCCAGCCTTCGGCCAGCGCATCGGTGCACAGCAACTGGTCGCCCAGGGCAAAGCCCTGGCCTGCCTCGGCTGCCTCGATGGCGAGGTGGTTCTGGAACAGCGTGCCGCGCCAGTCCTCGACGCCCGAGACGCCGGCGGCGGCGAGCCAATCCGCCCACCATTGCTTGCGTGATTCATGCAGCAGGTTGAAGTCAGCAAGATCGGCGGGCGTCACACTGGCCCGGCCGCTGATCAGCTTCGGCGCGCAGACGGGGAAGATCATCGCTTCTGTCAGCTTGACGGCTTCGACATCGGGCCAGGTTCCAGCGCCATAGCGAATGCCGACATCGGCCTCGCCCGAGCGGAAATCGGCAAACTCGGTGGTGGGGTCGATCGCGAGTTCGATATCGGGGTGGAGGTTATTGAAGCGGCCAAGCCGGGGCACCAGCCAGCGCGAGGCGACGGCCGGTTCGACCGTAACCTTGAGTTGGCGCACATCGCCCACTGCGGCGGCCTCCCGCGTTGCATCGGCCAACTGGTCGAACAGTGGCGTGAGGCGGGAGACGAAGCGGCGGCCGGCCTCGGTCAGTTCGACGCCGCGTCCGGTGCGGATGAACAGCTGTGTGCCGAGCCACTCCTCGAGATCTCGTACATGGCGGCTCACCGCGGCGTGGGTGACGAACAACTCGCCCGCCGCGTCGGTAAAGCTCTCCAGACGGGCGGCGGCCTCGAAAGCCTTCAGTGCGTTGAGAGAGGGGAGACGTCGTCCCATGGTTGACCTGTGAGTTTTTGTTACAGGTAGCGTAGGTTATTGCCGTTTGAGGTGCAAGCGCGAAAGAAGCATATTGAAACCGTTCAAGAGAAGCCTGGATAAAGGCCAAAGGAGATTATCATGAACTGGATTTTGGACACTTATTCAAATGTTTACAGCACCGCGATGATGCGGGTTGCAGAAGTGCAGCACATTGCTGCGGTTGCGAAGAAGATGGACGAGCGTCGCTCTGTCCCGATGATGAACCGCCTGTTCGGTCGTCGCTGAGAGGTACGGCCAATTCCAAAGGCTCCGGCTCATGTGGCCGGGGCCACTGCCTCCGCCGCAGCCACCAGGTCGACTTCGACCACCAGGCGTTCGTCCGCAAGTCCTGCCACGATGAGAAGCGTGGCAGCAGGCTTGTGGCCTTTCAGGAACCTGTCGCGCATCTGCCGGTAGAGCCCGAGGTGCGCCCGGTCAGTGATGTAGACATGGGCATCGACGATGTTGCGGTGGTCCATGCCGGCAGCGGCAAGAATGGCCATGGCATTTTCCCATGCCAATTCGTGCTGTAGGGCAGGATCGGTTGGAATCTCTCCGGTGCGCGTGACGCCCACTTGGCCAGAGACATGAACCACCCGCTGGCCGTGCGGGATTTCCACTGCCTGCGCGTAGGCTGAAAGCGGCTTGGGAGCCGTGTCGGTTTCAATCTGACGGATCATGAACGACCTCCGGGGACAAGCCTCACCATAAGCAGCTTGTCATGGAACAAAAAGAGAACTATAGATGCGTGTGGATAAGGCTCCGAGCGCTGCTGTGCCGGAAGCCCGGTTTGACTAGGGTGCCCGGCAAACAAGGAGTGGTGGTGTCATGGCTGGTTCGGTCAACAAGGTTATTCTCGTCGGCAATCTGGGCCGTGACCCGGAGGTGCGCCATACGCAGGACGGCAAGCCGATCGTGAACCTGTCTCTGGCCACATCCGAAACCTGGCGCGACCGCAACACGGGCGAGCGCAAGGAGAAGACCGAGTGGCACCGTGTTGTGATCTTCAACGAGGCGCTGGCCAAGGTGGCGGAGCAATATCTGAAGAAGGGCTCGACGATCTATGTCGAAGGCCAGCTCCAGACCCGCAAGTATACCGACAAGGACGGGGTGGAGAAATTCTCCACGGAAGTCGTTCTGCAGAACTACCGCGGCGAACTCACCATGCTGGGCGGCCGCGGCGGCGCGGGCGAGGGAGCCTCGTCCTTCGGTGGCGCTGACGAGTTCGGGCAGTCGAGCCCCATGGGAAGCCCGCGGGCTGGCGGCAAGAGCCAGAGTTTCGCCCGCGACCTCGATGACGAAGTGCCGTTCTGAGGGCATTGCGCCACCGCAGACGGCACTGGTGTCAGGCCTGAAAATCAACAGCTTTTCATTGTATTGAGCGGGCCCCGAGCCTAGAGTTTGACATCTAGCGAATCGTTGCATCACGCGCTGCGGTTTGGCTGGTTTCCCCGGGCTTTTTTGACAGGTTCTCCGTGGCCGACAACGATGATCAGAAGGGCGCGCCGACGCCCTCCAATCCGACTGAGATTTCGCTGATCTCCATCGAAGACGAGATGCGCAAGAGCTATCTCGATTACGCCATGAGCGTCATCGTGAGCCGCGCGCTTCCCGATGTGCGCGACGGCCTCAAGCCCGTTCACCGCCGCATCCTGTTCTCCATGAACGAGAACGGCTACGACTGGAACAAGGCCTACCGCAAGTCGGCCCGCATCGTCGGTGATGTCATCGGTAAGTACCACCCGCATGGCGACCAGTCGATCTATGACGCGCTGGTACGCATGGCGCAGGAGTTTTCGCTGCGCCTGCCGCTGATCGACGGGCAGGGCAATTTCGGCTCGATCGACGGCGATCCGCCCGCTGCCATGCGTTACACCGAGTCCCGTATGGCGAAGGTGGCGCATGCGCTGCTGGACGACATCGACAAGGACACGGTCGAGTTCCAGCCCAACTACGACAATTCCGAACGCGAACCGACGGTGCTCCCGGCGCGGTTCCCCAATCTGCTGGTCAATGGCTCGGGCGGTATCGCCGTTGGCATGGCCACAAACATGGCGCCGCACAATCTCGGCGAAGTCATCGACGCCTGTGTCGCGGTAATGGACAACCCGGCGATATCCATTGATAACCTGATCGACATCGTTCCGGGGCCGGATTTCCCGACCGGAGGCCTGATCCTGGGGCGCGTGGGCATCAAATCCGCCGCGCACACCGGGCGCGGGTCGGTCGTCATGCGGGCCCGTGTCCATACGGAGGAGATCCGCAAGGAGCGCGAGGCGCTGATCGTTTCGGAAATCCCCTATCAGGTCAACAAGTCGGTGATGATCGAGCGCATCGCGGAACTGGTGCGGGAGAAGAAGCTCGAAGGCATTTCCGACATCCGCGATGAATCCGACCGGGACGGTATGCGTGTCGTCATCGAACTGAAGCGCGATGCGATGGCGGAAATCGTGCTGAACCAGCTTTACCGTTACACGCCACTGCAATCGACCTTCGGCATCAACAATGTCTGCCTCACCGGCGGCCGCCCGGAACTTCTGAACCTGAAGGACCTGCTGCAGGCCTTCATCAGCTTCCGCGAGGAAGTCGTCACCAGGCGCACCAAGTTTCTGCTCAACAAGGCGCGTGACCGCGCTCATGTATTGGTGGGCCTGGCCATTGCGGTTGCCAACATCGACGAGGTGATCGCGCTTATCCGCCGGTCGCGCGATGCGGGCGAAGCCCGCGAGGCCCTCATGGCGCGCGATTGGCCCGCGAAGGACATGGCGCCACTCATCGCGCTCATCGCAGATCCGCGCCACGGACTGACGCCGGAAGGCACTTATCGCCTGTCCGAAGAGCAGGCCCGCGCCATTCTGGACCTGCGCCTGCAGCGCCTCACGGCACTCGGCCGTGACGAAATCGCCGAGGAACTGCAGAAGCTCGCCACCGAGATCGCAGACTATCTGGAAATCCTCAGGTCGCGCGCGCGGGTGCTCGGCATCATCAAGGACGAGCTGACTTCCATCAAGGACGAGTTCGCCACGCCACGCCGCACCGAGATCGTCGAGAATGAGGGTGAGGTCGAAGATGAAGACCTGATCCAGCGTGAGGATATGGTCGTGACCGTGAGCCACGCGGGATATGTGAAGCGCGTGCCGCTCTCCACCTACCGGGCGCAGCGGCGTGGGGGCAAGGGCCGCTCCGGCATGGGCACGAAGAACGAGGATTTCGTTACCAAGCTGTTCGTGGCCAGCACCCATGCGCCGATCCTGTTCTTCTCCTCGGCCGGCATGGTTTACCGCATGAAGGTTTGGAAGCTGCCGGTGGGCAATCCGCAGTCGCGCGGCAAGGCGCTGATCAACCTGCTGCCGCTGGAGAAGGACGAGCGCATCACCACGATCCTGCCGATGCCGGAGGACGCCGCCAGCGCGGCTGGCCTGCAGCTTCTGTTCGCCACGCGCTCCGGCACGGTGCGGCGTAACGAGATTTCCGATTTCGAGCAGATCAACCGTGCTGGCAAGATCGCCATGAAGCTCGATGAGGGCGACATGATCGCCGGCGTCGAAATCTGCACCGAGGCTGATGATGTGCTGCTGACGACGGCGCAGGGCCAGTGCATCCGCTTCCCCGTGACGGATGTGCGCGTGTTCAAGGGCCGTGACTCGACCGGCGTGCGCGGTATCCGCCTCGAGGAGGGGGATCGCCTCATCTCCATGACGGTGCTCCGCCACATGGAGGCGAGTTCGGAGGAGCGCGCCGCCTTCCTCAAGATGTCGCGCGCCATGGCGGGCGAGGAGTCAGACGCCGTTGCGGCAGGTGGCGATGAGGAAGCGGCCGCCGATGCCTCAATCAGCCAGGAGCGCTACATCGAGATGGGGGCTGCCGAGCAGACCATCCTGACCATTTCGGCCAACGGTTTTGGCAAGCGCACATCGTCCTACGAGTACCGCATCACAGGGCGCGGCGGCAAAGGCATCGTCGCCATGGCGGTCAATGACCGCAATGGCCCGTTGGTGGCGAGTTTCCCCGTCGAGAACGAGGACCAGATCATGCTGGTCACCGATGGCGGTCAGTTGATCCGCACCCCGGTTCACGGCATCCGCAAGGCGGGCCGCTCCACGCAGGGCGTCATCGTGATAAACGCCGCTGATGACGAGCATGTCGTATCGGTCGAGCGCATCACGGAGGAAGACGCGGAACCTGAGGAGGGCTGACGTCACCCCCGGGCGTCTCCAGCCTTCGCAGGGCTTGCCTGCGGGGGCCGGTCTGTGGCTAGCTTGGCCATCGCAGGAGATTGTTCGATGACGCCGGAAACCTATCTTGCCTTTTGTGCCGCGGCGGCGGCCCTTGCTTTCGTTCCGGGGCCCACGGTGACGGTCATCATCGCCAACAGCCTGCGCCATGGCGCGCGCGCCGGGCTGATGAATGCGGCGGGCACGCAGGCCGGTTTCGTCATCTGGCTCGCCATTGCGGCACTCGGGCTGGGCGCGGCCATTCAGTTCATGGGGCTGTGGTTCGATGTGCTGCGCTATGCGGGTGCGGCCTATCTGGTCTGGCTGGCGGTCAAACTGTTCCGCTCCAACGGCGACCTTGCAGTGGCGGTGGATCGGACCCGGCCCAATGGCAGCTTTTTCCTGCAGGGTTTCATCGTCATCATTTCAAATCCGAAGATGCTGGTGCTGTTCGGGGCGATGATTCCTCCCTTCATCAACCCGGTGGATGACCCGATGCAGCAGATCCTGTTGTTGGGAGCCACGTTCATGGCGATTGCGGGAGTTGGTGACGTTGCCTATGCGCTTATGGCCGGAAAGGCAGGCACATTCCTGTCCCGCTCGCGTATCCGGGCATTGGAAATCATCAGCGGCTGCTTCCTGATGGGCGGCGGCATCTGGATGGCTCTGAGAGGGCGCTGATATGGCACGCACGGCTTTCTACCCCGGTTCCTTTGACCCCGTCACCTATGGTCACCTCGATATCATTGCCCGAGCTGCCCGGCTGGTGGACAGGCTGGTGCTGGGAGTGGGCGTTCACCACGGCAAGCAGGCGCTGATCCCGGCGGAGGACCGCATCGCGCTTTTGGAAAGCGCGACGCGGCCCATCGCCGATCATGCCGGGGTCAGGATCAGCGTCGTCACTTTTGATGGGCTGGCGGTCGATGCGGCGCGCGGCTGCCACGCCGGCCTCATCATCCGCGGCCTGCGCGATGCGTCCGATTTTGACTATGAGGTGCAGATGGGCCAGATGAATGCGGCACTCGCGCCCGACATCGAGACGGTGTTCCTTGCGGCCTCGCCTGCAACCCGCATGATCGCCTCATCGCTGGTGAAGCAGATCGCCCGCATGGGCGGCGACGTGATGGCATTCCTGCCGCCCGAAGCCCTAGCCGTGATGGCCAAGGCGCTCGCCAAGCCATCACATTGACATTTTCCCCCGCTCCGGTCAGGAACCTGCCGGAACAACAACGGAGTTAGCATGTTCAGGAAATTGGCTCTGGCCGCCGTGGCGGCCGGACTTCTCGCAAGCCCGGCGCTCGCCGCCGAAAAGATCAAGGTGGAGACCAGCAAGGACTGCTCCTTCGAAATCACCCTCCGGCCGGACCTGGCGCCGGCCCATGTCGCCCAGATTACCAAGCTGGTGAAGGACGGCTTCTATAACGGCATTGTGTTCCACCGCGTGATCGACGGCTTCATGGCCCAGACGGGCGACCCGACCGGCACCGGCATGGGCAGCTCCAAGGAGCCGGACCTCAAGGCGGAATTCACCGCTGAACCCTACAAGCGCGGTACCGTGGGCATGGCCCGCTCGGCTGATCCGAACTCCGGCAACAGCCAGTTCTTCATCATGTTTGCCGATGGCGACTTCCTTAACGGCCAGTACACGGTATGGGGCAAGGTGGATGAAGCAGGCATGGCCTGCGTCGACAAGATCGAGCGCGGCGAACCGCCGGCTAACCCCGACAAGATGGTAAAGGTAACGGTGGAATAATGGCTGATCTCGAAAACACACTCTACATGGACGTGGTGAACGCCAACGGCGAGGCCAAGGGCCGCGTTACCATTGCGCTGCGCCCCGACCTCGCACCCAATCACGTGGCGCGCATCAAGGAACTGGCCCGTGAAGGCGCCTATGATGGCGTGGTTTTCCACCGCGTGATCGATGGCTTCATGGCGCAGGGCGGCGACGTGGAGTTCGGCAATACCTCGTCGCCGGGCTTCAATCCGGGCCGCGCCGGTATGGGCGGCTCCAAGAAGGCGAACCTGAAGCAGGAGTTCTCGGCCGAACCACATTTGCGCGGCGTATGCTCGATGGCGCGGTCGCAGAACCCGGATTCGGCCAATAGCCAGTTCTTCATCTGCTTCGGCGACGCGACCTTCCTTGATCGTCAGTACACGGTATGGGGAAAGGTGTCCGACGGCATGGAGATCGTGGACGGCATCAAGCGCGGCGAACCCGTGCGCGAGCCCGACAGGATTGCCAAGCTGCAGGTCGCAGCCGACGCCAAGTAATCCCGGGAGAGGCGGCGCAACGCCGCCTCTTTTCAATTGTCACCCCAGCGCAATCCGGGCTCCAGTTATGCTGGCAAGGCGCGGGATGCCAGTGCGCGCTGGCGTGACGGGCGTAAACTCCCCAAGGCCCTTCCATGCGCGTTTCCGATTTCGATTTCGACCTCCCGCCGAGCCAGATTGCACTCCGGCCAGCCGACCCGCGCGACAGCTCCAGATTACTGGTGGTAAAACCCGGCTCGCTGGATGACCACATCTTCCGGGAGTTGCCGGACCTGCTCAAGGCGGGCGATGTCTTGGTGTTCAACAATACCCGTGTCATCCCCGCGTCGCTGGCGGGCCATCGCATCGGGCGGGGCGGAACCGCGCCGAAGATTTCCGCCTTGCTGCACATGCGGCTGGACGCCAGCCGCTGGAAGGCTTTCGTCAAACCCGCCAAGAAACTGGAAGCCGGCGACCGGCTGCGCTTTGGTGCCGGGAGCAAGTACTGCCTGCTTGGCATGCTGGACGCGACGGTGGAAGAAAAGGGCGAGGCGGGCGAGATCACGCTGGCCTTCGATGTGTCCGGCCCGGCGCTCGACGAGGCCATCGCCGCCGTTGGCGAGATGCCGCTGCCCCCTTACATCGCCGGCAAGCGCGGTACCGATGCGCGCGACAAGTCCGACTATCAGACGATCTATGCCGAGAAGGAAGGTGCGGTTGCAGCGCCTACGGCCGGGCTGCACTTTACGCCGGATGTCATGAAGCGCCTGCAAGAGAATGGAATCGCACAGGAGTTTGTGACGCTTCATGTTGGCGCGGGCACCTTCCTGCCGGTCAAGGCGGAGGATACGAAGGACCACCGGATGCACGCCGAGTGGGGGGAGGTCACGACCGCCACCTGTGAACGCCTCAAGGCGGCGCGGGCCCGGGGCGGGCGTATTGTGGCGGTGGGCACCACCTCGCTGCGGCTTCTGGAAAGTTCTGGGCTTGAGCCGTTCTCCGGAACGACGGAGATCTTCATCACGCCCGGATACCGGTTTCGTGCCACCGACTTGCTGATCACCAATTTTCATCTCCCGAAGTCAACGCTGTTCATGCTGGTTTCCGCCTTCGCCGGCCTCGAACGGATGCGCGGCGCCTATGCCCATGCCATTGCCAGTGGCTATCGCTTCTATTCCTATGGCGACTCGAGCCTGCTATTCCCCGCGCCATGACACAGGTAGAGACCCCGCAATTCGGCTTCACCCTCCATGGCACCGACGGCCAGGCCCGCCTTGGCACCGTGCACACGCTGCACGGTGATATCCGGACCCCGGCCTTCATGCCGGTGGGAACGGTGGGCACAGTGAAGGGCCTCTATCTCGACCAGGTCGAGGGAACCGGGGCGGACATCATCCTCGGCAACACCTATCACCTCATGCTCCGCCCGGGGGCCGAGGAGGTGGCAGCGCTCGGCGGGCTTCATAACTTCATCGGCTGGAAGCGGCCGATCCTCACCGACTCCGGCGGTTTTCAGATCATGTCGCTCTCCAAGATCCGCAAGATCACCGAGCAGGGCGCGATGTTCCAGTCCCATATCGATGGGCGGCGGTATGAACTGACGCCCGAGCGCGCCATGGAGATCCAGCGCCTTCTAGGCTCCGACATCCAGATGCAACTCGACCAGTGCATCGAATATCCGCACACTGAAGGGGACGCGGAGAAGGCCATGCAACTGTCGCTGCGATGGGCCGAACGCTCGCGCATCGCTTTCGGGAGTCAGCCGGGGCGCGGCAATTTCGGCATCGTGCAGGGGGGGATCAACCCGCGGCTCCGCCGGGAAAGCGCGGAGGGACTGAAGTCCATCGGATTCGAGGGCTATGCGATCGGCGGTCTGGCGGTGGGCGAGGGCCACGCGCTGATGCTGCAGGCCATCGAGCACACTGAACCCCATTTGCCCCAGGACCGGCCCCGCTACCTGATGGGCGTCGGCACCCCGGAGGACATTCTCGAATCCGTGGCGCGCGGCATTGACATGTTCGACTGCGTATTGCCCACCCGGTCAGGCCGGCACGGGCAGGCCTTCACCCGCTTCGGCAAGATCAATCTCCGTAATGCAAAGCACGCCAAAGACCCCCGCCCGCTCGATGCGGATCATCCATGTCCGGCGCTGTCCAGATACTCGCGCGCCTATCTCCACCATCTGATCCGCTCGGGCGAGTTGCTCGGCATGATGCTGCTCTCCTGGGCCAACATCGCCTATTACCAGACGATGATGCAGGGCATCCGCGCCGCCATCGCGGAAGGCCGCTTCGAGGAATTCCGCCTCACGACGAAGGAAGGCTGGACGCGCGGCGATATCGCGTCATAATCGAAGGGATTTGGGAGGAAAAAGAGATGCAGTTGTCCGATGAAGTCATCATCCCGGTGCCCCGCCATAAAGTGTGGGAGGCGTTGAACGACCCCGAAATCCTGCGTCAGGCCATTCCGGGCTGCGAGGAAATCACAAAGCATTCCGACACCGAAATGGAAGCGAAGGTGACGGTGAAGATGGGCCCGGTCAAGGCATCGTTCAAAGGTGCGGTGACGCTCTCCGATCTCGATCCTCCGCATGGCTACCGGATTTCCGGCACGGGTAAGTCCATGATGGGCGGTGCAACCGGCGGTGCCAATGTGCGTCTTGAGGAGGTGCCCGAAGGCACCAAGCTCATCTATGATGTGGACGCTCACGTGACCGGAAAGATCGCGAGCCTCGCGCAGCGCTTCATCGAACCGACTGCGCGCCAACTGTCGGCCCAGTTCTTCGAATCCTTCGCCAAGTTGGCAGCGGGCGAACAGGCCTGACACGCCGCCGGCCGGTGCTGCGTCCCGGCCAGTGCGATCGCGCGCGCTGGGAGCCGTGGAGAGGAAGTGACATGACCAGCCTGTTGATCACGTCGCCGCTGGCAGTGCTCGGAATCGATTGTGATGCGATCGTCATCCGCAATGGCCGCATCGCGCAATTGCTGGCTGGTGGCGAGGCGCCCGACCAGCCGGTGGAACAGGTGTTCGACGCTTCGCGCCATGTTGTACTGCCAGGGCTGATCAACACCCATCACCATTTTTACCAGACGCTCACCCGCGCTCATCCGCAGGCGATCAACAAGAAGCTGTTCGACTGGCTGAAGGCGCTCTATCCGGCCTGGTCGCGCCTGACACCCGAAGCGGTGGCAATATCGAGCCGCCTGGCATTGACTGAACTCTTGATGTCGGGCGTCACCACCACTTCCGACCATCATCATCTCTTCCCCGCAGATCTCGAAGACGCGATAGATATTCAGGTTGCGGAGGCGCATCGCCTCGGCATGCGCATGACCGCGACGCGGGGCTCGATGAACCTGTCCGAAAAGGATGGGGGGCTGCCGCCAGTTTCCGTTGTTCAGGACGAGGATGACATTCTCGCCGACTGCGAAGGCGTGATCGGCCGCTATCATGAGCGGGGCGAGGGCGCGATGATCCAGATCGCGCTGGCGCCTTGCTCCCCCTTCAGTGTCACCAAATCCTTGATGTCCGCCTGTGGCGCAATGGCGGAGAAGCATGACTGCCGCCTCCACACGCACCTGGCGGAAACCCATGACGAGGACGCGTTCTGCCATGCCACATTCGTCATGGGACCTGTCGATTACCTCGAGGATCCGGGCTGGCTCAATTCCCGCACCTGGCTGGCGCATGGCATCCACTTCTCGGACACGGATGTGCAGCGGTTGGGCCGCCACGGTGTGGATGTATGCCATTGCCCGACTTCCAACATGGTGCTGGCCTCCGGCCAGTGCCGCACGCGGGAACTTGAGGTGGCCGACTCTCCGGTGGGACTGGGGGTTGATGGCTCGGCCTCGAACGAATCGTCCAACCTCATGGAGGGCGTGCGCCACGCATTGATGGTCAACCGCCTCACCTATGACGCGTCGGTCAGCCACCTTGACGCGCTGCGCTGGGCCACCAGCGGTTCCGCCGCCCGCCTCGGGCGGGACGACATCGGTGAGATCGCGGTTGGCAAGCAGGCCGACCTTGCGCTGTTCACCCTCGATGAGTTGCGCTTCTCAGGTTCCGGCGACCCGCTGGCCGCACTGGTGCTGTGCGGCGCAGACCGCGCCGACCAGGTGATGGTGGCAGGCCAGTGGCGGGTGATCGATGCCATGCCGGTCGGCGTCGACATCGCCGAACTGCGCGCCGCCCACGGCGCGATGGCCCGGCATTTTCTCTGACCGCGAGGACCTGATGATGGATCTGGCCGCTGAATACAACAACCGCGAACTGGTGCCGGACCACCCGGCGCACCTTGCCCGTTGGGCGGCGGAGGCCAGGGCCTACCGTGAAACGGCCGAGGTTGAGTTGGACCTTGCTTATGGCGCAAGGCCGCGTAACCGCTTGGACCTCTTTCAGGGTACGTCCCGCGGCAGCGCAGGGCCTGTGGTGTTGTTCATCCACGGGGGCTACTGGCGAAGCCTTGACAAATCCTATTTCAGCCATGTGGCGGGGCCGGCCAATGCGCAGGGGCTTGATGTCGCCATTGCGGGCTACACGCTGTGCCCGGAGGTGACCATCAGCGATATCATCGACGAACTGCGCCAGTGCTGCCTCTATCTGTCGCAGCGCTATGGGCGGCGCATCGTTGTGGCGGGACATTCGGCGGGTGGCCACCTTGCGGCCTGCCTCGCGGCAACCAACTGGGCGTTCTATGGTGAACGGCAAGATCTCATCCAGGGAGGACTTTCGATCAGCGGAATCTTTGACCTCCGACCGCTGATGGCCACACCGATCAATGATGACCTGCGCCTCACCGTCGTTGAGGCCGTGACAGCGAGCCCGCTGTTCTGGCCGCTCCCCGTCCACGTTCCGTTTGACAGCTGGGTGGGCGGCAAGGAGAGCTTTGAATTCCTGCGGCAGGCCCGGTCCTTGCCCGCCGCATGGCGAGGTCTTGGTTCACGGTGCACTTACGTTGCTGTGGAGGGAGAAGATCACTTCACGATCGGTGATCTTTTGAGCAGGCCTGGCCACCCGATCACGCAGCGGCTGATGGAACTGGCGGGCCGCTGACGGCGGCATTGTGCGGCGCACGCCAAGCCCCTGTGGCTTGCCAAGGCGCGGAACTGCGGTGTTTTCAGCGTGTTATGGCTCGCACGCTTCGCCACCGTCCTGCCAGCCACGGGGCGCGCCCGAATTTCGCCGTGAATACCCCCTCCACTTTCCAGCCGAAGCGCCTATATAATTGGTTCCATGCCGAAGCAGCCAACACACAAAGACGAAAATCAGACAGGGGTCATCACCCGCACCGAAGCGAAGACCAAGAAGCCTTCGCTTTACAAGGTGCTGTTGCTCAATGATGATTACACGCCGATGGAATTCGTCGTGCATGTGCTTGAACGGTTCTTCGGCAAGGGACGCGAAGAGGCGACCCGCATCATGCTGCATGTCCACCAGAAGGGCGTTGGCGTCTGCGGGGTTTACACGTTCGAAGTTGCGGAAACGAAAGTCACTCAGGTGATGGACTTCGCCCGCAACAACCAGCATCCCCTCCAGTGCACGATGGAAAAGGAATAGGCCAATGCCGACATTCTCCCGCAGTCTCGAAAAGGCGCTGCACCGCGCCCTCGCACTGGCCAACGAACGCCGCCACGAATATGCGACGCTCGAACACCTGCTGCTCTCACTGACCGATGACAAGGACGCCGCCGCCGTGATGAAGGCCTGCAACGTCGACCTCGACGTGTTGCGCCGCAGCCTGACCAATTACATCGACAATGAACTTGGCCAGATGATCACGGCGGAGCGCGAGGATTCGAAGCCGACCGCCGGCTTCCAGCGCGTGATCCAGCGTGCGGTGATCCACGTCCAGTCCTCCGGGCGTGAGGAGGTGACGGGCGCCAATGTGCTGGTCGCCATTTTCGCCGAGCGTGAAAGCCATGCCGCCTTCTTTCTGCAGGAGCAGGACATGACGCGGTATGACGCGGTGAACTACATCTCGCATGGCATCGCCAAGCGGGCTGGCCTGTCGGAGGCCCGCCCTGTGCGCGGCGTCGATCAGGACCAGCAGGGCGCCACCAGTTCCGAGAACAATGAGGAGAGCGGCGCCAAGAAGAAGGGTGAGGGAGACGCACTCGATCTTTATTGCATCAACCTGAACAAGAAGGCGGGCGAAGGCAAGATCGACCCGCTGATCGGCCGCGAACCGGAAGTGAACCGCACCATCCAGATCCTCTGCCGCCGCCAAAAGAACAATCCGCTGTTCGTTGGTGACCCAGGCGTGGGCAAGACAGCCATCGCCGAAGGGCTTGCCCGCAAGATCATCAATGACGAGGTGCCCGAGATTCTCAGGAACTGCACGGTCTATCAACTCGACATGGGTGCGCTGTTAGCCGGCACACGCTACCGCGGCGATTTCGAAGAACGCCTGAAGGCCGTGGTGAAGGAGATCGAATCCCGCCCCGGCGCCATCATGTTCATCGATGAAATCCACACGGTGATCGGCGCCGGCGCAACCTCCGGCGGCTCCATGGATGCTTCGAACCTGCTGAAGCCCGCTCTGGCCAATGGTTCCCTGCGCTGCATCGGTTCGACCACCTACAAGGAATTCCGCCAGCACTTCGAGAAGGACCGGGCGCTCGTCCGGCGCTTCCAGAAGATCGATGTCAATGAGCCTTCGATCCCCGATGCCATCGCCATCCTCAAGGGGCTGAAGCCCTATTACGAGGAGTTCCACAAGGTGCGCTTCACGGATGATGCGATCGAGACGGCGGTGCAACTCTCCGCGCGCTACATGGCGGACCGCAAACTGCCCGACAAGGCGATCGACGTGATCGATGAGACGGGTGCATCGCAGATGCTGCTGACGGAGGACAAGCGCCGCAAGGTGATCGGCGTTCCTGAAATCGAGGCCACCATCGCAACCATGGCCCGCATTCCGGCCAAGACTGTGACGAAGGACGACGCCTCCGTTCTCAAGAATCTTGAGGCGGATCTCAAGCGCATGGTGTTCGGCCAGGACAAGGCCATCGAGGCGCTTGCCGCGTCGATCAAGCTGGCCCGCGCGGGCCTGCGCGAACCCGAGAAGCCCATCGGCTGCTATCTGTTCTCAGGCCCCACCGGTGTCGGCAAGACGGAAGTCGCCAAGCGGCTTGCCGAGGTCATGGGCGTCAACATGCTGCGCTTCGACATGTCGGAATACATGGAGCGCCATTCCGTCTCGCGCCTCATCGGTGCACCTCCCGGCTATGTCGGGTTCGATCAGGGCGGTCTGCTGACCGATGGCATCGACCAGCACCCGTATTCTGTTTTGCTGCTCGACGAAATCGAGAAGGCCCATCCCGATCTCTTCAATATCCTGCTGCAGGTTATGGACCACGGCAAGCTGACGGACCACAACGGTAAGTCGGTTGATTTCCGTAACGTCATCCTGATCATGACCACCAATGCAGGTGCGCAGGACATGGCGCGTGAGGCCATCGGCTTTGGCAGCAGCGTGCGCGAGGGCGACGACACCGCCGCCATCCAGCGCATGTTCACGCCTGAGTTCCGCAACCGCCTGGATGCGGTGATCCCCTTCGGGCATCTCCCGTCGGCAGTGGTGCGCAAGGTCGTTGAGAAATTCGTCATGCAGCTCGAAGCCCAGTTGGCGGAACGGCAGATCAACATCGAACTGTCGACCGAAGCGGCCGACTGGCTGGCCAAGAAGGGCTATGACCAGCAGATGGGCGCAAGGCCGTTGGCCCGCGTCATTCAGGAACATGTGAAGAAGCCGCTGGCCGAGGAGGTTCTGTTCGGCAAGCTCGCCAAGGGCGGTACGGTGCGCATCCTGCTCCAACATGATGGCTTGACCTTCACCTATCTGAGCCGGGAGGACGAAAAGGCGCTGCCCGGCCGTCCAGCCCGCAAAGCCCTGCCGCGCGCCACGGTGACAGCGGATGAGGAAGGCAGCGGAAAACCGGCGCGCAAGCCCCCCCGGCGCAAGCCGTCCGGCAAACAGGCCTGACCGGCCTCTTTCCTCATGGGGGAGCGCTGTCGTCCTTGTGCCGCCCGTGAGGGATAACTTACCGCAGCGGCGAAGGACCTTCCGCGAGAAGTCCCACGTCTTGAACCGGGCCAGAGAAAAACTTTCAAACCGCTAACTGCTGAATTGCAGTTGGCGGTTTTCTTGTTAAACTCAGGTTCAAGTACAGGGTTGAAGACGGCCCACGGGGGAAAACGATTTGGCGGATCCTGAAGTGAAGGCGAGTGATGACCGTCCAGTCGCTGTGCGGGTGACGGACCTTCACAAGAAATTCGGCGAGCTTGAGGTTCTCAAAGGTGTTTCCCTTACGGCACGTGAGGGTGACGTTGTATCGATGATCGGTGCATCGGGCTCGGGCAAGTCAACTTTTTTGCGCTGCATCAATTTCCTTGAAATGCCAACGGCGGGTGAAGTTGAAGTCACCGGTGAACGGGTGGCACTCGCGCGTCACAAGGATGGCGACCTCCACCCGTCGGACCGCCGCCAGCTGGAGCGTATCCGCACGCGGCTCGGCATGGTATTTCAGAGCTTCAACCTCTGGCAACACATGACGGTGTTGCAGAATGTGATCGAGGCGCCGGTGCATGTGCTGGGCATCCCCCGGCAGGAGGCAGTCACACGGGCCGAGGCGCTGCTTCACAAGGTTGGCCTCTATGACAAGCGGGACCAGTATCCGGCCTATCTCTCGGGAGGCCAGCAGCAGCGCGCCGCCATTGCCCGCGCATTGTGCATGGAACCCAAGGTCATGCTGTTCGACGAACCGACATCGGCTCTTGACCCCGAACTCGTGGGTGAGGTTCTCCGCGTGATCCGCGGCCTCGCCGAGGAGGGGCGCACGATGATCCTCGTCACGCATGAAATGAAATTTGCACGTGATGTCTCGAACCATGTCATCTACCTGTACAAGGGCGTGATCGAGGAGGAGGGGCCGCCCGCGCAGGTGTTCGGCTCACCCGTGAGTGACCGCTGCCGCCAGTTCGTGTCCTCGAGCCATGGCTGACCCGGCAAGAGGACTGGAAGCTGTTTAACTGAGGAAACCATGGGCCGAGGGCCCTGGGAAAAAGGGAGAAGACCAAATGAAACTGTCTCGTCGCTTCGTATTCGCGGTTGCTGCCGCCGCCATGATGGCGGGTGCCTCCTCCGCCGCCATGGCCGACATCAAGTTCGGCGTGGCCGCCGAGCCCTATCCGCCCTTCTCCTCGAAGGATGCGTCGGGCAAATGGGTCGGCTGGGAAATCGACCTCATGAACGCTGTCTGCGAGCAGATGAAGGAAAAGTGCGAACTCGTTGAAGTGGCATGGGATGGCATCATCCCGGCGCTCACCTCCAAGCAGATCGACGTGATCTGGTCCTCGATGTCGATCACCGGCGAACGTAAGCAGACCATCGACTTCACCAACATGTACTACAATACCCCGACCGTGATCATTGGTGCCAAGACCGGCGACATGGACATCACGCCCGAGCACCTGAAGGGCAAGGTCATCGGCGCGCAGGTGTCGACCATTCATGAGAAATACGTGCAGAAGTACTATGCACCGGCTGGAGCTGAAGTGAAGACCTATGCGACGCAGGACGAGGCAAACAACGACCTCGCCGCCGGCCGCCTCGACTATGTGCAGGCCGATGCCTCGGCACTCGACGCATTCCTCAAGACCGAACAGGGTACTGCCTGCTGCGAACTGAAGGGGCAGGTCAAGGATGATCCGGAAGTGCTCGGCGAAGGCGTGGGTGGCGGCGTGCGCAAGGAAGACACCGCATTGAAGGACAAGCTGAACGCGGCGATCGCCGAACTCGCCAAGGCTGGCAAGTTCGAGGAGATCACCAAAAACTATCCCGACCTCGTCGGCAAGATGGTTCTGCCGAAGTAAGCAAACCAGCCTGCGGGGCTTCCGGCTCCGCAGGCCTTTTTTCCGAGGCGCATGATGGCGGCCAAGCCCGGCTTTCCCGAAGTCCTGTTTTTTGGACCCACGGGGTATGGCGACGAACTCCTCTGGGGCGCGGCCATGAGCGTCTCGATTGCCGTTCTGGCCTACGCGTTGGGGCTGATCATCGGAATTTCCGGGGCCTTGTCGAAGCTCTACGGAAGCACGCTCACCCGCTCGATCACCCAGGGCTACACCACGCTGGTCCGGGCTGTGCCGGAGCTGATCCTCATCCTCATCCTGTATTATGCCGGTACGGCCACGCTCAACCAGTTGCTGGAGAGCCTTGGTTTCGGTGCCGTGGCGATCAACGGTTTCGTGGCTGCCGTTCTGGTGCTGGGCTTCGTACAGGGGGCCTATTCGACTGAGGTGCTGCGCGCTGCCATCCTGGCCATTCCCATTGGCCAGATCGAGGCAGCCAAGGCCTATGGCATGTCGCCCTGGCTCATCTTCCGCCGCATTACAATTCCTGCCATGCTGCCCTTTGCCATTCCGGGGCTCGCCAATCTCTGGCTGATCGTCACCAAGGATACGGCGCTGATTGCGGTCGTGGGCTATACCGAACTCGCACTGGCAACCCGGCAGGCGGCCGGCAACACCAAGATGTATTTCACTTTCTTCTGTGCGGCTGGTCTCATCTATCTGCTGATCACGCTTGTGTCACAGAAGGGCTTCTCGTTGCTGGAACGTCGTGTGCGCCGCGGCCAGCGGAAGCTGGCGTGAGGGCGGTGCGATGAACATCCGGATCCTCAAGTTCATCGTTAAGTCGCTGGTGCTTCTGGTGCTGGTGGCTGTTGGGTGCGGGCTGATCTACTGGCTGGCGGCCGTCTCCCAGTGGAGCTGGGTGGCGAAGTACCTGCCGCTCCTGCTTAAGGGTCTGTGGCTCACGGTTCTGCTGTGGGTCTTGTCGTGCATCATCGGCATCATCCTCGCCATTCCGATCGGGTTGGTGCAGGTGACGGGTCCCACATGGGCGGCGGCCATCGCCAAGGGGTTCTGCACCGTCATCCGTGGAACGCCGCTGCTCCTGCAGCTTTGGCTGATCTACTATGGGCTGGGCTCGCTGTTCCCCAAGATCGCAATGGTCTATCCTGATTTCCGTCAGGATTTCATGTGGCTGATCCGGCTCGATGCCTTCTGGTATGCCTTGCTGGCCTTTACCCTGAGCTTTGCGGGATATGAAGGCGAGATCATGCGTGGGGCCTTCCTCGGCGTACCGCGCGGCGAGCTTGAGGCGGCCCGCGCCTTCGGCATGTCACCCTGGAAGGTGCTGACCCGCGTGTGGCTTCCGCGGGCCGTGCGCATGGTGTTGCCAACACTGGCGGGCGAGGTGGTACTGCAGCTGAAGGCTACGCCACTGGCCATGACCGTGACGGTAATGGACCTCGCCGGGGTGGTGCGCAACCGCATCACGCAGGATACCTATATCGTCTATGAACCTCTGATGCTGCTGGCCGTGATTTACATGTGCCTCACCTTCCTCGCGGTGTGGGCCTTCAGCATCATCGAACGGAAAGTACCGCAGAAGCGATGATCGAAGACACCTTGAAGAAGCACCTGCCGGATCTGATCGCGATCCGGCATGATCTTCACGCTCACCCCGAGATGCTGTTCAAGGAGGACCGCACCGCGAAGGTCGTGTCGGATGAGCTGGCACGGCTTGGCTTCCGGGTAACGACAGGCATCGGCATCACCGGCGTGGTTGGCTCGATCAGCAACGGCAACTCGGCCCGCGCCATCGGCATCCGCGCCGACATGGACGCGCTGCCGATTCAGGAACAGACCAATCTTCCCTATGCCTCCAGATATCCCGGCAAGATGCATGCCTGTGGCCATGATGGCCACACCACCATGTTGCTGGGCCTGGCACGTTACCTTTCCGAAACACGCAACTTCGACGGCACAGTACACCTGATCTTCCAGCCCTCCGAGGAAGACGAGGGCGGAGCCATGAAGATGATCGACGACGGCCTGTTCACCCGTTTTCCCTGCGACTCGGTCTTTGCGCTGCATAATCTGCCGGGCGAAGCGGAAGGCCAGATTCTGGTTCGCCCCGGCCCGATCACCGCCTCCTGCGATGTCATGACGATCATCATTCAGGGGGTGGCGGGCCACGGCGCCTTGCCGCACAAATCGGTCGATCCCATCGTGGCGGCGTCAAGCCTCGTGCTGGCCCTTCAGACCATCGTATCCCGCAATGCCGATCCCCACGACCCCGTTGTGGTGACGGTGGGTGCGATCAATGGCGGTTCGATGGCCACCGTCATTCCAGACCATGTGAAGCTCCTCGTCGGCATCCGCACGGTCACCAAGCCGGTGCGTGACATGGTGCTGACCCGCATCCGCGACATGGCGATAGCCCATGCCAAGTCCTATGGCTGCACGGCCGAGGTGGACACGGGTGTGGACAGTTGGAGCTATCCCGCCGGCTTCAATACAGAGCGCGAAGCCGCATTGGTACGCGAGGTTGCGCTGGAAATGGGCCAAGATCCAGCACAGGTCGACATGCGCGGCCCCTTCATGTTCTCCGAGGATTTCTCGGCCATGCAGGAAATCGTCCCCTCCTGCTATTTCGGCCTCGGGGCGGGGCCGGGGCCGATGCTCCACGACCCCGGCTACAACTTCAATGATGCGTTGCTTCTGAAGGGCCCCGCCTTCTGGGCGAGGCTCGTCGAGAAGGCTTTGGCTCAGGCATAGGGGCCTTCAAGCCCCAGCTTGCGCATGAGCGTGGCGTAGTTGTTGAAGCTCTTGACCAGATCCGCGCCGTGCCTCGCGATGAGTTCGGCCCGCTTCTGTTCGGTATTGGCCGTGGTAAGGGCCCCCCAGATGGCAGCCATGGCTTCCGCGCCCGCACGGGCCCTGGCGGCGGCCCCGTCTTCTCCGAGCGCTCGGGCGATGGTCTGACCGGAGCATTTGCCCACACCTGCAACCGTCATTGCGCCACCCACCGAATAGCCTTCCGGCAGATCACCCTTCAGATTGACGACCTCGCGGTACTGGATGGCATCGAAGATCTGGTCAACCGCCTGCTTCGCACCCTCGACCCGTGACACGTGTTCCGTATCCGCCGCCGCGTGTGGCAGCAGTTCGATACGGCCAGGATATTTTTCGGCAAGCGGCAGATAGGGAACCATCGGCCCAGACGCAGCACCCGTCTCCGCATTGACGAACAGGTCGGCGTCGATCGCGGCATAGCGCACCTTGCCGGAGGCCATCGCGGCATCGAGTGCCGCCGCATCGACGCATTCGCCGCGGTCGTAGTTGAGGACGATCGCGCCGTCATTGAGGCCCGTCAGAACCGAAGCGCTCACCACATTGGCATTCGCGAACTTGCCTGTGGCTGCGTTGAGCGGCCCGAGCCCGGTGTGCACCGAGATTACATCGGCACCCTTGGCTGCCTCTTCCGGTGTGGGGGCATATATGAAGCCTTCGGATTCGATCCAGTCCTTGTGGCGTGGCCGCGCGTGAACGGCAACCACCATGCCGAAGGCCTGGGCGATCTTCGCCATTTCGCGGCCGATGTTGCCATAGCCGATGATGCCGAGGCGCTTGCCCTCGATCTTCTCTGTCGGGAAGTCCTTGAGGTCGCGGCCGGTGTCGAACTTGGCCGCAGCGGTCAGACGGTGCATCTCCTCGACGGGCAGATCCGGCATGATCTTGAGCAGCGCCTTGAAAGCCATCTGCGCCGTCGCGCGGCTGTTGAAGGAGGGCGTGTTCATGAGCGGGGCAAGGCCGCCTTCGCCATTACCGCCACCCCAGGAGGCGGAGCCCATGTTGCCGGTGCCAGCCCCGATCCGAACACCGCCCGCGTTGAACACCGCTTCTTTCGGCAGGAAGGTGGCGGCGGCGATCACCGCATCATACTGGCCCTTGTCAGTCAACGGCCTGATCTCCTCGGGCTTTGCCAGGTGGGGCTGGTAGAAGAAGTGAATCCGCCCAGCCTCGAGCTTCGCGGCTTCGCCCAGCGGGCCATCATGGAACACGCCGCCGCGGGCTTCGACATGCGCCTTCACCGCGGAGAAGTCCGGCTTGCCGTCCGTGCCGAACTTGAGCCCGACATGGTCGCACACCAGAACCTTGTAGGCGCGCTTGGGATCATCCTTGCGCGGACGGCCTGCCCCCATCGCCGGCGCAGGGAAGGTGACACCGGCCTTTTCCAGTTCTTCCTCCATCACCACGATGCGGGCGCGGTGGTAGGCGTATTTGAGATTATCAAGCAGAGCCGTCACATCCTCCACCGGGCGAATGCCGCCGATCCACGCGCGGTAGTCGCCGGGGGTGCCGGGGAAGGCATTGATGTAACGTGCCGTGTCGAGGCCTTCCTCATGCAGCCCATTGGGATGCGTCACGCCTTCGTATGACAGCAACTGCTTCGAGCGGGCAATGATGCGGGCGTGAAGTGCGGCATCGGTGATACGCGTGTCCTTCACCTTGATGAGGGTGACTGCGGCACCGCGGTTCTCAGGATTGCTGACACCCAGTTCGAGGAGGTCGGAGTTGCTCATCCATTCATTGATGGCGGCGCGGTTCTGTTCCGAGCGGCGGTTCATGTCCTTTACGGAGCCAATCTTGCGTTCAACCCGGAGCAGTCCGAAGGTCGTTTCGGCAAAGGCGAGGGTGGAGAAAGTGTTGATCACCCCGCCCAGCATGCGGTTTTCGGCCGGATCGTAAATCGGACCGAGCTTCACCGTGCGCGCGCCCGACAGCGGCATCTTGGCGTCAACCGGTGCGGCCAGCTTCAACTGGCGCGGAATGGCCCAGGAAGGCTTCTTCTGGTTTTCTTCCACCAGTTCCAGCGCCTGCGGCGTGAAGGACACGAGGAAATAGCCCGAGATGCCGCCGATGGCCTTCTGGAAGGGCATGAACAGGCAGCACTTGGACATGACCTGCTGCACCACATCCTCGCCCCAGGGCATGGCGCCCAGCATGGATGTGGCATCGAGAACGGCGTGGTGTTCAGCCGGGTTACGGTCGATCCAATCAAGAAGGTTCAGGATCTCTGCGCGGGAGTAAGTCGTGGCGCCCGTTGTCTCGTGTCCGACGCCGAAGAACACCTTGATGCCCATGCGCTCCAGTGCATCGGAGGAGGGGATAGCGCCTTCACCCTTGGCAAAGTGGATGCGAGTCTCATCGCCGTTCTTCGCGTGGCGCATCATTTCGATGATCTGCGCACCCCAGCTCTGACGGAAGAAACCGGACGCCTTGGCGGCGTCTGATTCCGGTGCAGGCGTGTCGACGTAAACCTGTTGGGCAGCAGCATTGGTGCTGATGAAATGCAACGCGCAAACCGTAAAGCCGGAGTGGCCGCCGCCGAGGCCTACAGCGAGGCGGTTCTGCTTGGGGAATTCGAAGTAGCGGTGGATCTCCCGCATCATGTCGAGAAGGAACTTGTCCGCGGGATAGCCGCGGTGCATGGACCGGCCGATCTCGGCCGAGGTGAAGGCGCCGACGTCGCGGCCCTTGTCATCGAATTTGCGGTAGTTCTGCTCAAGCCAGTGCTCGAACTCGAAGCGAAGCTGGCGTGCTTCGGCCTCATCCTTCACCATGTCGGTGATCGGGCCGACGCCGAAGAACGGGTTCAGCGTGCGTTGCG
The DNA here is from genome assembly GCA_964392525.1 of uncultured Aestuariivirga sp. Taxonomy (GTDB): domain Bacteria; phylum Pseudomonadota; class Alphaproteobacteria; order Rhizobiales; family Aestuariivirgaceae; genus Aestuariivirga. The sequence continues at coordinate 44,754 of CAYMQH010000011.1, forward strand.
GGCGGCCAGATGCCGTAGCGGCAAGAGATTCCTCTCGGGCCGCCTTCATGATCTCGATTGCCGATTGTTCCATCTTGCGACTCCTGAAAACTCTCTGGCACTTAGTCGCCCTGCGCTCAGGCCCTGCCGCACAAAAACGTCATTTCCCGCAGTGCTTGCGCCGCAGAGGCGCTGCTATTGGTAAGACCGAACGATGCAGTGCCCGTGACATGATCTCATTTTCTAAGGACGATCGAATTTTCTCAACTCAGCCTGTTTTCGCCGCCGCGTTACCTCTGGCCATCACGCCTCGCCCCGGTATCTTCGCTGTCGCAGCCCGCACGCTTTCGGATGGCCGTTACAAGGCTGGAGGGTAAGGCCAAAACGAGCCAGAACCGTTCGGCTTCCGACGGCGCGGGCGCGGTTGCTGGCGGGTGAACAACAGCCCTGATGCGCGGCTGCGGCGCGGCCGGTATCTGTAAATTTACGAAAATTCAACGAAATTAGGGATTAGTAACCTATCATCCGTGTCCGGATGAAACAGGGAGGCTGCCGATGGAGCAGGAGTATGTCCACTTCGCGGGTTTTCTCGGGGAAAACAAAACACGGTCCGTCACAGTCTCGATCCGGCGGGGGACGACCGTAACGGAAGCCCTGTTTCTGCTTACAAAAATCATGGAAACGATCTCTCAGTCGGAATTGGAAGGCGACAACGTTCAGCCCTTCAATGAGGTGAGGATTGGCGGCTTTGCCGGTCCGCCTCCTGAAGGCTCCGTAAGGCCGAAGGAACTCGGCCGGCGCTGAGGATCGCACGCGTCTTATTATGGACAGGCACCCGGTCGCGGTCAAACAATCATGCCCGGACTTTGCTGTTCGGCCCGGTTGATGGCATTTGGCCGGGTGGCGCGTTGCTCCGGGACTTCCATGCTGGGGGCACTTGGCCTATTGGCAGGCGCAAGTCTTTTGTCAGGTTTTCCGTCCCCATGATCCGCATCGACAATGTCAGCAAGC
>CAYMQH010000011.1:45843-48734 GCA_964392525.1 uncultured Aestuariivirga sp.
AAGTCTTTTGTCAGGTTTTCCGTCCCCATGATCCGCATCGACAATGTCAGCAAGCAGAACGGCCATCAGATCCTCTTCGTTGAAGCATCAGTTGCTTTGCATCGGGGTGAGAAGATCGGTCTTGTGGGCCCCAATGGTGCGGGCAAGACGACGCTGTTCCGGATGATGACCGCCCAGGAAGAGCCTGATGAAGGTCAGGTCTCTGTCGACCGGGGCATCTCGATTGGTTATTTCAGCCAGGATGTTGGCGAGATGGCGGGGCGCAGCGCGGTCGCCGAGGTGATGGACAGCGCCGGGCCGGTTAGTGCCGTGGCGCTTGAACTGAAGGCGCTCGAGGCCGCAATGGCCGATCCGGCGCGGGCATGCGAGATCGACGCCCTCATCGAGCGCTACGGCGAAGTGCAGGCACGCTTCGAGGAACTCGACGGCTATGCGATGGAGAGCCGCGCCCGGGAGGTTCTGGCGGGCCTCAGCTTCAGCCAGGAGATGATGGAGGGCGATGTCGGTGCCCTGTCCGGGGGTTGGAAGATGCGTGTTGCACTGGCCCGTATTCTTCTCATGAAGCCGGACGCGATGCTGCTCGACGAACCAAGCAACCATCTCGATCTCGAAAGCCTGATCTGGCTCGAGCAGTTTCTCAGGGATTACGACGGCATGCTGATCATGACATCGCATGACCGCGCGTTCATGAACCGCATCGTATCCCGGATCGTGGAGATCGACGGCGGCGAACTCAACAGCTACTCCGGCAATTATGAATTCTACGAGCAGCAGCGTGCCCTGAACGAGCGCCAGCAGCAGGCGCAATTCGAGCGGCAGCAATCCATGCTCGCCAAGGAGATCAAGTTCATCGAGCGTTTCAAGGCCCGCGCCTCGCATGCCGCACAGGTTCAGAGCCGCGTGAAGAAACTGGAGAAGATCGACCGTGTCGAACCTCCGCGGCGGCGGCAGACGGTGCTGTTCGATTTTCCCGCCGCGCCACGCTCCGGCGAGGATGTGGTGTCTCTCCGCAACGTGCACAAGCGCTACGGAAAGCGCAGCATTTACGAGGGGCTGGACTTTCAGGTGCGCCGGCGCGAGCGCTGGTGTGTCATGGGTGTGAATGGTGCGGGTAAGTCCACCCTGCTGAAACTGGTGACCGGCACGGCCGAGCCGGATGAAGGCCGGGTGACCTTGGGTGGCAGCGTGAAGATGGGCTATTTCGCCCAACATGCGATGGAATTGCTGAATGGCGAGGAGACGGTGTTCCAGTCTCTTGAATCGGCTTTTCCGCAGGCCGGGCAGGGCTCGCTCAGGGCGCTGGCCGGATGTTTCGGCTTCTCCGGCGATGATGTAGAAAAACGTTGCCGCGTGCTCTCCGGTGGCGAGAAGGCGCGCCTTGTGATGGCGAGGATGCTATATGATCCGCCAAATTTTCTCGTGCTGGACGAGCCGACCAACCACCTCGATCTTCTTACCAAGGAAATGCTGATCAAGGCTCTTGCTGATTACGAGGGCACCATGCTTTTCGTATCGCATGACCGCCACTTTCTTGCGTCCCTCTCCAACCGGGTGCTCGAAGTGACGCCGGAGGGCGTGCGCCAATATGGTGGCGGCTACACGGAGTATGTCGCCAGCACTGGCCAGGAGGCTCCCGGCCTTCATGGCTGAGCATCGGGAATGGCGCTTGATGACATGTTGCCAAGCAACGCCACATGACCGCATTGTGCCTTTCTGAGCAGGACAGACGAATCCTGAGGACATCGCAATGATCGATTACCACCTGCTGCTCATTCAAACGCATGGTTTGCAGGATGTGGCTGATTTCGAGGCAATGCGCGAAATCATTCACGCTCGCTACCCGGAGATCAGGACCTATATCTACTCCGTCAGCCTCACGCCGAAAGACCTTTATCAGGTTGAGAACCACCCCCATGGCGTCATTCCGATAAGCATCGCGATCGATGAGGACAATCCCTTCTGGCGGGAAGTTGCCGCAAAACCGACGCTGATGTTTTCACCCGTACCTTTGGAACTGCATTCCAATCTTCGCGGGTATCGGATGTTTGCCCAGCACATTTCCAAGATTGATGAAATGCGCGTGCTCGCCAGGATGGGGTTCCCGGTGCCGCGCACCATTGACCTGCAACCCACCACCGCTCTCGATGAACGCGAGTGGGGGCCGCTCGTGGTTGTGAAGCCCAAAAGTGGCCGCGGCAGCGTCAGTGTCCGCTTGATGAAAACGGAAGATGTGTCCCGCCTGATCAGGAACGGTGAGGTTCTTTCGGAAAATCGCACGCCGTTGCTGGTGCAGCAATGGATAAACACTGGCCCATGCATCAGCGGTTACCGTGCGATGACGGTGCTCGACAAAGTTGTTTACATCTTGAAGTCGACGGTGGTCGACGCGTCGGACTTCTCGCCAGAGATGGTTGGTCAAGAAGGCTTGGATGTTGCCTACACCCGCAAGCCGCGCCAGAAGCTCTTTGTGAAGGAGCGGGATGTCCATCAATTGGCGGCAAGGATCTGCCGCGATCTCACCTTTACGACGACATTCGGACTGGACATACTCCGCGAGGCCGGCACGGATAAACTCTATGTTGTCGAGATGAACTCCGGATTTCCGACATGGCAGCTTTCGTCGCGCTATATCAAGTGGCTGGATTCACAATTTGGCTCGCTCAAGCGATCGGATCGCTACGCCCAGTTCAACGCGCTTGAAGAGGTTAGCCTTTCGCTAGCGCATGCTGTCTTTCGGTTGGCACGGTAACAGTGAGCGATGCGCCGCGAGTCTTCCTGACGCCTGGCACCGCGTCAGTCCGACGCCGCGAAACATGTCGACGATATCGCTGGATAATTGGTGAGCCCGTCGGGGATCGAACCCGAGACCCTCTGATTAAAAGTCAGATGCT
>CAYMQH010000012.1:0-9395 GCA_964392525.1 uncultured Aestuariivirga sp.
TGTTCACATCGAGGCCCACGGTGTACATGTGGTGCGCCCAGACGATGAAGCCGACGACGCCGATCGCCACCATGGCGTAGGCCATGCCGAGATATCCGAACACCGGCTTCTTCGAGAACGTCGACACAATGTGCGAGATAAGGCCGAAGGCGGGCAGGATGAGGATGTAAACTTCGGGGTGGCCGAAGAACCAGAACAGGTGCTGGAACAGCACCGGGTCGCCGCCGGCTGAGGGCACAAAGAAGGCCGTGCCGAAGTTGCGGTCAGTCAGCAGCATGGTGATGGCGCCCGCCAGAACCGGCAGCGACAGCAGCAGCAGGAAGACCGTGACGAGCACTGACCACACGAACAGTGGCATCTTGTGCAGCGTCATGCCCGGCGCGCGCATGTTGAAGATGGTGGTGATGAAGTTGATGGCGCCGAGGATCGACGAGGCACCGGCGATATGCAGGGACAGGATGGCGAAATCCATCGCCGGGCCGGGCTGCGCGGTGGTCGAGAGCGGCGGATAAATGGTCCAGCCGCCGCCCACACCCATGGCACCCGCCGGACCTTCGACGAACATCGAGATCAGAAGAAGAGCCAGCGCCGGGGGCAGCAGCCAGAAGGAGATGTTGTTCATGCGCGGGAAGGCCATGTCGGGCGCGCCGATCATCAGCGGCACGAACCAGTTGCCGAAGCCGCCGATCATCGCGGGCATGACCATGAAGAAGATCATGAGCAGGCCGTGCGCGGTGACGAACACGTTGTACATGTGCTTGCCGGCATCGAGCGCGGCATCGGCGGGCGTGCCATAGACCATGGAGGCAAGGCCGGTGAAGTACTGGATGCCTGGGTCCTGCAACTCCATGCGCATGACGATCGACAGGAAGCCGCCGATGACGCCGGCGAAGATGGCGAACCACAGATACATCGTACCGATGTCCTTGTGGTTGGTGGAGTAGACGTAACGCTTCCAGCCGGTCGGGTGGCCGTGATCGTCGTGAGCGGTTGCTGCTTGTGCCATGAAATTAAGCCTCTTCCCGGATTACTGCTGCGCTAGCTGGCTGTTGGCGGCGAGCCTGGCGGAGATGAACTTGTGGGCCTCTTCGACGCCCGCGGTCTGCGCCTTCTGGGCCCAGGCCTGATAGTCAGCCTCCTCGAGGACGACCACCTCGATCGGCATGTAGGCGTGATCCTTGCCGCAAAGCTCGGAACACTGGCCATAGAAGGTGCCGGTGCTGGCAGCCTTGAACCAGTCCTCGTTGAGACGGCCCGGGATCGCGTCAATCTTCATGCCGAAGGACGGAATGGTCCAGGCGTGGATGATGCCATCGGGATCGGAGGTGACGATCAGCTTCACCGTCTTGTTGACCGGGACATAGACCGGATTGTCGGTCTTGAGGAGATAGGGGACATTGGCTTCCCGGGCGGTGGCGAGGTCGCGGGCGCGGTCATCCAACGAAGAGATGAAGGTCACCTTGGCCGAGCCATCGTCACCGACGCCGAGGTCGGGGTATTCATAGGTCCAGTTCCAGCCGGGGTTGCCGATCACCTTGATCGTCATGTCGGCAGCGGGAATGTCGCGCTGCAGATAGAGAAGGCGGAAGGAGGGAATGGCGATCACCACGAGGATGAGGATGGGGATCACCGTCCACGCCACCTCGATGGCGGTATTGTGGGTGGTGCGGGACGGAACGGGGTTCGCCTTGGCGTTGAAGCGGACCATTACATAGATCAGCAGCCCCAGGACGAAGAGCGTGATGACGGTGATGATCGGCAGGAGCAACGCGTTATGGAACCAGTGGATACCTTCCATCGACGGCGATTCCGCCGGCTGGAGCCCCATCTGCCAGGGCTTGGCATAGCCATCATAGGCGGCCGCCACGGGAATGCCCGCGAAACCGGCGGCAATGGCGGGCATGGCCGTCAACATGTTCCGAAACTTCATCGTCACCCTCTCTACTTCAAAGCCTTAACGCCCAGGCGCAAGGCGGTGGGGGGCATAGCTGTCCCTGGATGCTCCCCTTCTCCAAATGGCGATTGTGAACCACATTCGCCCGCCAGCCGCAACGCTGCGGGGCGCGGCAAAACGTCATGGCACAAACCTTCGCAAATGCAACAGAATTCCGCCCCAATTCCTGCTCAAACCGCCGCCCGTGAACAATGGGCCAGCGCTGCCCCACAGCTGCTGCAGAACCCGGTTGTCTAAGCCAACGCCCGGCGCTAAACCCGCCGAATCGGGAAACAGAAGGTATTATCCTGTGCGAATCAACTTGAAGCCGGGCCGTTCGCTCGCCCTCACCTGCCTCGCTCTCGCTCTCAGCCTCGGGGTTGGCGGCATTGCCGCGGCGCAGGAATCCTCCGCCCCGCCCAAGCAGTTCGGCCCGCGGGCCGTAAAGCAGCAGGACGGCCAGCCGCAGCCGGGCCAACCGCAGCCGGGCCAACCACCCGCGCCGAAGGTTGATGTGATCTCGGAAAATGGCAAGTGGAAGGTTCAGTGCGAAATCCTGCCCGCCGCCGAGGGCCAGCCTGAAACCCGCCAGTGCGGCATGGTGCAGAGCGCCCAGAACGAGAAGAATCCCAAGGCCACCCTGACCCTCGTTCTGGTGAAGACAGAGGCCAACGGCAAGAGCATCATCAACATGCGCATCATCGCGCCGATCGGTGTGTTCCTGCCAACCGGCGTGGCGCTCGAAATCGATGGCGATGCCGTCGGCCGGGTGCCGTTCACCCGCTGCATGCCGCAGGTCTGCATGGCCTTCGCCGAGGCATCGCCCGAAACGCTGGTCAAGCTCAAGAAGGGCAAGTCGGCCAATTTCATCATCTATGAAGCACCGGGCATGGGCCTGCCGATGACGCTGTCGCTCGACGGTTTCTCCGCCTCGCTGGCCGCACTCGAAAAGGCGTCCTAACGCCGGCCGCTGGTTTCATCACCCATCACGATCAGGCCGCTTTCCATGGAAAGCGGCCTTTTTTGCCTCTGGCCTGCACGCCTTTGACCCAAGCTGCTGGCGGAACCGCCGCCGCTGACCTATCTTGAGGGTTCAGACAGCCGCTTAAGCCGAGGTGACACCCGTGCCGACCCAAGCCAGCCACTCCCTCCTCGACTCGCGGGACTTCAGCCGCGCCGACGCACTACCTATTGTTGCCGACACGCTGAAGGGCGCCGAGGATGGCGAGTTGTTCCTCGAGAAGCGCCAGACCGAAAGCCTCGTCTGGGACGACGGCAAGCTGAAATCCGCGAGTTTCGACGAGCAGCAGGGATTCGGCCTGCGTGCCGTCCGGGGCGAGACGGCGGCCTATGCCCATGCGACCGATATCTCGATTTCGGCCCTGAAGCGTGCCGCCGAGGTCTGCCGGACGGTGGCATCGGGCGGCGGCGTCAGCCATGCGATTGCGCCGGAGCGCACCAACCGGCGGCTCTATGCCGATACCAACCCGGCAGATGCCATGGGCTTCAGCGACAAGGTCGCCCTGCTCCAGAGGGTTGACGCCTATGCCCGCGGCCTCGACCCCCGGGTACGGCAGGTATCGATCTCGATGGCGGCGGATTGGCAGTCCGTCGAAATCCTCCGGGCCGATGGCCAGAACTATGCCGATGTGCGGCCGCTGGTGCGCTTCAACATCTCCGTGGTCTCCTCCGACGGCAAGGAACAGGGACAGGGCAGCCACGGCCTCGGCGGGCGCGGCGAGCCCCTGTCCTACTTCACGGATGAGGTCTGGATGGCGGCTGCCCAGGAGGCGCTGCGCCAGAGCCTCGTGTCGCTCGAGGCCCGGCCGGCGCCCGCGGGCGAAATGGATGTGCTCCTGGGGCCGGGCTGGCCCGGCATTCTGCTGCACGAAGCGGTGGGCCATGGCCTTGAGGGCGATTTCCACCGCAAGAAAACCAGCGTCTTCACCGGCATGACCGGCGCACGGGTGGCCGCGAAGGGCGTCACCATCGTCGATGACGGCACACTCGCCAACCGGCGGGGTTCCATCACCATCGACGATGAGGGAACGCCGTCGCGCTGCACGACACTCATTGAAGACGGCATCCTGGTTGGCCTCATGCAGGACCGGATGAATGCCAGGCTGATGGGCGTTGCCCCAACCGGCAACGGCAGGCGGCAGTCCTACGCGCACGCCCCCATGCCGCGCATGACCAACACCTACATGCTGTCCGGCGACAGGCACCCGGAGGAAATCCAGCGTTCCATCAAGCGCGGGCTCTATGCCAAGTCGTTCGGCGGCGGGCAGGTGGACATCACATCGGGCAAGTTCGTGTTCTCCTGCACCGAAGCCTATCTGATCGAGGACGGGAAGATCACCATGCCCGTGAAGGGCGCAACGTTGATCGGCGCCGGGGCGGATGCGCTGACCCGCATCTCCATGGTGGGCAATGACATGGCGCTGGACTCCGGCATCGGCACCTGCGGCAAGCAGGGGCAAGGCGTGCCGGTGGGCGTCGGCCAACCCACGCTCCGCATCGACCGGCTCACCGTCGGTGGCACCGCGGCCTGAGCCTCAAGATGAAGCCCCAAACCGTCATCTTCGACATGGACGACGTGCTGTGCCGTTATGACCTGGGGCGCAGGCTCAGGGCGCTGTCGCGCCTGACCGGCCAGATGCCGCGCGACATCCGCGCGGCAATATGGGACTCGGGCTTCGAGGATGCTGCCGACACAGGTGGCTATGCGGACCCCGATCATTATCTCGCGGAGTTCGGGCAGCGCCTCGGCTATCCGATCACCCGCGCGGAGTGGATCGCCACCCGGCGCGAGGCGATGCAGCCCTGGCCCGGCATGCTGGCCCTTGCCGCCAGGATCGGCGAACAGGCGCGCATCGCCATCTACAGCAACAACGGACCGATGACCAAGGCGGGCATCGCCGAACTCTTCCCCGAACTGTGCGCCGTATTCGGCGAGCAGTATTACTCCTTCGAATTCGGCACCAAGAAGCCGGACCCGAAGAGCTTCGGCAAGCTGATGGAGCGGATGAGCACGCGGCCCGAGGACTGCTGGTTCATCGACGACAAGAAATCCAACGTGACGGGCGCGCGCATGGCGGGCATCGCCGGGCACCACTTCCGCAATTCCGAACACTTCATTCCCGAGGCCCTCGCGCTGGGCTTCACCTTATGAGCCACGCCAAGCCCGGGCCGCATGTCGCACCCTTCCTGACAGGCTCCACCATGCGCCACGTGGTGGTGATGACGCTGACCGGCGCCATCGGCCTCATGGCGTTGTTTCTCGTCGATCTGATCGACCTGTTCTTTCTCTCCTTGCTGAAGCAAACGGAAGTGACGGCGGCGATCGGCTATGCGGGCACCATCGTGTTCTCCAACCTGTCGGTGGCGATCGGCTGCGGCATCGCCGCCTCGGCATTGGTGGCGCGCAACCTCGGTGCCGGCGATGTCGCCCGCGCCCGGCAATATGCAACAAGCGCGCTGCTGTTTTCGCTGCTGGTATCGACTGTCATCACGCTGGCGATCAATCTGGGCTCCGGCCTGCTGCTGTCCTTTCTCGGCGCATCGGGCGAGGCAAAGCGGCTTGCGCAAGTCTTCATCTGGACGATGACGCCGGGCTACATCCTGATTTCGGGTGCCGTGTGCTGCTCCTTCATCCTGCGGGGCATCGGCGATGCGCGCCGCGCCATGTACATCACCCTGACCGCCGGCATCGTCACCGCCTGTGCCGATCCGGTGTTCATCTTCGGGCTGGGCCTCGGCATACAGGGTGCGGCGCTCGCCACGGTGCTGGGCTATGCCGTGTCTTTCAGCGTTGGTCTGCATGGCGTGATCAAGGTGCACCGCTTCCTGAACCCGATACGCCTCGATGGCCTCAGGCGGGATTTCAGCCCGCTGTGGGGCATCGCCTTTCCGGCGATCCTCACCCAGCTCGCCACGCCTTTCGCCAATGCCTACATGACCTACGAGCTGGCACCCTTCGGTGACGAAGGCGTATCGGGCTTCGCCATCATCAGCCGCATCATTCCGGTGGCCTTCGGCATCATCTTCGCGCTGTCGGGCTCGGTGGGGCCGATCATCGGCCAGAACTATGGCGCGCGGCAATATGGACGGGTGCGCGAGACGCTGACCAACGGCCTTCTCTTCGCGGCCGTATACACGCTCACCACATCGCTGGTGCTGTTCCTGTTCCGGCATGAGATCACAGCCGCCTTCAACGCCACGGGCGGCGCGGCGGAACTCATCATCTTCTTCTGCACCTTCATCGGCATCAGCTGGGCCTTCGCGGGGGCACAGTTCGTCGCCAATGCGGCCTTCAACAATCTCGGGCGGCCAAAGCTATCGACCGGCTTCAACTGGGCCAAGGCCACGCTCGGCACCATTCCCTTCGCCACGGCGGGCGCGCATCTTGCCGGACCTGAAGGGGTTCTGGCCGGAACCGCACTCGGCTCCATCATCTTCGGCATTGCATCAGTCTGGACGGCCTATCGCGTCGTCGCCAGAAGCGAGAGCGGCGTCGACAGGTAATTGCAGGCCCGCTGCCTGAGCGCGCCACCAGGGGCGCGGCTCAATAGGCGCAGGCGCCGAACACCTTCGTCACATCGCCCTGCCAGGGACCGTGATAACGGGCCAGGAGATCCTCAGCCGATGTCCTGCCGCGCTCCACGATGCCATCAAGAGGATCGAGGAAGCGCGCTTCGCCAAGGCCTCGCGCTGCAAGCCCGGCGCGCGCGATCTTCAGAACATCATGCGTAATGTCCTTAGCCGTCCGTCCACGGAGCGTTGCGCCGAGCGCAAGGCGCGGCACATCGTTGCGGAGTGCCTGGCGTTCATCCGCCGTCCAGTCCTTCACCAGATCCCACGCGGCATCGAGCGCCGCTTGATCGTAGAGAAGCCCCACCCATATGGCCGGCAGCGCGGCAAGCATGGGCGTCAGGCCGGAGTCGGCGCCGCGCATTTCGAGGTATTTCTTGAGGCGGACTTCGGGGAAGATGGTCGTGAGGTGGTCGGCCCAGTCCTTCATCACCGGCTTTTCGCCGGGCAGCTGCGGCAGGCGGCCATCGAGGAAGGCGCGGAAGCTCTCGCCCGCCGTGTTGATGTACTTGCCATCGCGCATGACGAAATACATCGGCACGTCGAGCGCGTAGTCCACGTACCGCTCGAAGCTCATGCCGTCTTCGAAGACGAAGGGCAGCATGCCGGAGCGCGCCGTGTCGGTATCGAGCCAGACTTCCGACCGGAAGGACAGGAAGCCGTTGGGCTTTCCATCAAGGAAGGGCGAGTTGGCGAAGAGCGCCGCCGCGATGGGTTGCAAGGCGAGCGAGACACGGAACTTCTTCACCATGTCGGCTTCGGAGGCGAAATCAAGATTGACCTGCACCGTGCAGGTGCGGAACATCATGTCACGCCCGTACTTGCCGACCTTGTCCATATAGGGCGCCATGATTCCGTAGCGGCCCTTGGGCATGACCGGGGTTTCACCCCGTGACCAGACGGGCGATGCCCCAAGCCCCAGAAAGCCGATCCCCAGCTTGCCGCCCACCGCCTTGACCTGCGCGAGGTGATCATCGATTTCCGCGGCCGTCTCGACCACGCTGTCGAGCGGCGCGCCGGAGAGTTCGAACTGGCCGCCGGGTTCGAGGGAGACATTCGCGTGACTGCCGGGGCGGCTCAGGGCGATGATGTTGCCGGCCTCGTAAACACCGTCCCAGCCGAAGCCGTCCTTCAGGCCATCCAGCAGGCCCTTGATGGAGCGTTCGCCATGATAGGGCACAGGCTGAAGCGTATCGGTCAGGAAGGGGAATTTCTCATGCTCGGTGCCGATCCGCCACTGATCCTTTGGCTTTGCGCCAGCCGACAGCTCCTCGATGAGTTGCGCCTTCGATTCGATCGGAGTTCTGGCCTTGGGCGTATCGGGGGCGGGTCCGCTCAACGGGGGTATCCTGTCAAAATTCAGTCCGAGGATGTAGGCGGCTGCACCCCCATCCGGCAAGACAAAGATTCTCAACCGCCCATGCGTTGCCAGTCACCCAGAACGGCTTGCACCAGGCTGAGCGCTGCAACCGCAGCGGTATCCGCGCGCATGATGCGGGGCCCAAGTGAAATTGCCGTGACACAGGAAAGCGATGTCAGAAGAGCCTTTTCTTCGGCCGTGAAGCCGCCTTCAGGGCCGATCAGCACGGCGGCGGGCGCGCGCAGCGGCTTCAAGGCATCGAGCGGATTGGCAATGGCCGCCGTCTCGTCGCAATAGATCAGGGCGCGGGCGTGATCCCAATCGGCAAGGAGTTTGGGCAGCTTCACCGGCTCGCAGACGTCTGGCACGAAGACCAGATTGCACTGTTCGGCAGCCTCGATGACATTGGCCTTCATCCGGTCGAGGTTCACGCGCTCGGCGATGGTGCGCTGGGTGATGACAGGCCGCAGCCGTCTCGCCCCCAGTTCAGTTGCCTTCTGCACAACATAATCGAGCCGTGCATGTTTCAGTGGGGCGAAGACATAGTCGATGTCCGGCGGCGGGCAGACATCTGCCACGCGTTTTTCGAAGCGCAGGCTGGCGCCCTTCTTCGTGACGCTGGCAAGATAGGCCAGCCATTCCCCATCCCGCGTGTTGAAGACCGAGACGGGATCGCCGGGTGCCAGGCGGAGCACGCCTGTCAGATAATGCGCCTGGTCACGCGGCAGTTCAGCCTCGCGGCCCGCGGCAATCTCAAGATCAAGGTGAAGTCGAGGGGTGGTTTTCATGGGAACCCCGGTGTACACCGCCCTCATGATTGATGCCAGCCGCCAGCCAGCCCCTGACGACCGCGTGGCCGATGCCCTGCCCGGGCATTGGGCAGACCGGGTTCTGCCCCGGTTTGTCCGCCCCTATGCGCGACTGATGCGGCTTGAGCGCCCGATCGGCTGGTGGCTGCTGCTGCTGCCCTGCTGGTGGGGGCTGGCGCTGGGCCAGATCGGCTTCGGCGGCGGGCTGCCCAATCTCTGGTACGCGCTGCTGTTCCTCGTGGGTGCCATCATCATGCGCGGCGCGGGCTGCACGCTGAATGACCTTGCCGACCGGAACTTTGACGGCAAGGTGGAGCGCACGCGGCTCAGGCCCATCCCGTCTGGCCAGGTGGGCGTCGCCCAGGCCATTGCCTTCCTGATCCTGCTCTGCCTCGCCGGTCTCGTGATCCTGCTGCAGTTCAACAGCTTCACCGTGGTGCTCGGTGTTGCCTCGCTGGCGATCGTCGCCGTCTATCCTTTCATGAAGCGCATCACCTACTGGCCACAGGCGGTGCTGGGGCTGGCCTTCAACTGGGGCGCGCTGGTGGGCTGGAGCGCCACGCACGGCTCGCTCTCCGCAGCACCTCTGCTGCTCTATGCCGGCGGCATCTGCTGGACGCTGGCCTACGACACGATCTATGCGCATCAGGACAAGGACGACGACATTCTGATCGGCGTCAAATCCACCGCGCTCAAGTTCGGC
>CAYMQH010000012.1:9495-11337 GCA_964392525.1 uncultured Aestuariivirga sp.
GCCCGCAAACTGGGTGCAGATGCCGTTCACGCGGTGGCTGCCGATGGCCGCTCCACCGAAATCTCCATCCGCGAGGGCGTGATCGAGAAACTGGAGCAGGCCGAAGCCAAGGACATCAGCCTCAGGGTCTATGCCGGCAAATCCTCCGCCTCGATCTCCGGCAGCGTGCTGACGAAGGATGGCATTCACCGCCTCGCCGAGAACGCGCTGCGCATGGCGAAGCTGGCCCCGCCAGACCCCTATGCGGGACTTGCTGACCCCGGACAGCTGGCAACCGACATTCCAGACCTCGACCTTGCCGCCAATGACCTGCCGGACGCAAAGGGCCTTGAAGACCTTGCAACGCGCGCCGAGGCCGCTGGTCTGGCCGTCACGGGCGTGTCGAAATCGGGCGGCGCCGGGGCTTCGGTCTCCGACAGTTCCGTCGCCATCGTCATGTCCAACGGCTTCGCGCAAGGCTACCGGCGCACCGGCGTGGGCGTATCCTTCTCGGCAATCGCGGGTGAAGGATTGGGCATGCAGCGCGACTACGACTACACATCCGCCATCCACTTCGCTGACCTGCGCACGCCGGAAACCATTGGGCGCAAAGCAGGCGAACGGGCGGTGGAACGGCTCCACCCACGCAAGGTGAAATCACAGTCCGTGCCGGTGATCTATGACCGGCGCGTGGCCTCAGGCCTCATCGGGCATCTCCTCGGCGCCATCAATGGCGCAGCCATCGCGCGCGGCACCAGTTTCCTGAAGGAGGCGCTGGGAACGCAAGTCTTCGGCGACCGCATCACCATCGTGGAAGACCCCTTCATCCGCCGGGGCCACGGTTCGCGCCCCTTCGATGGCGAGGGGCTGGCCTGCCACAGGCGGAACCTGATCGAGAACGGGGTCCTGACAGGCTGGATCCTGGACCTGCGCTCGGCGCGGCAACTGGGGCTTCACCCCACGGGCCAGGGCTCGCGCGGCGGGCCTTCCACCTCGAATGTCTATCTGCCCGCAGGTGCTCAATCGCCCGAAGACCAGATCAAGGCAATCCCGCAAGGGCTCTATGTGACGGAGTTGATCGGTTCCTCCATCAACACCGTGACGGGCGACTACAGCCGCGGTGCCTCCGGCTTCTGGATCGAGAATGGGGAACTTACCTATCCGGTGAGCGAGATCACCATCGCCGGCAATCTGAAGGATATGTTCCGCACGATCGTGCCTGCCAGCAACCTCGAATTCCGCTCCTCGGTGAATGCACCAAACTGTCTCGTCGAAGGGCTGACCATTGCCGGTGTCTGACGCGCAGCTGCTGTTCGACACGGTGCGGGAGGCAGGAGAACTGGGCCTCGCGCTCTCCCGCAAGAAGACCCTGCAGCACTGGACCAAGCCAGACGGCTCGCATGTGACGGAGGGCGATCTTGCCATCAATGCGCTGTTCGAGGAGCGCCTGAAGGCGGCGCGCCCGGATGACGGCTGGCTTTCGGAGGAAACACCCGATACGCCGGAACGCCTCAAACAGGACCGGCTGTGGATCATCGACCCGATCGACGGCACCCGCGCCTTCATGGAAGGCCGCAAGGAATGGTGCGTTGCGGTGGCGCTCGCGGTGAAGGGCCGCCCCGCATTGGCCGCCGTCTACCGGCCCGCACTTGAAGAGTTCTACGCAGCCACTGCAGGCGAAGGCGCAACGTTGAATGGCGACACCTTGCGCATTCCGGATTCAGAGACGCTGGAGGGAGCGCAGGTTGCCGGAAACCGCAAGGCGCTGGGCGCCCTGGGCTTCACCGGCATCAATGCCGATTACAGCGGCGCACTGCCCCTGCAGCTGAGGCTTGCCTATGTGGCGGCGGGCCGCCTTGCGGG
>CAYMQH010000012.1:11437-17135 GCA_964392525.1 uncultured Aestuariivirga sp.
GACTGAGCCGGCGCAGGCCTGCCAGACCGTTTTGGCGGCTTGCCACGGTGCGGCCTTGCCGGTAGGCAGGGGTATTCTCCGAGGCGACTGACCCCTTCCCCGTGGCTGCTCATTCCAATTTCCGCGCCATCCTAGCGATGGTTCTTGCCATGGGCGTGTTCGTCACGTCCGACAGCTGCATGAAGCTGGCGCTCGAAAACGCGCCGCTGTTCCAGCTGATGCTGATGCGGGGCATCTTCTCGGTCTCGATCTGCCTGACGCTGATCATCGCCATGGGCCAGGCGGAACACCTGCCCCGCATGTTCAACAAGTGGCTGGTGGGGCGAGGGCTTCTGGAGGTTGTCGCCAATCTGAGCTTCACCTTCGCCCTGGCCTTCATCGCCATCGCGGATTTGACGGCGATCGTCCAGACCTGCCCGCTCTTCGTGCTGCTCGGGGCCTGGATGTTCCGCGGCCAGCGGCTGGACGGCATGCGCCTGGCGCTGATCCTGGCCGGCATCGGCGGCGCGCTGATGGTGGCGCAGCCGGGCCTCGGTGCGGCCTCCCCCTTCGCAACGCTCGCCTTCCTCACCGCCATCGCCTCCGCCGCACGTGATCTGATGACACCCAATGCACCGCGCGACATGCCGCCGCTGGTTGCAACGCTCACCGTGCTCCTCCTGCTCGCTGTGACTGGCGCAATCGGCATGCTGGCCTTCGAAACACCCGTCACACCCGGCCCCCGCGACATCCTGCTGATGGCACTTGCCGGGGCCACCGGTGTGGCCGGCCACTTCCTGCTCTACATGACCTACCGGATCGGCGATGCCCGCACCGTTGCGCCGTTCATGTACACGCTCACCATCTGGGCGGTGCTGTCCGGCCTCATCCTGTTCGGCGAAGTGCCCAATGGGCTGGCCATGGCGGGCATGGCGCTGGTGGCGCTGGCGGGCCTGGCGATCATCTGGCGCGACGGACGCGAGCGCAAGGCCGCAGCACTGGCGGCCAGGGACTAGATGAGGCCCTGCGCCTGCACCGCCCCCAACGGAAACGGGATGACGGGATCGGCCAACCTGACGGCCGCGAGCCGGGCGACGGCCTCGCCACAATCCACCGTCATCTGCCGGACCAGTTCCTCGATCGAGGCGAAGCGCTTGTCCGGGCGGATCAGGTCGATGAATTCGACGAACACCTCGCGGCCATAGAGATCGCCCTCGAAGCCGATGAGGTAGACTTCGAGGAAGGTCCGCCCGGTGTCAAAGGTCGGCCGGTCACCGAAATAGCCAGCCCCCGCCCAGTGAACCGCGCCCTTCACCGCCGCATCACGCACGCGCACCGCATAGATGCCGCGGAACGGGTCGGCGCCTTTGTCGAGAACGATGTTGAGTGTCGGGAACCCGATGGTGCGGCCGCGCTGGTCGCCCTTGACCACTTCGCCAAGCACTGTCCAGTGATAGCCCAGTTCGCGCGCCGCCGCCGTGACCTGGCCATGGCGCAGGGCCTGGCGGATGGCGCTTGAGGAGAAGGGCGACCGCTGGTCGCCCTCGTCCGTCACCTGATCGACGACGGTGACGCCGAAGCCAAGCTCCGCGCCGAGTGCCGACATGCTGGCCGGGCTGCCCTTGCGGCCCTTGCCGAAGTGAAAGTCATAGCCCATCACCACATGCGAAACGCTGAGGCCCTCCACCAGCTTGCGGCGCACGAAATCCTCTGCCGACAATTCGGCAAGCACCGCATCGAAGGGGAGAACCGCCATGAAGGAGGCCCCAAGCGCCGCCATGAGGCGCGCTTTCAGCGGCCCCGGCGTGAGGCGGAAGACCGGTTCATCCGGGCGGAAGAAGCTGCGCGGGTGCGGCTCGAAGGTGACAACGCCCCATGGCGTGCCAAGCCGTGCCGCTTCAGCACGCGCGGCAGCCAGCAGCGCCTGGTGGCCGCGATGCACGCCATCGAAATTGCCGATGGCAATCACCGCACCCCGGCACTGCTCAGGAACCGGTCCCGAAACCTCGATCAACTGCATTCCACGTCCTTCTCACGTCCACGCAAGATCATGGACGGTTGCGGCGATGCGGGCATGGGGCACGGACCGGAGCACGGTGGCCTCCGCCACCTGCAGACCCTGGCTCGCATCGGTCACCCCTTCTGCAACAAGAAGCGCGTCGAGGCCATAGTCAGCTGCGCCGCGGATGTCGGTTTCAGGGCCATCGCCGATGGCCAGAACCTCCGGGCGCTCCACCGGGCGGCCGCGCAGGTGCGAGGCCTCCGCCATGGCGAGGTCGTAGATCGGCGTGAAGGGCTTGCCCGCCATCAGCACCTCGCCGCCACGCGCAGCGTAAAGCTCGGCCAGCTTGCCGGCGCAATAGAGGATTCGGTCGCCCTTCTTCACGATCTTGTCCGGATTGGCGCAGATCATGACAAGGCCGCGGGATTTCATGTCGTCGAGCAGCCCCTCATAATCCGTGAGCTGATCATTCACGTCGTCGAACAGCCCGGTGCACAGCACCGCGTCCGCCGCTTCGAGCGGCACGCGGGAAACGCCCGTGCCGTCATAGATCGAATGATCGCGCGCCGCCCCGAGGTGGAACACCCCGCCTCCGCCGTGCAGCCTCATGAGCACCTGCGTCACGTCACCCGAGGTGACGATGCGGTCATGGCTGTCCGGATCGACGCCGATCTCGCGGAGCTGCTGTGCGACACCCTGATGGCTGCGTGGCGAATTGGTGACCAGGATGACCGTGCCGCCCTGCTGCCGGTGTCGCTTCAAGGCGGCGACCGTCAGGGGGAAGGGCTTCATGCCATCATGCACCACGCCCCAAATGTCGCAGAACCACACGGGGTAGGTTTCGGAAAATCTCTGCATGGGTGTGGACAGGCTTCAGGCGACGTTGGCGCTGTTGGCGGCGGGGCCTGCCGGGGCTGCCATGCCGGCATCGGCGCGCACCCGGCGCGGCGGAGCAAAGAACGGGCCAAAGCCGAAGCGGGCGAATTTATTGGCCGCGGTGGCCTGTTGCGGCGTCTTGATGCTGCCTGCCACAAGCTGAACCTGCAGGGCCTGGGCATGGCGCACAAAGTCGGCCCAGGCGGCAGGCGTCAGCTGGCTGTCATCGGCCGCAGCGGGCGGGAAGGTCAGATAGCGCACACCGAGCTGACGCAGCGCGCCGATGTCGAGGCCCTCGGCCGACACCTCGCTGAGGCCCAGCATCGCGCCCGAGCGCGCCAGCCGGGCCAGCGTCTCGATTCCCGGCCCTTCGAGGCGGCCCAGATCGGACTGGGTGAATTCGAACACCATGCCGCTGGCCACATCGGCATCGCGCTGCAGGATTGCGAGCAGACGGCCCGCCTCCTCACGCGCGCCAAGCGTTGTGCGGGCAATCGGCACGAAGACGCGCAACGCCGGGTTCTTGGCCCGCAAGCGGCGCAGCACCGGCGCCACAAGCCGCACCAGCCGCACATCGAGGGCGGGCCGCATGCCGCCCTGATCGGCCTTCTGGATCAAATGGTCATAGGGAATGGCACCCGTCTCGCCGCCGGAGAGGCTGAGGAGCGCGCGGTAATGGCAGGTGCTGCCGGCCGCCAGGTCGATCACCGGTTCGAGCTGCAGGCTCAGTGTTTCGGCAGTCTTCTGATTGGGTTGGACGGGCTTCGCGGCGGCGGAAGCGGCGGCCGCGAACGCGGGCCTGACGGGCGCCCCGGGCGCGCGCTCCGCGGGTTGATTCCTCGGGTGAAGCAGGTCATGGAGATCGCGGCGCAGGGCGCCCACATCGGCCACCACGCGGTCAAGGCGCGGGTCGGGCTCGAATGTGCGCTGCTCGATCGTGGCGAGACGGGCCAGCGCCTCCTCCGAGCGGCCCGACAGCTTGCGGAGCTGGTCCTTCTGCTGGGCAAGCGAACGGTCATGGCCCGAGAGCTTCACCAGCGCCACGACGGCAATGGCCAGCACGCTGAGCGACAGCAGCAATATGGCACCTGCCACCGGAGCCATGCCGAGGCCGGCGTTAACCACGATATAGACCGCGATTGCCATCGCGGCAGCTGTAAACACGGTGAGCCCAAGCATCACCGGCACCATGTGGCGTGACATTCTTACCTTCTGCCTCTGTCACCTGTTGCCAAGCTGACGCCGCTACTTACACCATATTGCTTCCGGCGGCGCCAGAATTTCCGAAGCCGTGAAATTGCACACAACGCGCCGCCGCGTTCAACTGTCCAAAACGAAAAGCCGGAGGTTTTCGGCCTCCGGCTTCGATTCATGGTTAATCCGCGCCAGGATCAGGCCACGGAGGCCAGGATCTTCGGCATCTTGTCCGAGAAGATCTCGTCGATCTGGTTCTCGGTGATCATCAAGGGCGGCGACAGGGCAATCGTGTCGCCGGTGATGCGGAGCAGCATGCCCACGTCATGGAAGCCGTTCTCCATGGCCTTGTAGGCGCGAAGTCCCGGCGAGCCTTCGATCGGCTTCAAGTCGATCGCGGCGACGAGGCCCATGGTGCGGATGTCCTCGACCAGCGGGTGGCCCTTGAGCGTGAAGGCCGCATCGGCCCACACATTCTCGAGTTTCTTCGCGTTCTCGAACAGCTGCTCGTCACGGTAGACATCCATGGTGGCAACGCCTGCCGCAGCGGCCATCGGGTGGCCGGTGTAGGTATAGCCATGGAACAGTTCGATGACATGGTCGGCGCCGGTCATGAACTTGTCGTAGATGCCCTGGCGAACGAGGCAGCCGCCCATCGGCACGGTGCCGGAGGTCACACCCTTGGCGAAGGTGAGAATATCCGGCGTGACGCCGAAACGCTCCGCCGCGAAGGCGTGGCCCAGGCGGCCGAAGCCGGTGATCACTTCATCGAAAATCAGCAGGATGCCATGCTTGGTGCAGATTTCGCGCAGGCGCTTGAGGTATCCCTTGGGCGGCGGCAGAACGCCGGTGGACCCTGCCATCGGCTCCACGATCACCGCGGCGATGGTGGAGGCGTCATGCAGCGCCACGAGGCGTTCGAGGTCGTCGGCCAGATGCGCGCCCCACTCCGGCTCGCCCTTGGTGAAGGCCTGTTCCTTGCGGTTATAGGTGTGCGGCAGGTGGTCGACACCGGCCAGCATGGCGCCGAACCACTTGCGGTTGGCGACCATGCCGCCCACCGAGATGCCGCCGAAGTTCACGCCGTGGTAGCCACGCTCGCGGCCGATGAGGCGGGTGCGGCTGGCTTCGCCATTGGCGCGGTGATAGGCCAGCGCGATCTTCAGCGCCGTGTCGGCGGCTTCCGAGCCCGAGTTGCAGAAGAAGGCGTAGTTCAGGTCATCCGGCGCCATGGTGGCCAGCCGCGAGGCGAGCTCGAACACCTTGGGGTGGCCGTACTGGAAGGTCGGCGCGAAGTCGAGCTCGGCCGCGGCCTTCTGGATGGCGTTGACGATCGGCTCGCGGCAGTGGCCGGCGTTCGAGCACCACAGGCCGGCGGACCCGTCGAGGATGGGGCGGCCGCCCATGTCGAAGTAATGCATGTCCTTGGCGCGGGCGATCATGCGCGGGCGCTTCTTGAAGGCGCGGTTGGGCGTGAAGCCCATCCAGAACGGTTCAAGATTGTTGGGCGAGGGTTCCCAGGCGGTCGCGCCTGCGATGTTCGTCGGCTTGTTCATCGGTCTATCTCCTGAGAGCGATGGGACTTGATAGCAGAAACCCGCCCAAGGGGGAAATGCGCCAGCTTCGGGCGTTGTGTGGGCCAGAAGG
>CAYMQH010000012.1:17235-48275 GCA_964392525.1 uncultured Aestuariivirga sp.
GTCCAGCCTGCCAGAAGGGCGCGGTGCTGGCGGCTGAGCAGGCTGCGCAGATCGGCCATGCTCATCGCCTCCGTCTTCACGAAGATGATGAAGTTCATGTTGGTGTTGTTGAAGATCACCTCGCCGAGGCTTGCGGCATCCGCCGCGCGGCTCAGGCTGCCACGGGCCTGCAGCTTTTCGAGCAGGGCGCAGGTCTGCTTTGCCAGCGCGACATCGAGCGCGGCATAGGTCTCGCCGAAGGGGCTTCCCGGCTGGATGGTGGAAATGGCCATGGCCTGCCGCCACATCTCCTTCGAGAGATAGTGCAGCGAATGCGCCACATAGCCGCCAATCAGCTGATCGACCGCCGCTTCAGCGCTGGCGGGCGGGCTTGCAATGACATCCTCGCCCGCCTTCAAAACCTCGCCCACCTCGAGCGAGACGATGGCGACGAGCAGGTCGCCCTTGTTCTGGTAGTAATTGTAGATCGTGCCGATGGACACTTCGGCGGCGGCGGCAATCGCCTCCATCTTCACGTCCTCATAGCCCTGCGCGCGGAACAGGGCCGAGGCCGCCTCCAGGATACGGTCGTGACGATGGGCTTTCTGCTTCTGCCGGAGGCCTGACATGCGGCCAGACTGGCACATTTTTGAAATTGACTCAATTTTGAAATTGGTTCAGTTTTCAAACATTCAGGGAGAACGCCAATGACCGTCAACCGTCTCACGCGCCGTCTCTTCGGCGCTTCGCTCGCTGCTCTTGCCGTTGTGGGTTCCTACGCCTCCGCCAGCGCGGCGGATCTCAACGCGCTTGTCTGGTGCGACCATTCCGACCCCAACCTGCTGAAGCCCTTCGAGGACGCCACCGGCATCAAGGTGAACCTCAAGGAATTCGAGGGCACGGGTGCGGGCCTCGCCATCGTCGAACAATCGCAGCCCGGCGACTGGGACGTGATGGTGATCGACACGGTGGATGTGCGCCGGGGCGTGGAGCGCGGCCTGTTCGAGCCGCTGCCGGAAGACCAGTTGCCGATTGCCGACCTCTTCCCCGAAGTGCTGATGGACCAGCACTCGAAGTTCGACGGCAAGCGCTACGGCATCACGGAGAAGTTCGGCTACAACACCATTGGCTTCAACGCGTCGAAGGTGGACGCGGCCGACATGCAGTCGCTCTCGGTGCTGACCAATGACAAGTACAAGGGCCGCGTCGCCATTTATGACTACTATCTGCCGGTCATTGGCCTTGCCGCCATGTCGATCGGCAAGAAAACATCGGAGCTCACCGAGGCCGATCTTCCCGCCCTCAAGGAGGTGCTTGTGAAGATGAAGGCCAATGCCAAGGCCGTGACGGACGTCGTCGCCAGCCAGACGGCGCTGGCCACCGGCGAAGCCGACATCCTGATCGGCGGCGGCGAATGGGTGACGGCGGGCATCGCCAAGGAGAACCCGGACCTCGACTTCTCGATCCCCAAGGAAGGCGCTGTCCTGTGGTCGCAGTCACTTGCCATGTTCAAGGACTCGAAGAACAAGGACGCTGCGCTGAAGTTCATCCAGTACATCCTGAGCCCGGAAGGCCAGGCACGGCTGGCGACCTCCGCCTGCTACTGGGGCATGCCGGCCAACGCCAAGGCCACCCTCGATGACGACCAGAAGAAGATCCTGCGATTCGCCGAGCAGTCCGACTTCCTCAAGCGGGCGCAGGGCTATCCCGCGCCGTCCGAAGACCTCGACAAGAAGATGCAGGACCTCTGGACCGAGATGATCCAGCTGCCGTGAGCAGCGCCTCGGCAAACCGCATCGGATGGGCCAGCGTCTCACCAGCATTGCTGTGGACGCTGGTCTTCTTTGTTGTGCCCTTCATCGCCATGGCGGTGGCAAGCCTTCAGCCGAAGGGGGCCGAGGGCTTCAGCCTTGCAAGCTACACGCAGTTCTTCACCAACCCGAGCTACTGGCGGGCGCTGACGAACTCCCTTGAGGTGACGCTGACCGTCACCTTCTTCTCGGTTCTCCTCGCCTATCCCTTCGCGTGGATCCTCGCCTTCGTCGTGCCGGAGCGATTCCAGCGCCTGGCGCTCATGCTGGCGGTGCTGCCGTTCTGGACATCCTATGTCGTGCGTTCCTACTCCTGGCTTCTGGTGCTGGCGGAGAAGGGCGTGATCAACAGCGCGCTGGTGGATGCCGGCCTTCTTTCAGAGCCCATCCAGCTTGCCAACACACGCGCGGCAACCGTCATCGGCTTCGTGCATTTCTTCGTGATGCTGCTGACGCTGACAATCTATGCGAACCTCAAGCAGCTGTCCCCCAATTACCGCAAGGCGGCGGCGGATCTTGGCGCGTCCGGGTTCCAGACCTTCATCCATGTCATCCTGCCGCTCACGCTTCCGGGAATCATGGTCGGCGCCTTCCTCACCTTCGTGCTGGCAATCGGCGATTACATCACGCCGCAGATTCTGGGCGGCAACAACGAACTGCTCATGCCACAACTCATCATGATGCAGATCGCACGGCGCGGCGATTTCGCCTCCGCCTCCGCGCTCTCGCTTATCCTCATGATGGTCGTCACCCTTGCCTATCTCGCCTGTGCGCGCTGGCTGAAGCTCGAGAGGGCATGATGGCGCGGGCACTCTCCATCTTCTATGCAGCCCTGCTCTATGGCTTCATCTTCCTGCCCGTCGCCGTGCTGGTGCTGTTCTCGTTTCAGGGCACGCTGTTTCCCATTCCGCCCTTCAACGGCCCCAGCCTGCGCTGGTATGAGGCGGTGCTGAGCGATGCGCGGCTGACATCGGGGCTCGCCAACTCTATCGGCGTTGCACTTGTCAGCTCCGCCCTTGCAACGCTTCTGGGTTTTCTCTCCGCCTGGGGTTTCGCACGGTTTCATCTTCCGGCTTCCGCCCTGCTGCGCGGCCTCATCACCCTGCCCCTGACGGTGAGCTACCTGATCATCGGCATGGGGCTGCTGATCTTCTTCAACTGGATTGGGTTGCCCAAGTCGCTGTTTGCCGCCGGGATCGGGCATGTGGTGATCAACCTGCCGCTCTGCTTTGCCATCATCTACAGCCAGATGGGTGCGCATCAGGCCAATATCGAGCGCGCGGCGCGCGACTTGGGCGCTTCCGAAATGAAGGTCCTGCTGCTGGTGACCGCGCCCATGCTGTGGCCCGCGCTCTTTGCGGCCTTCTTCCTCTCCATGACATTCTCATGGGATGAATTCGTGATTTCCTTCCTGCTGACCCGTTTCGAGACGACGCTTCCGGTTGAAATCTGGAACATGCTGCGCGCCGGCCTGAACCCCAAGACCAATGCGGTGGGTGCCCTCGTGTTCGGCGTTTCCATTGTTCTCGCCATCATCTTTGAACTTGTCACCTTCAGAAAGCGCCCACAATGACCGCGCTGGTTTCCATCGAGAACATCTCCCACAGCTTCGGCGCAACGCGCGTGCTGAACGATGTTTCACTCGCCATTCCACCCGACAGCTACACCGTGCTTCTGGGGCCATCGGGCTCCGGCAAGACCACGCTGCTGTCGATCCTCGGCGGCTTCCTCACGCCCTCCCGGGGCCGTGTGCTGATCAGGGGCAAAGACTGCACGGCGCTGGCGCCCGCAAAGCGGCCAACCGCCACGGTGTTTCAGGATTACGCCCTGTTTCCGCACATGAGCATCGGGGCCAATGTGGGCTTCGGCCTGCGCATGAAGGGCGTTGCCAGAACCGAGCGCGATGCCAGGGCCCGCGCCATGCTGGATGTGGTGGGGCTGGGCAACGCCTTCGACAAGAAACCGCACCAGCTTTCAGGCGGGCAACGGCAACGCGTGGCGCTGGCCCGCGCACTCCTGGTCGAACCCGCGGTTCTGTTGCTCGACGAGCCGCTGGGCGCACTCGACCTGAAGCTCCGCCGCCAGATGCAGGATGAGTTGAAGGCCATTCAGAAGCGCGTTGGCACCGCCTTCATCCATGTGACGCATGACCAGGAGGAGGCGATGGCGCTGGCAGATCTCGTCGTGGTCATGAACCAGGGCCGCATCGAGGATCAAGGGCCACCAGAACGCGTCTATGCGCGGCCCGCAACACGCTTCACCGCCACATTCATGGGTGAGAGCACCATCGTGCCCGGCAGCGTGCGGGCCGGCATGATCGAGACGGCAATCGGCAGTTTCCCGGCACCGGCTGATGCAACCCATCTGGCCATCCGGCCAGAACATGTCACGCTCGGCAACGGGATTTCGGCCGAGGTGGCGGAGGTGGTTTATCAGGGCAGTTTCAAGCGGGTGACGGCCAAGGCCAATGGCATCGGCATCCTCGCGCGCCTCAACCCCGGCATAAGCGTTGCGGCAGGTGACAAGGTGCACCTCGCCATCGACCCGGCACATGTCATCACGCTGAAGGATTGACCTCATGGACCTCCGCGTCAGCGCGCATGACTGGTACGAGACGCTCCGCATGGGTGACGGCGTGACACTGATCCATGAACCGTGGATCAAGCCTTTCTTCCGCTGCAACATCTGGCATGTGCGCGGCCGCGAGCGTGACCTGCTGTTCGATTCCGGCCTTGGCCATTTCAGCCTGCGCGCCCATGTGCCTCTGGTCTCGGAGCAGAGCCTCACCTGCATCGCAAGCCACACGCATTTCGACCATATCGGCTGCCACCATGAATTTCCCGGCTGCTGCGCAGTGCATCAGGCAGAGGCGCATATCCTTGCTGATCCGCGCAATGACTGGACACTCGCCGGGCGCTACGCGACCGCGGAGATGTTCGACCGGCTGCCAGAGGGCTGGAACACGGCGGCCTATCACGTGAAGCCCGCGCAACCCGACCTTATTCTGCACGCAGGAGACGTCATCGACCTTGGCGACCGGGCCTTCGAGGTGATCCACACGCCAGGCCATTCGCCCGGCGGCATCGGGCTGTTCGAGCGGAAGACAGGCATCTTCCTCTCGGGCGACATCATCTATGACGGACCGCTGATCGATGACGCCTACCACTCCGATGTGCCAGTCTATGTCGAGACCCTGGAACGGCTGCGGGCGCTTCCCGTGGCGGTCGTCCACGGCGGGCACTTCCCGAGCTTCGGGCCGGTGCGCTACCATCAACTCATCGATGACTATGTGGCTGGCCACCGCAAGCCCGGCTGCCACCTGGGCTGAGGGCGCAAACCGGCGGGAACCGCCGCAAACAGGCCTCGCAGGCCCGCGCGTTCCGGTCTATAGAATGAAGCCATGTTCACCTGGATCATCTTCGGTTTCCTGTTGGGCCTGCAGCACGCGCTGGAGGCCGACCATGTCGCTGCCGTGGCGACCATCGCCACCGAGAAGAAGGGCCTGCGGCGCATCCTCGGCCATGGCGCGGCCTGGGGGCTGGGCCATGCTGTCATGCTGGGCGCCATTGGCGGCAGCATCTATGCCCTGAAGCTGACGCTCGACGAACGGCTGGCCACCGGGCTTGAGTTTATCGTCGGCGTGATGCTGGTTCTGCTGGGCGCGCGGGCGCTCTACACCATTGTGAAAGCGCGCATTCACTTCCATGTGCACCGCCACCGCGGCGGAGACGTGCATGTCCACGCCCACAGCCACGCGGGTGACGTTCAGGACCACAGCCTGAGCAGCCATGACCATGCCCATGCGCCGAATGGCTGGGGCCGCAGCCTCGCGGTCGGCGTCATGCACGGCCTCGCCGGATCCGCGGCACTTGTGGCGCTGGCCAGCGCCAGCGCGCCCTCGGTGCCGCTCGGCATCGCCTTCATGGTGCTGTTTGGCGTCGGCACCATTGCCGGCATGGTGCTGTTCTCCGCCGTCATCGCGGTGCCGCTGAGCTTCGCCGGAAGCAGCCTCACCTGGGTCAGCCGCACGCTGCAGACACTGGCGGGCCTCATCGCCCTCGGCCTCGGGCTTCACATCATGATCGAAACAGGCTCTGCGCTCCTCGCCTAGCGCGGAACAAGGTCAATCGCAGCGACGCCCGTCCCCTCCCCACAAGGGGGCGGGAAACGACACTCCGGGTTCAGCTGACCGCACTCCCCCCCCCCCCAGTTCGCCGGACGGCGGAATGAAGCGGGGGTAGTCTGCGACGTGTTCAATCGGTGTGGAAGACGTTCTCCGTGTCGGCCCACCACTCGCCCTCCTTGCGGGTGGCCAGCGGCAGCTGCATCGGATCGGTGATCTTCCACCACTCCTTCATGCGCGGGGCATCCGCCATCCTGGCCATGTCGGCGTCGAAATCCGTGCCGTGATATTCCCAATAGGCGATGAGCAGGTTCTCCGGTTCCTTCAGGAAGATCGTGTAGTTCGAGATGTTGCTGTCGCGGATCGCCGCCAGAACCTCCGGCCATACCGCGGCATGGATGCGCTTGTATTCCGGAATGACATCCGCCTTGAGCTGGATGATGCGGCACATTCTCTTCATGATCGGACTTTCCCCTGCTTCAGTAGGTGGCGCGGCCGCCCGACACATCAAAGACGGCGCCCGTCGAGAAGGAACATTCCGCGCTCGCCAGCCAGCAGATGAGGCTTGCCACCTCATCGACCTTGCCGAGGCGGCCCATCGGAATCTTGGACAGCATGTAGTCGATGTGGCTCTGCGCCATCTGATCAAAGATTGGCGTTCTCACCGCGGCGGGCGTCACGCTGTTGACGGTGATGTTGGTCTTCGCCAGTTCCTTGGCAAGCGACTTGGTGAAACCGATGACCGCCGCCTTGGAGGCCGAATAGGCCGAGGCATTCGGGTTACCTTCCTTGCCCGCGATCGAGGCGACATTGACGATGCGGCCATAGTCATTGGCCATCATGTGCGGCACCACAGCACGGTTGGTGAAGAATGTGCCGTTCAGATTGATGGCCACGGTGCGCTGCCAGTCCTCGATCTTGATGTCGAGCACGGTTGCGGTGGGGCCCGCAACGCCCGCGCTGTTCACCAGAATATCGATGCCGCCCAGCTGCTGCACGGTTTCAGCCGCCGCAGCCTGCACGGAGGCCCAGTCGGCGATGTCGGTGCGGATGCCGCCCTGCATGTCCCAGATGACGACCTTCGCACCTTCCGCCTCAAGGCGTTTGACGACGGCCTCGCCGATGCCGGAGAGGCCACCTGTCACCACGGCGCGTTTACCTGCAAATCTCATTCCCGGTTCTCCTGCTTGTGATGTCTTGTCATGTGGCAGCGGATTTGAGACGCCCGTCAATCGTCATCAGGGCGCCATAGAGCTCGGGCCGCCGGTCGCGGAACACGCCCCACGAGCGCCGCAGTTCGCCGATCCCGGCAAGGTCGAGGCTGGCGAGTCTCACGCCTTCTTCCGTGCGGTTCATCTCCGCGATCTTCTCGCCTTGATGGTCAGAAATGAAAGACCGGCCATAGAAGATGTCCGAGCGGCCATCAGGCGCGGTTTCGCGGCCCACCCGGTTCGATGCCAGAAGCGGCATGATGTTCGCCGCCGCATGGCCGCGCATGACATTCTGCCAATGCGTGGAGGAATCATAATCAGGGTTCGGCGGCTCGGAGCCGATCGCCGTGGGATAGAGCAGGAGCTCCGCCCCCATCAGCGCCATGGCGCGTGCGCATTCCGGGAACCATTGGTCCCAGCAGATGCCAAGCCCGATCCGGCCGGCTGCCGTGTCCCAGACCTTGAAGCCGGTGTCGCCCGGCGAGAAGTAGAACTTCTCCTGATAGCCGCGCCCATCCGGAATGTGGCTCTTGCGGTAGATGCCCAGTTCGCGGCCATCGGCGTCGACGATGACGGTGGTGTTGTAATGGGCATTGCCGGCGCGCTCGAAGACGCTCACCGGAAGCACCACGCCAAGTTCCTTCGCCAGCGCGGCGAAGCGCTTCACCGTGCGATGACTGTCGATCTCCTCGGCGCGCTTCAGGAAATGGGCATGCTGTTCGATGCAGAAATAATCACCATCGAACAGTTCCTGCAGGAGGATGAGACCCGCGCCCTGCGCCGCGGCCTCGCGCACCAGCGCCTCCGCCTTGTCGCAGTTCTTCGCCCAGTCGTGTTCAGAGGCCATCTGGGTGACGGCCACGGTCAGCTTCGTCATGCTCAATCCTTCAGTCTTGCCACTTCGCGGCGGAACGGAAGCTTGTCGCCCAGCGGTTCGCTGTCAAGCTCTTCCGCATATCGGTGGCCCGCATAGGTGGCCCAGGCAATGGCGGCGGGGGCGTTGGCATCGCCAATGACCTTCACCGACATAATGCCATGATCAGCCCATTCGGCTTCACGTTCCCTCAGGTTGAGATAGAGGCCATCATCGGGCAGCCTTGCCGTGACCATCACCACCGCATCACAGGAAAGGCGCTCAGGCCTTCCGGTATAGGTACAGGCCGCGGTGACACCATCGGCCTCGACCGAAGCAAGGCCGCGCGTGACGCGCACATCAACGCCGATCTCGAGAAGGCGAGACTGGATGATGCCCTGCTCAAGCGTGTTGTAGCTCCACTCCGCCACACGCGTGGACGGTGTGACAAGCGTGACCGTGCAGCCTTTCTGCACCAGAAGCTCGGCCAGCACACTGCCCATGTAATAGTGATCGTCATCATAGACCACCACATGGCCTGAAGGCAGCTTGCCCGCCATCACATCATCCGGCGAGAAAACCGGCATGGAGGTGTCAATGGCGATGGGCAGCAGATTGTAGCGCGCGATGCCGTCGCGCCGCCAAGTCGCACCCGTGGCAATTGCCACATGCTCGAAGCCGAAGCCCAGAATGTCATCTGCCGTGAGCGCGGAGTCGCGGTAGATGTTCACATTGGTCATCTTGGCGATCTGGCCGTGGCGGTAGTCGCGCACGCGGGCCCAGGCGCTGAGGCCGGGCAGCTTCGACTCGCGGCTCACGCGTCCACCGAGTTCGGAGGACGCCTCCGCCAGCGCCACCTCATAGCCGCGAAGTCCTGCCTTGTGGGCGGCCGACAGCCCCGAAGGCCCAGCGCCCACCACAAGCACCTTCGTGTCCGACGCCTTCGGCCGGATCTTCTCCGGGTGCCAGCCCTTGCGCCACTCCTCCATGAAAGAAGAGTTCTGCGTGCAGCGCGAGAGCGACATGGTCATGTCTCCCGTGACGCAGATGTTGCAGCCAATGCATTCGCGGATGTCCTCGATGCGGCCTTCGTCGATCTTCTTCGGCAGGAAGGGATCGGCGATCGAGGGCCTGGCCGCGCCGATGAAATCCATGAGCCCCTGCCTGACCTGCCGCACCATCATGTCGGCGGAGGTGAAGCGGCCGACACCGACAACCGGCCTCGGCGTCAACTGCTTCAAGCCCCTGATGAGATCTTCCTGCGCGCCCTCCGGCTTGAACCGCGAGGTGCCGGAACAGGCTTCCCATGTGCCATGGGCAAAGTCCCACAGGTCCGGCAGTTCGGCATGCATGGCCACCATGTCGCGCAGTTGTGCATTGGAAAACCCGGCCTCTCCCGCCAATTCGTCAAGCGACAGGCGCACCGCGATGGCACAGGTGTCGCCCACCTCATCGCGCGCATCCGAGATCAGCTCCTTCAGCAGGCGCGAGCGATTTTCGAGCGAGCCGCCATATTCATCCGTCCGCTGATTGGTACGCGGCGACAGGAAATGCTGGATGACCCCGAAGCCATGCGCGCCATAGAGGCAAAGAATGTCATAACCGGCCCGTTTGGCCCGCCGGTAAGCCAGCTTGTGCCAGTGGCGGAGGTTCCTGATGTCCTGCTTGTCCATGGCGCGCGCCTGGACGGGATCACTGGTGAAGGTGAGGATCGGCGTATGAGAAGGCGCAAGGGGCACTTCGCGGGTGTAAAGGTTGGGGCCATTCGCCCCGCTGTAGGCCAGTTCGATTCCCGCCAGCGCGCCGTTGGAGTGGATGGCATCCGCCATCTTGGCCAGCCCCGGCATGTCATCCTCATCCCAGATGCGGAGTTCGATGAAGGGGGTGATTTCGGAGGAGTGGTGGATTTCCACCTGCTCGGTGAAGATGACGCCCCAGCCGCCTTCCGACTTCACACGCCGCATTTCGGCCGCTGCCGAAGGATCGCGGTAGCCGCCGCCATTGCAATGCGGCACCTGATAGAACCGGTTCTTGGCCGTGACGGGCCCGATCCTGACGGGCTCGAAAAGAATGTCGTAGCGCGGATCGCGCAGCCTGCTGGCTTGTCCGCCGGATCCCAAATCCATCATGCACTCTCCAATCAACACGGGGCCGCGCCGGACCATGCCAGCGCCTCCTGAGCCAAAGGCGCAGATTATCGCATTTCAGGGAATTGGAAATTGCAAAGCCGCAGGCAGGGCGGCGCGATCACTGAAGCCCGGCGGTGGCCTTGGCGGGCGGCACCAGCACCACACCCTTTGCAGCCTCCGACGTGCCGGAAACAGCCGGCGGTGCGGCGGCAACACCCGCCTGCTCCAGCGGCACGATCTTGACCTGCGTGATGCCGTGAGCCGTCAGGCCCACCACCTTGGCGGCACCGAGGCTCAGGTCGATGATGCGGCCTTTGACGTGGGGCCCGCGATCATTGATGCGGACGATGACGGACATGCCGTTCTTCAGGTTGGTGACGAGGACGCGGGTGCCGAAAGGCAGCGTGCGGTGGGCGGCGGTAAAGCCATGCGGGTCGAAGCGTTCGCCATTGGCGGTGCGCTTGCCGTGCCGGTAGTAGGAGGCCTTTCCGGTTTGCGCGGCGGTTGCCGCTTCAGCGATCTGGCCAGCCCCGAAAACAAAAAGGCCGACGAAAACGGCAACACGCCATGATTGCATTACGCAACAAATCCCAACTTGCTTAAGACCGGGCGCACCTTAGGCCGATATGCGGCAGGAATGTGACAGGAGATTACGCAGCGGCAGTCATGCCGTCGAGCGGGATTCCGGGCGGCTTTCCGGCAATGAGATCGGCCGTGATGCGGGCCGCGCCGTGGCTCATGGTCCAGCCCATGTGGCCCTGGCCGGTGTTGAACCACAGGTTCTTCATGCGCGAAGGTCCGAGGATGGGGGTTCCTTCCGGCGTCATGGGGCGCAGGCCTGCCCAGTAGCTGGCCTTGCCCCAGTCCGCCCCATCGGGGAACAGCGACTGCATGGTGGAGAGCATGGTGGCGAAGTCCTGCGGGCGGTGGCCGCGCCCGTAGCCAGAGAATTCGGCCGTTGCGGTGACCCGCACCCGGTCGCCATAGGGGGCGTAAGCCACGAGGGTTTCCTCATCCACCCCACCGATGCTGGGCGGATTGTTGCGGCCCGCCATGGGTGCGGTAATGGCATAGCCCTTCACCGGATAGACCGCGAGGTCATGCCCGAGTTCGCGCGCCAGATGCGGGGAATAGATGCCGAGGCAGAGCACGATGACGTCCGCCGTCTCGGGGCCCTTGTCGGTCCTGACGGTGGTAATCCGGTCTCCGTCGCGCTCGAAGCCCGTGACGGTGGTCCTGTATTTGAAGGTGACGCCCCGTTCCTTCAGCCAGGCGCCCATGTTCAGCGCGAACATGCGGCAATCACCGCTTTCATCATCTGGCGCATAGAGCGCACCGGCGAATGTCTCCTTCACCGGCGCCAGTGCAGGGTCCCGCGCGGCGACGCCGTCACGGTCCAGCGTTTCGATGCGGCAGCCATTGTCGGTGAGGATGCGGGACTTGGCGGCCGCTGCCTTCAATGCCGCCTCTGAACGGTAGAGGTAGAGAAGCCCGCCGCTGCGGCCATCATAGGCGACACCCGTATGCCTGACAGTTTCATGAAAGACATCGAGCGAATAGGTGCAGAGCTTCACCTTGCGGGTGGTGTTCAGCGCCGCGCGCTCGGCCGTGCATTCCCCCCAGAAGCGCCACATCCATTTCCAGAAGCGCGGATCGGTGGAGAACTTGAAGCGCAAGGCCTGGTCACCCCGCCACAGCGACCGCAGCAGGATTTTCGGTGCCGCGGGCGAGGACCAGGCATAGGCATGGCCCGGCGCAAACAGGCCTGCATTGGAAAAGCTCGTGAAGGCGGCGGGTTCGGCCTCGCGGTCGATCACGGTCACCTCGTGGCCATCCCGGTGCAGTTCATAGGCCGTGGTGATTCCGACAATCCCGGCGCCCAGAACCAGAGCTTTCATGGCCTGCCTCCCCTTGATCTTGTTTTCAGCGATGCTAGCAAGAGTGGATCATGGCTTCCACCACCCATCCACACGCCCTCCATTTCGATCACGCGGTTGACAGCTACTGGGAGGCCTCGGCCGATCCGCTGGGGATTGAGACGCCACCGCTGACCACGGAGGAAAGCTGCGATATCGCCATCATCGGCGCGGGCTATACGGGGCTTTCCGCGGCGCTTGAACTGGCGGAGGGCGGCGTGGATGTGCGGGTTCTGGAAGCGGGCAGCGTCGGCTGGGGCGCATCGGGCCGCAACGGCGGCTTTGCCTGCATCGGGTCGCACAAGCTGCCCTATCCGGACATGATCAGAACCTATGGGCTGGAGGCAACACAGGCCTATTACGCCGCCATGCGCGACTCGGTCGCGCTGGTGCGGGACAGGCTGGAGCGCCACGCGATCGATGCCTGGGCCTCGGACGAGGGCGAGGTGACGCTGGCGCATCTGCCTTCCCGCATCGGGGAACTGCGTGCCGAACAGGCCTTCATGCAGCGCAGCTTCGGCGAGGCGATGGAGTTGCTGAGCAAGGAAGAGCTGACGGCCCGCGGCCTTGACGGGCCTGGCTTCTTTGCGGGCCTGAAGGCGCATGTGGGGTTCGGCATCCATCCACTGAACTATGTGCGCGGCCTGGCGCGCGCCGCGGCCGGAGCGGGTGCGAAGATTCACGCACGATCACAGCTGGTGAGGTGGGAACAGACGGCGGGCAGCCACCGCCTGTTCACCCGCGCGGGCGCGCTGAAGGCACGGCAGGTGATCGTGGCCACCAATGGCTACACGCCTGAAGACGTGGTGGGGCAACTGGCGGGCAGGCTGCTTCCGGCGCTTTCAAGCGTCATCGTCACGCGGCCACTGACGGAGGATGAGCGGCAGGCACAGGGCTGGACATCGCCACTCATGGCCTTCGATTCCCGTACCCTTCTGCATTACTTCCGGCTGCTGCCGAATGGCCGTTTCCTGTTCGGCGGGCGCGGCGGGACCGATGCCTCACATGCAGGCGGAGAGGCGTTCCGCGCCGAACTGGCACGGTCCTTCCACACGCTTTTCCCGGCATGGAGGGATGTGGAGATCACACATTACTGGCGCGGCTTCGTATGCCTCAGCCATGACCGCGTGCCTTACATCGGCGCGCTCGATGAGCAGAACAGCGTGTGGACCGCCATCGCCTATCACGGCAACGGCGTTGCCATGGGCTCCTGGAGCGGGCGGGCCGTGGCGCGGCTTGCAATCAAAAAGACGGCGCGTGAGGAGCTTCCGCCCGTGCTCACACGCCGCCTGTCCCGTTTCCCCCTGCCCGCCTTCCGCCCGCTTTATCTGAGGGGCGCCTATCTCTGGTACGGCTGGCAGGATATGCGCTGAATTACTTGCGCTTTACGGCCTTCTTGACCGGCGCCTTGCGCGAGGTCTTGCGGGCCGACTTGCGCGCCGCAGCGGCCACGCCCTTCGAGGCGGAGCGCTTGCTGGCGGGCTTCCGCGACACGGCGGCTTCCACCATGATCTCGACATCGAGGCCGGGGGCCGCGAGCTTCGATTCGACGGTGGCGCGGGCCGGCGTCTGACCGGGGACGACCCAGGCATCCCACGCGGCGTTCATCTCCGCGAAGGTCTTGATATCGGTGAGCCAGATGTTGGCCTTGATGATATCGGTCTTGGAGGAGCCCGCCTTCTTCAGCGTCGCCTCGATCTGGCCGAGAATGTCCTTGGTCTGCTCACCGACCGACTTGCCCGCCGCGGCTTCCGCGACGAAGCCGGCGAGATACACCTTGCCGGCGTGGATCACGGCCGAGCTCATCCGCTTGCCGGGTTCAATGCGCTTCAATGTCATGGTTTCCTCCGTGAAGTCCGAAAGTCCTTAGCGGGTTTCCATCACGGCATCAATCACCGCCAGAAGGACGCGCGGCAATGTTTCGAAGGCATAGGGCGCGTGCAGCCGCTCCAGCCAGTGATGATAGTCCCGCCCCCAGGGGCCGATGTTGATGCAGGGGTAGCCTGCGGGCTCCGGCATGGTGAAGCTGGTGCCCCAGATGGGCGTGTTGGCGGCACAGGCCGAGAGATCGCCCGAGGCTTCGCCGAGGAAGCTCATGTCCGAAATGCCAGGGAAGTAGCGCACCGCGCCGAGCCCGTGCGCCGACGCCGCCGCCATGATGGCGTCTTCGAGCGCCGGGTTGGACAGCGATACGGCCGGATAGGGAATGGAACCGAAGCCCAGCACAACGGCGGGACCGGAGAGGCCCGAGGCGGCCCACACTGCCGCCGTCATGTGCCTGGCGCGCTCCGGCAGATCGAGCCCTTCCTGCCCCGCCACGCTTCCGGCAAGCGCCGCCAGCTCGGCAGGCGCGATCCGCGCTGCGAGTTCCTGATAGGTGAGAACCGGAATGCGGCGGCCAAGCTTGCGCCCGGCCCGCGCCACCGCGCGCCGCGCCAGCATGAGGGAGATGTCGAGCACCTCCGCCGCCGTGCGCCGGTGCTGCAGCGTATTCCAGTAGAGCCAGCATTGGGCTGGCGTGGTGACATTGTAGCCGCTCTTGAGGTCCTTGGCGTGAAGGGCAGTGGGAGGTGCGGCGGTTTCAGACCCACTGGTTTCGGCAAGCTCGGGGGCCAGTTCAAACTCGCACAGCAACTCGGCCGCGAGATAGGCGGCATTCGCCCCATCCTGCGGATAGCAGGCATGCGCTTCCTTACCGACGACAAAGGCGGTGAGCAGTTGCTTGCCGATCGACCCCAGCGCCACGACGCGGCCCGTTGCCCCGTCGCCCTGATCGGAAATCGCATCGAGGTTGATGACAAGCTGGATGTCAAGGCCATGCTCGGCGGCGATGGCCCCAAGCAGCGGTGCTGCGGCACGCGCGCCCGCCGAACGGTCTTCCTCGTCGGGCACGGCAAGAAACAGCAGCGTGGCGTCTCCCGCATAGGCTTCCATAGCGGCGATGCCCGCGGCAAGACCTGCCTTCATGTCCAGCAGGCCGCGGCCGGGCAGAAATGCGCCGCTCTCGAAATCCGTGAGAGCCAGCGGGTTTTCCCCATTGCGGCGGAGCCTTGCCACGATCTCCGGCAGCAATCTTTCCGGGGTGAAGGCGAGAGGTTCCAGCGCACCATAATCAGACACCGGCACCACATCGAAGTGGCCGGTCAGCACGATGGTGCGCGGCGAGCGCCCGCGCTTCAGGGCGAAGACAGTGCTGCGCGGGTCGCCCGCAACCGGCACATGCCAAGCCGCATCGAATTGCCCGAGGAAGACCGCGAGCTTTTCGGCAAACAGGGCTTCATCTGCCGAGCCGGTGACCGAGGGCCAGGAAGTGAGCGTGAGCGCAATGTCCCGCGCCCGCTCCGCGAGGTCATTCCTCACGCCAGCGTCCGGTCGTAGCTGAGCACGGCGTTGAGCAGGACCTGCGAACCTGCACCGCATTCCTCAAGCGTCGAGGATTCCGCCTCATTGTGGGAGATACCGCCAAGGCAGGGCACGAAGATCATGGTGGTGGGCGCAACGCGCGCGATGTAGGCCGCATCATGGCCAGCACCGCTTGCCATCTCGCGCATCGAATAGCCGGCTTGCGCGGCACCCTCGCGCACGCAGTCGATGAGGGGGGCTGCGAACTTCACCGCCGGCGAATTCCAGATGCGCTTCTCCTCAAGCTCCAGGCCCAGTTCGGCGGCGATCTTGGGCAGCGCCGCCTGATATTCGGCCTCCATCTTGTCCAGCACCTTCTCATCCGGATGGCGGAGATCGACCGTGAAGAACACCTCGCCCGGCACCACGTTGCGGCTGTTTGGCCGGTTCTCCAGCAAGCCCACCGAAGCGACACCCGGCAGGTTCGCCATGCCAACCTGATGGATTGCCTCGATCATGCGGGAAGCGCCCAGCAGCGCGTTCTTGCGAAGGCCCATCGGTGTTGCGCCGGTGTGGGATTCCTGGCCCCTGACTGTCACCTCATACCAGCGCATGCCCTGCACGCCGGTCACGACGCCGATCATCTTGTTTTCGGCTTCGAGGATCGGCCCCTGCTCGATGTGAAGCTCGAACATGGCCTGGAACTTGATGTCGCCCGCCTTGGCCTTGCCCTTGTAGCCGATGCGCTCCAGCTCGTCGCCGAGCCTGATGCCCTGCCGGTCTTCACGCGAATAGGCAAACTCGGCGGTGAAGATGCCCGCATAGACGCCCGAGCACAGCATGGCGGGCGCAAAGCGCGAGCCTTCCTCGTTGGTCCAGTTGACGATCATGATGGGGGCGTTCGTTTCATAGCCCATATCCACCAGCGTGCGCATGGCTTCAAGCGCACCCAGCACGCCCAGCACGCCATCAAACTTGCCGCCCGTGGGCTGCGTATCGAGATGCGAGCCCATGGCGATGGGAGCGAGATCCGTGCGCTTGCCGGGGCGCGTGGCGAACATGTTGCCCACTTCATCCACCTCGACCGTGCACCCTAGCTTCTCGCATTCGGCCTTGAACCAGTCGCGGACGTGTTTGTCTTCGTCAGACACAGTCAGGCGCTTGATGCCACCCTTCGGCGTGCCGCCGAAGGCCGCAGTCTCCATGAGGGAGTCCCACAGGCGCTGCGGATTGATAGTGAGGTTGGTACGGGACGTCATGCGAAAGCTCCTCAGAAATCATGCACGGTCCGGCAGGGCCGGTCAGGCTTCCGGATTATCCTTCGGCCAGGCGATGAAGAACGTATAGACGGCATAGGCGAGCATGCCGCCGGCAATGGCGATCCACAAGCCAGAGGCCGCCTGGTAGATCTCGAAGCCAAGCCACGCCGCGATTGACAGCACGATGGCCACCCGCCGCCACAGCGGCTTGTAGAACGGGTGCTTGTTTTCATCCTTGAACATGAAGGCTCAGTCTCCGTCGATCTCTTTGGCCATGATGGCCAGTGCGCGCTGATAGACGCTGGCGGCGTTCCAGCCCTGCAGCGCCGGGAAATTGGGCTGGCCCGGCTGGTAGCCCGCGCCGCGCCGCCAGCCATGGGCCTTGAGGAAATTGGCGGTCGACGCCAGCGCATCGGCCTTGCCATTGAGATTGAGGCCGCCGCCATCGCCGCTGGCGCCATAGAGTAGCACGCTCTTCGGCAGGAACTGCGTCTGGCCCACTTCGCCATGCATGGCGCCCACCGAGGAAGACGAGAGCACACCCTTGTCAACCAGCTTCAGCGCCGCGACCAACTGATCGCGGAAGAATTCAGGTCGGCGGCAATCATAGGCGAGCGTCGCCACGGCGGAGATGGTGTTCTGCTTTCCCATATAGGTGCCGAAGGCCGTCTCCATGCCCCAGATGGCGATGAGCGGGCCCGGAGGAACGCCATAGCGCTTCTCGAGCGCGGCGAAGAGTCTGGCATTCTGGGCCTTGAGCTTCCTGCCTTGCGCCACAATGGTGGACGCGCCGCGCTTGGCCATGAACTGCTCAAGCGACAGCTTGAAGGAATGCTGGTTCCGGTCCGCCTTGATCGTGGCTGCGGCGTAGCTGGCCTTGGCCAGCGCTGCGAGGCCCTTTTTTTCCACGCCTTGCGCCCTGGCTTCCAGTGCGTAAGCCTCCTTCCAGGAATCAAAGCCCGCGGCCGTGCTGCCGCAGGTTGCGGCAAAACCGGGAGACGCCAGAGCCACCAGAAGGGCAAAGCCGAACATCGCCCCGCGCATGCCGCACTCCTTGAATGTCCTGACCGGCGCGCCCGTCAGGGAACGATGTCCGGCCGCGCCACAGGCTTTGGCTGGGTGAGGCCCTTCCAGATGGCATTTGCCACATTGATGGGGGCATTGGGCTGACGCGCCACGAACTCGCCATCGCCGCGCTTGGCACGCATGTCGCCCTCATGCCAGGCGATGCGCCCGCGCGAGAACACCGTCCTTGGCACGCCGGTGCAGGTGTAGCCCTCGAACACATTGTACTCGATGCGCGAGACCTGATTCTTGGCGCGGATGGTCTTGGTGGCTTTTGGGTCCCAGATCACGAGATCAGCGTCGGAGTCCACCATCACCGCCCCCTTCCGCGGATACATGTTGAGAATGCGCGCGATGTTGGTGGAGGTCGCGGCCACGAATTCTTCCTTGGTGAGGCGGCCCGTGTTGACGCCGGCGTTCCACAGAACGGGCATGCGGTCCTCAAGCCCGCCGGTGCCGTTGGGAATCTTGGTGAAGTCGCCCACACCATTCCGCTTCTGCGCAAGCGTAAAGGAACAATGATCTGTCGCCACAACGGAGAGCGTGCCGGACTGCAGGCCCGCCCACAGCGAATCCTGGTGCTTCTTGTTGCGGAAGGGCGGGCTCATCACGCGGCCGGCCGCATAGTCCCAATCCTTGTTTTGGTATTCGGAATCATCCAGCACCAGGTACTGCACGAGCGGTTCGCCGAACACGCGCTGGCCCGCCTGCTTGGCGCGGCGGATCGCATCATGCGCCTGCTCGCAGGAGACATGCACGATATAGAGCGGGCAGCCCGCCATGTCCGCGATCATGATGGCGCGATTGGCCGCCTCGCCCTCAACTTCGGGCGGGCGTGAATAGCTGTGGCCTTCAGGGCCGGTGACGCCGCGCGCCAGAAGATCGGCCTGCATGCGGGCGACCACATCCCCGTTCTCGGCATGAACCAGCGGCAGCGCGCCCAGTTGCGCGCAGCGGCGGAAGGAATTGTAAAGCTCGTCATCATTCACCATCAAGGCGCCCTTGTAGGCCATGAAGTGCTTGAAGGTGTTGATGCCATAGGTCTTGACGACGGTTTCCATCTCATCATGGATCTGCGGCGACCATTGCGTCACCGCCATATGGAAGGAGTAATCCGCGCAGGCCTTTTCTGCCTTGTGCCGCCAGGCCTGATAGGCCGCGAGCATGCTCTCGCCCGGTGCGGGAATGCAGAAATCGACGATCATCGTGGTGCCGCCGGAGAGGCCCGCCTTGGTGCCCCATTCGAAATCATCCGCCGACACCTTGCCCATGAACATGAGTTCCATGTGGGTGTGCGGATCAATGCCGCCCGGCATGATGTAGCAGCCGCCCGCATCGACGATCTCGGCGCCCGCCGGCGCCTCAAGCTTCGGCGCGATGGCGACGATCTTGCCACCATCAATCAGCACGTCAGCGCGCTGGGAGTGATCGTGGTTGACGACAGTTCCGCCGCGGATGAGGGTTGTCATGGCTGCTTCTCCCATTCTGAAAAGAAAAGGGCCCTCCTGCGGGTCACGCAGGAAGGCCCCGTTGCTTACATGCCCTTGGCCTTGTCGGTGACCACAGAGGTCCACGCACCTTCCGGCTTCTTGGAGATGACCGGATCGGAACCGCCCTTCATGAGGGTATCCACGGTGCGCTCGGCGGCAGCCACGTTCAGCGTGCCGTCAGAGCCTTCGGTGAGCTTGTTGACTTCGCTCATCATGCGCTTCTGGTGCTCGATGGTCTGAGCGCCCGAGGCGTCATTGTCGATGACGATCTGAGCGGCCTCGTCGCCATTGGCGCGGGCATAGTCCCAGCCCTTCATCGAGGCCTTCACGAACTTCGCCATGGTATCGACGAAGGCCGGGTCCTTCAGCTTTTCCTCGTTCACGTAGAGGCCGTCTTCCAGCGTGGCCACACCCATGTCCTCATACTTGAAGGTCACGAGCTGATCAGCGGGAATGCCGGCATCGATCACCTGCCAGTATTCATTGTAGGTCATGGTGGAGATGCAGTCGGCCTGCTTCTGGATCAGCGGGTCGACGTTGAAGCCCTGCTTGATCACGGTCACGCCATCCGGGCCACCATTGGTGGAGAGGCCAAGCTGGCTCATCCACGACAGGAAGGGATACTCATTGCCGAAGAACCAGACACCCAGGGTCTTGCCCTTGAAGTCTTCCGGCTTGGTGATGCCGGTGTCCTTGCGGCAGGTGAGCATCATGCCCGACTTGGCGAAGGGCTGCGCAATGTTGACGACAGGCGAACCCTTTTCGCGCGTGGCGAGAGCGGAGGGCATCCAGTCTACCACCACGTCAGCGCCGCCACCCGCAAGCACCTGCTGCGGATTGATGTCCGGGCCGCCGGGAAGGATTGTCACGTCGAGGCCAGCATCCTTGTAGAAGCCCTTGGCCTGGGCCACGTAATACCCGGCGAACTGGGCCTGCGTCACCCACTTGAGCTGCAGCTTCACGGCTTCCGCCATGGCCGCCGAGCCGCTCATCAGCAGCGCAGCCGAAGCCGCCGCCGCCATCAGAAACTTATTCATCTTCCCTGTCTCCTCTCTGTTTACCTTAGTTGCCGCCTACTTTCTGTAGGACGGATGCCAGAAGGTCACCCGGCGTTCGAGGAACACCAGAAGACCGTAGAAAACCGAACCCGTGATGGCAGCCACCGCGATTTCGGCCCAGACCATGTCCAACCCCAGTCTGCCAACTTCCGTGGAAATGCGGAAGCCCATGCCGACAATCGGCGTGCCAAAAAATTCAGCGACGATGGCGCCGATCATGGCAAGGGTGGAGTTGATCTTGAGCGCATTGAAGATGAAAGGCATGGCGGCCGGAAGCCGCAGCTTCACCAGCGTCTGCCACCAGGAGGAGCCATAACTCCGCATCAGATCCCGCTCCAGGTGGCCCGAGGCCTCAAGGCCCGCCACGGCGTTCACCAGCATGGGGAAGAAGGTCATCACCACAACCATCGCGGCCTTGGAGGGCCAGTCGAAGCCGAACCACATCACGAGGATGGGAGCGACGCCGACGATGGGGAGTGCCGCCACCATGTTGCCAAGCGGCAAAAGCCCGCGGCGGAGAAAGGGAATGCGGTCGCAAATCAGCGCCACGAGGAAGCCTGCAAGGGAGCCGATGATCCAGCCTGGAATGACCGCCCGGATAACTGTCTGCACGAAATCGGCCCACAGGATGGGCAGGGATGTGATGAACTTCGCCCAGATGTCGGAGGGTGCGGGCAGCAAGACGGCGGGCACGTCGAAGCCCTTCACGCCCGCTTCCCAGATGATCAGCACCCCGATGCCGAACAGGACCGGATAAAGAATATCGGTGAGGCGCTCCAAAGTCATGGCCGGACACCCATGCGCTTCAGCGTGAAACGCTCGATGACGCCGACCAGCCACACGAGGCCCGCCGCGATGAAAGCCCCCATGAACAGCGCCGCCCAGATCTGTACCGTCTGCCCATAATAAGAGCCCTGCAGCAGGCGCGCGCCGATTCCGGCCACCGCGCCCGTCGGCAGTTCACCCACGATGGCTCCAGTCAGGGCAATCGCCACCGCAACCTTGAGCGAGGCGAAAAGGAATGGCACGGAGGCCGGAAAGCGCAGCTTCCACAAGACCTGCGAAGTTGAGGCGTTGTAAGTGCGCATCAGATCAAGTTGCATCACCTCCGGGGAGGTGAGGCCCTTCACCATGCCAATGGTGACGGGGAAGAAACAAAGATACATCGAGATCAGCGACTTGGGCAGGAGGCCGGTGAAGCCCATGGAGCCCAGCACCACAATGACCATGGGCGCAATCGCCAGGATCGGAATGGTCTGCGAGGCGATGACCCATGGCATCAGGCTCTTTGACAGGAACTTCACATGCACGATGGCAATCGCCAGCGCTATTCCAAGCAGGGAGCCGAGCACGAAACCAAGCAGCGTCGAGGATAACGTCACCCAGCCGTGATAGATGAGCGACTTCACCTTCCACGGCGCGACCCCGAAAACACTCTTTCCCAGTTCCACGACGATCTGGTGCGGCGCGGGAATGACGGGGCGCGCCTCGTTCCATGAGAAGGACAGGGCATTCGCAATACCGCCGCCTGCGGCCTCGGCCTTGGGGCCGGTCACCACCCAGTTCATGGGAACTGCGGCAACATACCAGACGATGAGGATGACAAGGCACACGACCGCCACGGGAACTGCCGTTCCCTCCTTTGCGGCCGGTGCCTTGGCGGCGATGGCAGGTGCTGAGCTCACTCAGTCCTCATAGGAATGGCCGGCCTTCAGGCCCTCGCGCACCCGGTGCGCCACGGCCAGAAATTCGGGCGTTTCGCGGATGTCGAGCGAGCGGTTGCGCGGGAAATTGGTTTCGATCACATCGATGATGCGGCCGGGGCGCGGGCTCATCACCACGATCTTGGTGGAGAGAAATACCGCCTCCGGAATCGAATGGGTGACGAAGACAACCGTCTTCTTCGTGCGATCCCACAGTTCGAGAAGCTGCTGGTTCAGCTTGTCGCGCACAATTTCATCGAGCGCGCCAAAGGGCTCGTCCATCAGCAGGAGTTTCGGGTCGAAGGCAAGCGCACGCGCAATCGAAACGCGCTGTTGCATGCCGCCCGACAGTTGCCAGGGATATTTCTTCTCGAAGCCTTTCAGATTCACCAGTTCGACGTTGCGGGCAATACGTTCGGCTGCCTTGTCGAGTCCCATGATCTCGAGCGGCAGGCCAACGTTCTTTTCCACCGTGCGCCACGGATAAAGTGCCGGAGCCTGGAACACATAGCCATAGGCCCGCTTCAAACGTGCCTCCTGCGGGCTCATGCCATTGACCGAGATCGAACCGGATGTTGCCTGTTCGAGATCGGCGATGACGCGCAGAAGCGTGGTCTTGCCGCAGCCCGAGGGGCCGATGAAGGAGACAAAATCCCCCTCCTCGACCTCGAGGTTGACCTTCGAGAGCGCATAAACCGGCGCATCCGCCGTTTGGAATACGAGGCTCAGCTCGCGTGCCGAAATCACCGGGCCCGCCAACGTGTTCCTCCCCTCTTGAATCTTGTTGTTTGGAGAACGCTAACCGCTCTTGACCATCTGATCAAGAATTAAGAAACTGTAACAATGGCAAAGGCTGGCCCCGCCCACAGGAAAACCCGCATCCAGGCCCAGAATGAGGAATTGATCCTCAAGGCCGCGCTGGAGGTATTTTCCGCCCATGGCTTCCGGGGCTCGACGGTGGACCAGATCGCCGCCGGTTGCGGCCTCTCCAAGCCCAACCTTCTGTATTATTTCCGGCGCAAGGAAGACATCTACGTCGCCGTGCTGGAGCACACGCTGCAGGATTGGCTGGAACCGCTGCGCCGGCTGGATGCCGCGGGCGAACCGCTGGACGAGATCACCCGCTACATCCGCACCAAGATCCGCCTGTCGCGCGACAATCCCGAGGCCTCCCGCCTGTTCGCCAACGAAATCCTGCACGGGGCGAGCGCCATCGGCGCCTATCTGCGGGGTCCGCTCAAGGACC
Organism: uncultured Aestuariivirga sp.; assembly: GCA_964392525.1. GTDB lineage: Bacteria > Pseudomonadota > Alphaproteobacteria > Rhizobiales > Aestuariivirgaceae > Aestuariivirga. The sequence goes on from CAYMQH010000012.1 coordinate 40,421, forward strand.
TGGTCGATGAGAAGGCCACCATCATACGGGGCTGGGCCGAGGCCGGGCGACTGGCGCCCATCGACCCCCATCACCTAATCTTCGCGATCTGGTCCACCACCCAGCACTACGCCGATTTCGATGCCCAGGTACACGCCGTCCTGGGCAACCCGCCTGACCTGATGGAAAAAGCAGAAGAAACCCTGATCAGGCTCTTCGTGGAGGGGCTGCGGCCGCGCTGACCTTCTTCTTCTCCCAGTGCCGCGCAACGGGAGAAGAAAAGCTTGGGTCACTTCTTCGGTGCGTAGTCGGCACCATTGACCGTTGCGGGGCGGGTATCGAGATAGAGGGTGCTCAGGCGCTCCGGCGTTTCGGCAATCACTTTTCCGCCCTTCACCACCTTCAGGCGGTTGGCCTTCAGCCGCAACGCCTCCACCGGGTTTCTGGCCTGCAGCACCACGAAATCTGCCTTGCAGCCCTTCTCGAGGCCATAGCGCTCGAGATGCATGGTCCGGGCCGGGTTCACCGTCACGGCGTCGAGGGCCCAGGCCATGTCCCCGGGCGTTGTCATCAACCCCACGTGAATGCCCATCGAGGCTGCTTCCAGCATGTCGGCCTGGCCCAGCGGGTACCATGGGTCCATCACGCAATCATGGCCGAAGGCGATGTTGACACCCGCCGCCCTGAGTTCGGGCACGCGCGTCATGCCGCGGCGCTTGGGGTAAGTATCATGGCGGCCCTGCAAAGTTATGTTGATCAGGGGATTGGGCGTGGCGTGCACCCCGGCCTCGGCGATGAGGCCGATGAGCTTCGAGGCGTAGTAATTGTCCATCGAGTGCATGGAGGTGAGGTGCGATCCCGCAACCCGGCCCTGAAGCCCAAGGCGTTGCGTCTCGCAGGCCAGGTTTTCGATATGGCGCGACCATGGATCATCCGATTCATCACAGTGGATGTCCACCATCAGTCCGCGCTCCGCGGCAATCCCGCAGAGTTCCTTCAGGCTTGCGGCGCCATCCGCCATGGTTCGCTCGCCATGCGGAATTCCGCCCACCACATCGACGCCCATGTCGAGGGCGCGCAGCAGGTTCTGCTTCGCATTGGGCGAACGGTAGAAGCCATCCTGCGGAAAGGCGACGATCTGCAAGTCGATATAGGGCGCGATTCGTCTGCGCACCTCGAGAAGCGCCTCGACGCAGAGCAACCGGTCATCGCAGACATCCACATGGGTGCGGATGGCGAGCAAGCCTTGGCTGACCGCGAGGTCGCAATAGCGCAGCGCGCGCTCGATCACTGCCTCATGTGTGAGGAGCGGCTTCAGTTCGCCCCACACGGCAATGCCCTCGAGCAGCGTGCCGGAGGAATTGTACCGCGGAAGCCCGAGCGACAGCGTCGCATCCATATGGAAATGCGCATCGACGAAGGGCGGCGAGACAAGATAGCCCGCAGCATCGATCATCTCGCGCGCCTCAGCCTTGATGGCAGGCGCCACCTCGGCAATCCGGCCACCAACACACGCGATGTCCATCTTGCGCCCATCGGTGAGCACCGCGTTTTTCACCAGAAGATCGATCATGCTGCCCCCATTGTTTTGGTTCAGGGTAACAAGGTTTTTGAGGCTTGTCCCCACTCCCCTCATCACCGTCGGCCTCGGCGCGGCGATCCTGCCGTTCCCGATAAAAAAACTGCCCGGGCCAAGCCCGGGCATGATGAATGCTGGCGTGCTGCGTCCGTCTCAGGCGAGCTTCTTGAGCTCATCGAGGATCGCAGCCCCCATCTGGCTGGTGGTTGCATTGGCAGGCTGGCCACCGGCGATGTCCTTGGTGCGGATGCCCCTGGCGAGGACGGCGGCAATCGCCTTGTCCAGCCTGTCGGCCCATTCGCCCATTCCGAGCGAGTAGCGCAGCGCCATGCCGAAAGAGGCGATCATGGCGATGGGGTTTGCCGCCCCCGTGCCGGCAATGTCGGGAGCCGAGCCATGCACCGGCTCATAGAGGGACTTGCGGCGGCCTGTGGCCTTGTCCGGCGCGCCGAGCGAAGCCGAGGGCAGCATGCCGAGCGAGCCCGTCAGCATCGCCGCCACGTCCGAGAGCACATCCCCGAAAAGATTGTCGGTCACGATCACGTCATACTGCTTCGGCCAGCGTACTAGCTGCATGGCGCAATTGTCCGCCAGCACATGCTCAAGCTGGATATCCGGATATTCGGCGGCATGGACGCGGGTGACGACCTCGTTCCACAGCACACCCGTCTTCATCACATTGCGCTTTTCGGCGGAGGAGACCTTCTTGTTGCGGGTGCGGGCGAGTTCGAAAGCCACACGGCTGATGCGCTCGATCTCGTAGGTTTCATAAACCTGGGTGTCGATGCCGCGCTTCTGGCCATTTCCGAGGTCGGTGATGGTCTTGGGTTCGCCGAAGTAGACGCCGCCCGTCAGTTCACGGACGATCAGGATATCGAGGCCTTCCACCACCTCGCGCTTCAGCGAGGATGCATCGGCGAGCGCCGGATAGCAGATGGCGGGGCGCAGGTTGGCGAACAGGCCAAGGTCCTTGCGTAGCCGCAAGAGGCCCGCCTCGGGGCGTACGTCATAGGGAACCTTGTCCCACTTCGGCCCGCCGACGGCGCCGAACAGCACCGCGTCCGAAGCCATGGCCTTGGCCATGTCGGCTTCGGAAATTGCCTGGCCATGCGCATCATAGGCAGAGCCGCCGACCAGGCCGCGATCGGTTTCAAACCTGGCGATGCCCTGGGCATTGAACCAGGAAATGATCGCCTCGACTTCCACCATCACCTCCGGGCCGATACCGTCGCCCGGAAGCAGGAACAGATTGTAGCTCGCCATGTCTATGCGCCCCAATTGTTGAGAATTCGGGCGCGATGGGTAGCGGCTTGATGAGCCCGAGGCAAGCGGGAACTAAACCGGCTGCACCCGCACCACCCGGAAGGTGCGGAGCGTTCCGTCTTCCCGGATCGAGACATATTCGCCCGGCCGGAAGGCATGGTCGCCGAAGCGGTACCCGGACTCGTCATCCTCCTCATCCGACTCGATGTCGTAGTGGAAGGCCCAGCTGCCGCCCGGCTTGCGGATCAGGTGGCCGATGTCGTCAGCCTCGCCCGGCCGGAAGCGGCGCACCCGGCAATTCTCGCGCCGCACATGCCACTCCTGCGCATCAATCTTGCCACCCCCATCGAGCGGCGCTGCAAATTCATAGCCGATTGCATTGGATCCTTCCGGATGGTCATGGTCCCGGGCCAGTTCAAGCCGGATCTTGGTCAACATATTCGTCGTCCCTTCTCAATGCGACATCAGCACGGGGCGGACCATGCGGGTGAGCACGAAGCGTGTCGCGCCACCGAAGATGAACTCCGCCAGCCGACTATGGCCATAGGCGCCCATCACGATCAGCCCAGCCCCCGAATCCTCCGCGCAGCGCATCAGCGCCTGACCTTCGTCCAGACCATCCGTCGGATATCCCTGCGCCTCGGCCTTGACGCCATGGCGCGCCAGCGCCTGCGCAAGATCGGCACCGGCCACGCTGCCGCGCAGCGAGGGGTCTTTCTGCGGGTCGATGCGCACCACGCGCACCTTGCCAGCTTTCTTCAGCAGTGGCAGCGCATCGAAGGTGGCGCGCGCCGCCTCGCGCCCGCCGTCCCAACCGATGACGATCTCGTCAAGCGACAGCGCGGCGCTTCCCTTGTGCGGCAGCACGATGACCGGACGACCGACCGACATCACGACCTGTTCGACAAAGTCGCGCTCCACCCCGGTGATTTCATCGGGATTGGTGGTCGACAGCATGACGAGATCGGCCACGCGGCCCGCCGCCACCACCTCATCCGCGATCAGCGGCGTTGAGGCATCGATCTGATGAAAGTCATGCGCGAGCGCCTCACGCCGCATGGCCTCTTCGAAGGCCTGCTTCACCCGCAGGGCATTGTCCTTGAAGAAGCTGCGGTTGCCCTCGAACACCTGGGGCGCGGCCTCGAAGCCGACGGATGGGTAAACCTGCACGGCCGGCACCACATAGAGGCCCGAGATATGCGCGCCGGTGTCGCGCGCCAATTGCACGGCGGCCGCAACAGTTTCGGAAAGACGGCCGATTTCATTGAGGCAGACAAGGATCGTACGGTAACTCATCGCTTCATCCTCTCATTGCTGCAAATCTTTATGAGCGGGTAGGCGCGGCGCTTCCTTGACGCCGATCAAGGCGCGGCGCCATCCTGTCCGGCCGTTTGCGCGAGGCGCTGCAGGCTGGGCACCGTAATAAGCCGGTTGGTGTGCAGGCGGATGACATTGTTGGTCTTGAGGCGCGTCAGCTGTCGGCTCACGGTCTCGATCGTCAGGCCCAGGTAGTCCGCCATGTCGGCGCGTGTCAGCGGCAGTTCGAAGGCAGCCGACCCCGACTCGCCCTTGTGGCCGCAGGATGTGACGAGGCTGCGGCGCGCCAGCATGTGGAGGAAGCTGGCCACTTTTTCTTCCGCGGTCTTGCGGCCAAGCAGCAGCATCCAGTCACGCGCTGCATCGAGTTCATCCAGCGTATGCTGGAACAGGCGCTGCTGCAGGCCCGGATATTCCGACACCAGCCGTTCAAAGGCTGCATTGGGGAAGGTGCAGATTTCGACATCGGTCGCGGCTTCCGCAGTATACGGATTGTTCTTGGAATAGGCGCGGCCGAGAAAATCAGGTGGGAACAGAAGGCCGACGATCTGCTGACGCCCGTCTGGCAGCGTCTTTGTCAGTTTGATGGCGCCGGAAATCACATTGGCGAAGAAGTCCACCGGCTCTTCATCGGAGATGATGGTCTGGCCAGAGGGGATTTTCTTGCGGTGGGCGATTTGCGCCAGCTTGCGGACCTGCGTGTCATCCATGGCGCCGCAGACGGCCTGATGGCGCACGGAACAATGGTCGCATCGTTGCAACAGATCGGGAAGTGCACTGGGGGGCGAGCCATGCATGGTAAGTCTTTTAACCCGTTCTTCGCTCAACGGCAAGAGCGCGGCGGCCGTTCATTCACGGCCGCCGCATGACACGCCGATAGCGCAACCGGAATGCGTCTATTCCGCAGCCTTCAACGCCATGGGGTTGTTGGGATGTGTCGTCCAGTTCGCATAGTGAGGATCGATCTTGCGGCCGGTGCGAGGGTCGGTGCCCTCGGTCTGGCGAACCATGGTGATGCAATTGTCCACTGGGCAGACCTCGACGCAGAGATTGCACGCCACGCATTCGGCATCATTCACCTCGAAGTGGCGCTTGCCATCCTTCTCGTTGAAGATGGCCTGGTGCGACGTATCTTCGCAGGCCGCATAGCAGCGGCCGCACTTGATACAGAGATCCTGGTCAATCTTGGCCTTGGTGACATAATTGAGATTGAGGTACTGCCAATCCGTCACATTGGGCACCGCACGGCCGCGGAAATCCTCCAGCGTGGCATAGCCCTTTTCGTCCATCCAGGCTGCAAGCCCGGTCTTCATCTCCTCGACGATGCGGAAGCCATAGGTCATGGCGGCCGTGCACACCTGCACGGTGCCAGCCGACATCGCAATGAATTCCGCTGCATCCCGCCATGTGGTGATGCCGCCGATCGCCGAGATCGGAAGGCCACGCGTTTCACCGTCCCGCGCGATTTCAGCCACCATGTTGAGCGCGATGGGCTTCACCGCCGGGCCGCAATAACCGCCATGGCTGCCCTTTCCGTCGATGGTCGGCTGCGGCGCGAAGTTATCGAGATCCACCGAGACGATGGAGGAGATGGTGTTGATGAGGGACACGGCATCCGCGCCACCCCGCTTGGCGGCCCGCGCCGGATAGCGCACATCCGTGATGTTGGGGGTGAGTTTCACGATCACCGGCATGCGCGAATACTGCTTGCACCAACGGGTGACCATCTCGATGTATTCCGGCACCTGGCCCACAGCGGCGCCCATGCCACGCTCGCTCATGCCATGCGGGCAGCCGAAATTGAGTTCGATTCCGTCGCAGCCCGTCTCCTCAACCTTCGGCAGGATGGCCTTCCACGACTCTTCCGTACACGGAACCATGATGGACACGATCATGGCGCGGTCCGGCCATTCGCGTTTCACCTTCTTGATTTCCTGGAGGTTCACCTCCAGCGGGCGGTCGGTGATGAGTTCGATGTTGTTGAGGCCGAGAAGCCTGCGGTCGGCACCGTGAATGGCGCCATAGCGCGGGCCCGATACATTGACGATGGGCGGCCCATCCTCACCCAGTGTTTTCCACACAACGCCACCCCAGCCTGCCTTGAAGGCGCGCACGACATTGTATTCCTTGTCGGTGGGCGGAGCCGAGGCGAGCCAGAAGGGATTGGGGGACTTGATGCCGATGAAATTGGAGCGAAGGTCGGCCATGTCTGCCTCCTTTAGGCGCTGAGGAACTGGTTGATGGATTCGGCGGCGCGGCGGCCGTCATCGACGGAAGCGACAGTCAGATCCTGTCCGCCAGCCACGCAGTCACCGCCGGCCCAGATACCGCGCACACTGGTGCGGCGCTCCGCGTCGACCTTGATGCGCCCCGCCTCCAGGGCAAGTTGGCCACCCAGTACATCGACATAGGTTTGGCCGATGGCCTTGAAGATCATGTCGGCCGGGATGGTAAATGTCTCACCCGTGCCCGACAGCTTGCCATTGGACTCTTGCGTGTATTCGCAGAGAAGGCCCACGGCCTTGCCGTTTTCCACGATCACCTGCTTCGGCATCACCCAGTGCTTGATCTTGACGCCCTTTGTCTGGGCAAGATGCTGCTCATAGGCGCTGGCCTTCATTTGGTCAGCGCCGCGCCGGTAGAGGATCGTCACGTCTTCCGCGCCCAGCAGCTTTGACTGGGCGGCGACATCGATCGCCGTCATGCCGCCGCCGATCACCACCACAGAGCGGCCAACGGGAAGCGTTGCGACATCCTTGGCCTGACGAAGCTCGGCGATGTAGTCGACCGCGTCTTCGATGCCGGACGCGTCTTCGCCCGCTGCACCGAGCGCATTCACGCCCTGTAACCCGACACCGAGGAAGACTGCGTCGTGATCCTTCTGCAGGTCGGCAAGCGTCAGCCCGTCCCCAAGCTTCCTGCCGTGATGGACGGTAATGCCGCCAATGCCGAGGATGAAATCCACTTCCTTCTGCGCGAAGTCATTGGTGCTCTTGTAGCTGGCGATGCCATATTCATTGAGGCCGCCGGACTTCGCGCGCGCCTCGAACACCGTCACCTCATGGCCATGCATGGCAAGACGATGGGCGCAGGCAAGGCCCGCAGGGCCGGCGCCGACCACGGCCACGGTCTTGCCGGTGGGAGGTTTGCGTTGATAGGGCTGCGTGCCGTCAGCCATCCAGCGGTCTGTCGCGTAACGCTGCAGCAGGCCGATCTTGACCGGCTTTCCTTCCGCTTCCTCGCGGACGCAGACTTCCTCGCACAGGGTTTCCGTGGGGCAGACGCGGGCACACATGCCGCCAAAGATGTTCTGGTCGAAGATGGTTTTTGCCGCGGATTTGGGATGCCCGGCCTGAATCTGGCGGATGAACATCGGTATGTCGATGGAGGTGGGGCAGGCCTGCATGCAGGGCGCATCATGGCAGAAATAGCAGCGGTCGGATTCGACCAGTGCCTCATGGTCATCAAGCGGCGGATGAATGTCGCCAAAGTTGACTGCATAGTCCGAAACAGGCAGGCGCCGAGCCCTGATGTCGGGCGTCTTTTCCGCCATGGTCGCTCCCTCCAGAGACTGTCGTGTTGTTCTTGGATGGAGGATGGCAGAATTTGTTCAAATGGTCAAATTTTTTGAAAGCCCTTGGTCAAACGCAAAACCGCCACTGGTTTTGGACCAATGGCGGTTTTGGAATGTGTTATCATGAATGAAGGATGTTTTCT
>CAYMQH010000013.1:0-45256 GCA_964392525.1 uncultured Aestuariivirga sp.
GCATGCCGGTGCTTGAGGTGTGGAAGGCCAAGACGGTCATGTTCATCAAGCGCGGTATGTCGTCAGGCTATGCCGGCGTCGACAACCCGCTGTTCTGGCGCGACAACACCATGATGCTGTTCGGCGACGCCAAGAAGATGACGGAAGAGATCAACAAGGCGATGGCGTGAGTTTCTTCACGCCCTGGCCTTCACCGCCAGCCGGTGCATGTGGAGGAGCGGCTCGGTGTAGCCGTTGGGCTGCGCGCGGCCCTTGAACACGAGGTCGCAGGCGGCTTGGAAGGCGATGGAGTTCTCGAAATCCCCTGCCATCGGCCGATAGGCCGGATCGCCTGCGTTCTGCCTGTCCACCACGGCGGCCATGCGCGTCATGGTTTCCATCACCTGGGCCTCCGTCACGATGCCATGGCGCAGCCAGTTGGCGATGTGCTGGGAGGAGATGCGCAGCGTGGCGCGGTCTTCCATCAGGCCGACATTGTCGATGTCCGGCACCTTGGAACAGCCGATTCCCTGGTCGATCCAGCGAACAACATAACCAAGGATGCCCTGCGCATTGTTGTCGAGTTCCTTCTGGATGTCCTCAGGCGTCCAGTTGGGGCGCACCGCGACTGGCACAGAGAGGATGTCATCGAGTTTGGCGCGCGGACGTGATTTCAGCTTCTCCTGCACGGCCGCCACATTCACCTTGTGATAATGCGTGGCATGCAGCGTTGCCGCGGTGGGGGACGGCACCCAGGCGGTGTTGGCGCCCGCCATCGGGTGAGCGAGCTTCATCGACAGCATGATGGCCATGTGGTCGGGTATCGCCCACATGCCCTTGCCGATCTGGGCATGGCCGGGAAGCCCGCAGGCAAGCCCGATGTCCACGTTCCAGTCCTCATAGGCCTTGATCCATGCCGCCTGCTTCATGTCGCCCTTGCGGATCATCGGGCCTGCTTCCATCGAGGTGTGGATCTCGTCGCCGGTGCGGTCGAGGAAGCCGGTGTTGATGAAGACGATCCGGTCCTTTGCCTGGCGGATGCATTCCTTGAGGTTGATGGTGGTGCGCCGCTCTTCGTCCATGATGCCGATCTTGAGCGTGTTGTGGGGAAGGCCCAGAGCGTTCTCGACACGCGCGAACAGTTCAACCGCGAAGGCCACTTCCTCCGGCCCGTGCATCTTGGGCTTCACGATATAGACGGAGCCCGTGCGCGAATTGGCGCGGCGCCCGTTGGGGCCGATGTCGTGAATGGCGATCAGCCCGGTCATCATTGCATCCATGATGCCTTCCGGCACTTCGTTTCCCCCCCTGTCGAGGATCGCCGGATTGGTCATCAGATGGCCCACGTTACGCACCAGCATGAGCGCGCGGCCGTGCAGCGTCAGGCTTCCGCCAGTCGCCGCCTCATAAACCCGGTCCGGGTTGAGGCGGCGGATGAAACGCTTGCCGTTCTTTTCGATCTCCTCGCTGAGGTCGCCCTTCATCAGGCCAAGCCAGTTGCGATAGACCGTCACCTTGTCGGCGGCATCCACCGCCGCGACCGAATCCTCGCAGTCCATGATCGCCGTCAAGGCAGATTCAAGCACGATGTCGGAGATGCCCGCCCGGTCTGTCTTGCCGATCAGGTGGTTGCGGTCGAAGGCGATTTCGATGTGGAGGCCGTTCTTCGCAAGCAGCAAGGCGGAGGGATCATCCTTCGTGCCCTTGTAGCCCTTGAACTGCTCCGGCTGCCGCAGAGGGCCGTGATCGGTCATCATGGTGCCGCCATCGACGAAGACGCGCGACACATCCGCCCAGGATGCCTTGTTGAGCGGCGCAACGCCATCGAGGAATTGCCGTGCCCAGGCGATGACCCGCGCGCCGCGGACGGGATTGTAATCCTTGCCCTTTTCCGCGCCGTCAATCTCTGGAATGGCATCGGTGCCATAGAGGGCATCATAGAGAGAGCCCCAGCGCGCATTGGCGGCGTTCAGCGCATAGCGGGCGTTCATCACCGGAACCACAAGCTGCGGGCCCGCCACCTGGGCGATCTCGGCATCGACATTCGCGGTGGAGACGGCAAAGTCCGGGCCGTCGGGAATGAGATAGCCGATCTCGGCCAGGAAGGCCTTGTAGGCCGCCATGTCGGTGGGGGCGCCATGGGCACGGTACCAGTCATCGAGCTTCGCCTGAAAATCATCGCGCTTGGCCAGCAAGGCGCGGTTCTTCGGCGTGAGATCATTGATGATGGCCGCGAAGCGGTGCCAGAAATCAAGTTCGGATATGCCGGAGCCTTGCAGGGCTTCGTCCGATACGAAGGTAAAGAGTTCGCCTGCAACGTGCAGGCCGGCAATTTCAATACGATTGGTCATGTGTTCAGCCTCTTGCGTAGTGTGTCAGCACTACTGACCCTCTTCTAGACCACGCGATGGGGGCAGGCCAGCCCAATGGGCGACAGGCTAACGCCTCCGCAGCCAGTCCATGTTCGGATAGGGGATCGGTTCCTTGGCCCTGAAGAAGAACCGGCCGAAAATCTCGCCATATCCCTTCATCAGATAGCCGTTGTTCTTGGCGATCAGCTGCTCGCGTTCGGCCCGGTAGAAGGCGGGCAGCTTGTACCACGCCAGCGCGGGCCGGTCATGGTGGGCCACATGCAGGTTGTTGTTGAGGAACAGCAGCGACCAGAACGGCGAAGCCTCGACGATGATGGTGCGGTGGTCGACGTTCTCCGCCGCCTGATGCTCACAGAAGGAGCGCACCAGCGCCAGAGAGATTCCGGGGTACGCGATCAGCAGGTAATATTGCCAGAACGGCATGCCGCCCACACCGGTGACAAGCCAGATGGTGAGCAGGGCGGCAGGCACGAACCATGCCCAGGCGCTCAGCTTCTTGCGGTCGCCATGAGCGATGTCGCGGAACTCGGCCGACCAGAAGCGGATGATGCTGACGGCGGGGCCGATCAGCATGCGGCCGAACAGGGTGTTGTTGAACTGGTAAAGGGTACGGCGGATTCCCTGCACCTCCGCCCAGTGCTGTGGCAGCATGTAATAGGATTCAGGGTCGAGGCTGGGGTCCGTCAGGTTCGCGTCATTGTGGTGTGTAAGATGGGTCTGCTTGTAGCGGAGATAGGGCAGCCACAATGTGGGCGTGACGAACACCATCGCCTCGTTGAGCAGGCGGTTTCCCGTCGGGTGTCCATGCAGCACCTCATGCTGGAGCGAGGTGTGAAGCGCCGCGCAATAGGCACCCACGGGCAGGATCACCCACCAGGGCAGGCTGGCATGGAACCACACGAGGGTGCCAATCACCAGATAGACGAGGCCGATCAGGGCCACGGTCGGCCATTCAACGGGGCGGGAGTGGTGTTTTGCCATTGCGTCAGTCACACTGCGGAGCCTACCCGAAAATAGCCATGACGGACAAGGAAGCCAAACGGAATTCCATTAGGCGTCATGCGCGGGCTGCGAGCCCGCGCATCCTGTGTTGCAGGCCCCAAAAGGATCGCCGGATCGAGTCCGGCGATGAAGAGTTGGGCGAATGCCTCATGCCCCCGCGATCATCTCCGCCTTCTTCACCAGCACTTCGGCCTGGCGGATGGAGGCATAGTCGATCAGGCGGCCGTCGAGCGAGACGGCACCCTTGCCTTGGGCTTCCGCCTCTTTCATCGCTGCGATGATGCGGCGGGCGCGGGCCACGTCTGCTTCAGAGGGGCTGAACACATCGTTTGCCAGCGCGATCTGGGACGGGTGGATGGCCCATTTGCCTTCGCAACCCAGCACCGCGGCGCGCTGCGCCTGGGCGCGGAAGCCTTCGGCATCGGAGAAGTTGCCGAAGGGGCCATCGACGGGGCGCAAGCCATTGGCGCGGGCCGCCACAACCATGCGCGAAATCGCGTAATGCCACATGTCGCCCCAGTGGGTGGCGCGGGCGCCGTCAGCCAGCGGGTCCGTCAGCACCACGTAATCGGGGTGCGGGCCGCCGATCGAGGTGGTGCGCGCCTTGGTCGACGCCGCATAGTCGGCGACGCCGAAATGCAGCGATTCATTGCGCCGCGAGGCGGCGGCGATCTCATGGATGTTCTGCATGCCGAGCGCGGTTTCGATGATAAGTTCGAAGCCCACCCGCTTCTTGCGGTTCTTGGCGGCCTCAACCTGCGTCACCATCATGTCGACCGCATAGACATCGGCCGCGGTGCCGACCTTGGGGATCATGATCAGGTCCAGCCGGTCGGAGCAGTTTTCCAGCACGTCCACCACGTCGCGGTACATGTAATGGGTGTCGAGCCCGTTGATACGGACCGAGAGCTGCTTGTTACCCCAGTCGATGTCGCCCACGGCCTCGATGATGTTCCTGCGGGCCTGTTCCTTGTCGTCGGGCGCCACCGCGTCTTCGAGGTCGAGGAAGATCACGTCGGCGGCCGATCTTGCCGCCTTCTCGAACAGCTTGGGCTGGCTTCCGGGCACGGCCAACTCGCTGCGGTTCAACCGGGCCGGGGCTTGTTCGACGGTCTTGAAGCTCATGGCGTCACTATCCTTTTCCAATTCGGGAAGGGGTCTTAGCCGCCGCGGCCGCACCCATGCAATTGGCCCAAAGAGGGGCTGTGAAAGGCGGGCTTGATTCCCCCCGGCGCATGGGGCAATCGAGGCGAAATTCCGGCAATCCGCGAGGTCAACATGCCCCAGCTCCGCTCCCGTACCACCACGCATGGCCGCAACATGGCCGGTGCCCGCGGCCTGTGGCGCGCCACCGGCATGACCGATGCGGATTTCGGCAAGCCCATCGTTGCCATCGTCAATTCCTTCACGCAGTTCGTGCCGGGCCATGTGCACCTGAAGGACCTGGGCCAGCTCGTTGCCCGCGAAGTCGAAAAGGCGGGCGGTGTCGCCAAGGAGTTCAACACCATCGCGGTCGATGACGGCATCGCCATGGGCCATGACGGCATGCTCTACTCGCTGCCCTCGCGCGAGATCATCGCGGACTCTGTCGAGTACATGGTCAACGCCCATTGCGCTGACGCAATGGTGTGCATCTCGAACTGCGACAAGATCACCCCCGGCATGCTCATGGCGGCGCTACGCCTCAACATTCCGGCCGTCTTCGTCTCGGGCGGGCCGATGGAGGCGGGCAAGGTGGTGCTCTCGGGCGTCACCAAAGCGCTGGACCTCGTGGACGCCATGGTTGCCGCGGCCGATGACAATGTTTCGGATGAGGACGTGAAGGCCATCGAGAAGGCGGCCTGCCCGACCTGCGGCTCCTGTTCTGGCATGTTCACCGCGAATTCGATGAACTGCCTGACCGAGGCCTTGGGCCTGTCGCTTCCCGGCAATGGTTCCACCCTTGCAACTCACTCGGATCGCAAGCGCCTGTTCATCGAAGCGGGCCACCTCGTGGTTAAACTCTGCCAGCGATATTACGAGCAGGATGATGACTCCGTGCTGCCGCGAAACGTCGCGAGTTTTGGCGCTTTCGAAAACGCCATGACACTGGACATCGCCATGGGCGGATCCACCAACACGGTGCTGCATATCCTTGCCGCCGCGCACGAAGCGGGCATCGACTTCACCATGAGGGACATTGACCGCTTGTCGCGCCGCGTTCCTGTGCTCTCCAAGGTGGCGCCCGCCAAGTCGGACGTGCACATGGAAGACGTACACCGCGCCGGTGGCATCATGGCGATCCTTGGTGAGCTGGACCATGGCGGCCTCATCAACCGCGACCTCCCGACCGTTCATGCCCGCACCTTGGGTGAGGCGCTGGACCAGTGGGACATTGGCCGAACCACATCGGATTCCGTGCGCGAGTTCTTCCGCGCAGCGCCGGGTGGTGTGCCCACGCAGGTGGCCTTCAGCCAGTCGAGCCGCTGGGACGAGTTGGATCTCGACCGCACAACGGGTGTGATCCGCGACGTGAACCATCCTTTCTCGAAGGATGGCGGCCTTGCCGTTCTCTATGGCAACATGGCGGAAGAAGGCTGCATCGTGAAGACAGCCGGTGTGGATGAATCGATCCTCAAGTTCACCGGCAAGGCCAAGGTGTTCGAGAGCCAGGATTCGGCGGTCCATGGCATCCTGAACCGCGGCGTCGAGGCGGGCGATGTTGTCGTCATCCGCTATGAAGGCCCGCGTGGCGGCCCGGGCATGCAGGAAATGCTGTACCCGACGAGCTACCTGAAGTCGAAGGGGCTGGGCAAGGCCTGCGCCTTGATTACGGATGGCCGCTTCTCGGGTGGTACCTCAGGGCTTTCGATCGGCCATGTCTCGCCGGAAGCCGCCGAAGGCGGCCTCATCGCGCTGGTGGAGGAGGGCGATACGATCGAGATCGACATTCCGAACCGCTCGATCCGCTTGGCGGTGCCTGATGCGGAACTCGCACGTCGCCGCGCCGCAATGGAGGCCAAAGGCGACAAGGCGTGGAAGCCGGTTGAGCAGCGAAAGCGAAAAGTCACCACCGCGCTCAAGGCCTATGCCTCGCTGACCACCTCCGCATCCAGAGGCGCAGTGCGCGTCATTGACTGATACAGGAAGACGCCCCATGCCACTCCCGCCGATCCTGCTTGACGGTTATGCTCATTTCCGTTCAGGCCGTTACGCCACGGAGGCAGAGCGTTACAGGAAGCTTGGCGAAGGTTCACAAAAGCCCAAGATCATGGTCATTGCCTGCTGCGACTCGCGCGCAGCGCCGGAGACCGTCTTCGATGCGGGGCCAGGTGAAATCTTCGTTGTCCGCAACGTCGCCAACCTTGTGCCGCCCTACACGCCCGATGGCGGCCACCATGCCACCTCGGCCGCGCTCGAATTCGCGGTGATGTCCCTGCAGGTCAAGCACATCGTGGTGATGGGCCATGGCCGCTGCGGTGGAATCCGCGCCGCCGTGCAGGATGGTTTGCCCCTGACGCACACTGACTTCATTGGTAGCTGGATGCGCGCCATCAAGGATGTGGCCCGCATCGTGCCGCGTGAGCATGATTGCGATGACGCGGTACACCAGCGCCACATCGAGCGGGCATCGATCGAGCATTCGCTCGCCAATCTCCGCACCTTCCCATGGATCCGCATGAAGGAGAACGCGAGGCAGATCTCGCTGCATGGCGTCTGGTTCGATATCTCGATGGGCGAACTCCACGCCTATGACGAGCCGCAGGCCGCGTGGACGGCAATCGGTACCTGACGGCCCGAGCGCGCAGGGGCGGTGGAACATCAGAGGACGTGCCCTGATGTTCACCTGAACGCATGCCGCTCTAGCCGCGCCGCAGCACCGCCCGCACGGGAGAAGCATCAAGGTTGGTGAACTTCAGCGGAAGCGCGATCAGTTCATAGTCTCCCGGCTCCACATGCGCGAGCGCGAGATTTTCGAGGATGCGCATGTTGGCCGTGTGGCAGGCGTGATGGGCTTCGAGCGTCTTTGACGTCTCAGGATCGACCGAGGGCGTGTCGATACCGACGAGCTTGACGCCCTTCGCCGCCAGCAGTTCCACAGTTGACCGCGACAGGGCCCGGAAGCCTGCGGGCCAGACACCAGGGTCGGTCCTGTCCATCAGGCGCAGCAGGATCCGCGGCGGCGCGCCATCGAGTGCGCCCGCAACATGTTGCGGTTCGCAGTGCGGGCCTTGGGCGCGTGCATCGATCACCCGGCACGGGCCGAGATAGGGAGTGAGATCGAGCGAAGCCACCGCCGGTCCGGCGGCGTCATAGTGGAGCGGCGCATCGGCATGGGTGCCGCAATGAACCGAGAAGGCAACATGGGCGACATTCACCGGGCAGTCGGGGCCGATGCGGAAGGTCCAGCCCTCCGCATAGGCGGCATCGCCCGAAAACACCGCCATGCCGGGGGCCAGCGCCTGCGAGATGTCGATGATCATGTCACGGCCTTCCTTGCCCTGAACTGCGGCTTGTCCCACTGACGGTTCTCGAGGATGCTTGCGAGGATATCGACCGCATCCCACACATCCGTGAAACTGGTGTAGAGCGGCGTGAAGCCGAAGCGCATCATGTCGGGCGCGCGGAAATCGCCCACCACATTGGCCGCGATCAAAGCCTGCATCACCGCGTAGCCCTGTTCGTGGTGGAGCGAGACATGCGAGCCGCGCGCGTCCATGTCCTTAGGCCCCGCGACGCTCACGCCATGGGCGCCAAGGCGCACCGTCACCAGATCAACGAACAGTGAGCACAGCGCAAGGGACTTCCAGCGCACCACCTGCATGTCAACGTCATCCCAGACATCGAGTGCCGCATCGAGGGCGGCGAGCGAAAGAATAGGCTGCGTGCCGCACTGGTTGCGAATGATGCCGGGGGCGGGCCTGTAGTCGAGGTCGAAGGTGAAGGGCGAGGCATGTCCCCACCAGCCCGCGAGCGGCGGCTGCACCTCATCCTGCAGGCCCGGGCGCACATAGAGGAAGGCCGGTGCGCCCGGCCCGCCGTTCAGGTATTTGTAGGTGCAGCCCAGCGCGAAGTCGGCATGCGCCCCGGCAAGATCCACCGGAATGGCACCCGCCGAATGCGCCAGGTCCCAGATGGTCAGCGCGCCTTTCTTGTGGGCCTTTGCCGTGACGGCCTTCATGTCGTGCAGGCGCGCCGTGCGGTAGTCGACTTCGGTGATCATGGTGAAGGCCACGGTCTCGTCGATGGCGTCCATCACCGCCTCGGGCGCCACGGCCTTCAGTTCGTAGCCGTCATCCATCAGATTGCGGAACCCCTGCGCCACGTAGAGGTCGGAGGGGAAGTTGCCGGTGTCGGAGAGAATCACCCGGCGGGCGGGGTTGAGCTTGGCCGCGGCCCCGATGAGCTTGAACAGGTTGACCGAGATCGTATCCCCGGCGATCACGCTGGCGGGGGCTGCGCCGATCAGCCGCGCGATCCGGTCGCCCACCTTGCGGGTCAGGTCGAACCAGCCATGCTCGTTCCAGGATTTGATGAGCGTTTCACCCCACTGCCGCTCCGCCACATCCTTCAGGCGGGCCGGGACCGCCTTCGGCAAGACGCCGAGCGAATTGCCGTCGAGGTAGATCAGACCCGCGGGAATCGCGAAGGCTGCGCGCTTGTGCCTCAGCGGGTCGGCCTGGTCGAGGGCTTCACAGTCAGTGCGGTGCATGGGGCGGGCTCCTTCGAAAGCCACATAATCGCCGCGGTGCGCCCTGCGCAAGGGCAGCCGCGGCTGGGTGCCGCAGCAATGCCTTGGTCCTCCGTCCGCCGTGCCGCGGCCTGCAGCATTCTCATGCGGGAAGGCTCGCGGCGGTGGTTGACCTTAAACCCCTCCGTGCTCCAGAATGGCCGGGAAAGTCGAAACAGGTGACGTGACATGCAATATGAAGCACCAGAATCAACCAAGGCAGCGGTTGCCCTGCTCGCCAAGGCCAAGGGGAGCGCCTATGTGCTCGCGGGAGGGTCTGACCTGCTCGTGCGCATGCGGGGCGGTTTCATCGAGCCGGATCTCGTCGTTGACATCAAGCGCATCAAGCCGATGCGCGAGGTGAAGAAGACCGCTTCGGGCTTCACCATCGGCGCCGCCGTGTCCTGCGCTGAGCTGACCGAGAACAAGGCGCTTGTGAAGGCCTGGCCGGGCGTGGTCGAGGCCGCGAGCCTGATCGGCTCCAAGCAGGTACAGGGCCGCTGCACCATCTCGGGCAATCTCTGCAACGCCTCGCCCGCGGCTGACAGCGTGCCAGCCCTCGTCGCGGCCGGCGCCAAGGCCGTCGTTCAGGGCCCCAAGGGCAAGCGCACTGTGGCGGTGGAGCAGATTCCCGTCGGCCCCGGCAAGAATGCGCTGAAGAAGGGCGAGCTGATCGAATCGATCGTGCTGCCGGCGAAGAAGCCCCGCTCGGGCGATGCCTATCTCCGCTTCATCCCGCGCTCCGAGATGGACATTGCGGTGGTGAGCGCCGGCGTCAACCTGACCCTGGATGCCAAGGGCGTCATCACCGCCGCCCGTGTGGCGCTCGGCGCTGTCGCCCCCACCGTTCAACTCGTCGCCGCTGCCGCTAAGGCAATCATCGGCACCAAGCTTGATGACGCGGCGCTGGAAAAGCTGGGTGCTGCCGCTTCGGCTGCCTGCCGCCCGATTGATGACAAGCGCGGCACCGTCGAGTTCCGCACGAAGGTTGCCGCCGTGCTGGCGAAGCGCGCTGCGGCGATTGCCTACGCCCGCGCAGGAGGAAAGAAATAATGGCCGTTCTCGTTTCCACCACCATCAATGGCGATACGGTCGATTTCGCCTGCGAAGCCAATGAGTCGCTGCTCGACGTGTTGCGTAACCGCCTGGGGCTGACCGGCGCCAAGGAAGGGTGTGGCACGGGTGACTGCGGCGCCTGCTCTGTGCAGGTCGATGGCCGCCTCGTGTGCGCCTGCCTCATGCTCGGCGTCGAGGCGGAAGGCCATGAGATCGAAACCGTCGAAGGCATGGCCAACGGCGCGGAGCTTCACCCGCTCCAGACGAAGTTCCTCGAACACGCCGCGCTGCAGTGCGGCGTGTGCACGCCGGGCTTCCTGATCGCCGCCAAGGCGCTTCTCGAAAGGAACCCGGATCCCACCGAAGAGGAAATCCGTTTCGGGCTTGCCGGCAATCTCTGCCGCTGCACCGGCTATGACAAGATCGTGCGCGCCGTTCAGGACGCCGCAAAAGTAATGAGGGGTTAAGATAATGGCACCTTCGGAAAGCACTCTGGCCCATCCCTTCGAGGATGCGCCCAAGCATGTGAGCCCCACGGTCGTTCATGACCCGGTTCTTGCCAAGACGGACTTCAAGCGCGTCGGCACCCGCCCTCTGCGCCCTGATGGCCTCGACAAGGTGACAGGCCGCGCCCGCTATGGCGCGGACTTCAACCTGCCGGGCCAGCTCGTCGGCCTTGTGTTGCGTTCGCCCCATGCCCACGCGAAGATCAAGAAGATCGACACGTCCAAGGCTGAAAAGCTGGCGGGCGTGAAGGCCGTGATCACGGCGACCGATCTTCCCGATCATACCGGCGGCGACCAGTCGATGTATGACATCCTGGAAAACTGCCTGGCGCGCGGCACGGCGAAATATGATGGCCACGCGGTGGCCGCTGTGGCCGCCATTGACATGGCGACCGCCCGGCAGGCGCTGAAGCTCATCAAGGTGGACTATGAGGTTCTCCCCCATGTCACCGACGTGGATGAGGCTGTGAAGCCTTCCGCGCCGCTGGTGAACCCCAAGATGTTCACCGAAGGTGTGGAGCCCAAGCCGAAGAAGCCCTCCAACATCGCCAAGCGCACCGAATTTGGCCATGGCGACGTGGATGCGGGCTTCAAGCAGGCTGACATCATTGTCGAGCGCACATTCCGGACCGAGCAGACGCACCAGGGCTATATCGAACCTCACGCCTGCGTGGCGAGCGTCTCGCCGGATGGCACGGGCGAATTGTGGGTCTGTACCCAGGGCCACTTCGTGTATCGCAATCATTGCGCCATGCTGCTGGGCATGGATGTGTCGAAGCTGCGCGTTACCTCCTCCGAAATCGGCGGCGGCTTCGGCGGCAAGACGCATGTATGGGCCGAGCCCGTGGCGCTTGCCCTGTCGCGCAAGGCCAACCGCCCGGTGAAGGTGGTGATGAGCCGCGAGGAAGTGTTCCGCGCGTCCGGCCCCACTTCTGCCACCTCCATCGATGTGAAGATGGGCGTGAAGAAGGACGGCACGATCGTTGCGGCAGATGCGACGCTGCGCTTCACCAATGGCCCGTATTACGGCATGTGGGCTGAACTCGGTGCCATGACGGCCTTTGCCTGCTATGATCTGAAGAATGTCCGCACGGTCGGCTATGAAGTGTTCGTGAACCGCCCGAAGACGGCGGCTTACCGCGCACCCTCCGCCCCCATGGCGGCCTTCGCGGTCGAGAGCGTCGTCGATGAACTTGCCCACAAGATCGGCATGGATGCGGTGGAGTTCCGCATCAGGAACGCGGCCAAGCAGGGCACCAAGTCGTCCTACGGCCCTGTCTATGGCCCGATCGGCATCGGCGCCACGCTTGAGGCGGCGAAGAAGCATCCGCACATGAAGGCTCCGCTGGGCAAGAACCAGGGGCGCGGCATGGCCTGCGGCTTCTGGTTCAACTTCGGCGGCCAGACCTGCACAGATATCAACGTCAGCCCCGATGGCTCGGTGACCCTCACCGTTGGCACGGTGGATGTGGGCGGCTCGCGCGCCTCCCTCGCACTCTGCGTGGCGGAAGAGCTGGGCGTTCCCTATGAGCAGGTGAAGTGCCTTGTGGCCGACACCGGCACCCTCGGCCACAATGACATGACCGATGGCAGCCGCGGTACCTTCTCCTCCTCGATGGCCGGCATCTTTGCCGCCCGCAACGCGGTGTCCGTGCTGAAGGAGCGCGCCGCCAAGATGTGGGAGATCCCGGTTGAAGACGTCATCTGGGAAGATGGCCACGCCAAGGCCAAGGGCAGCAAGTACGGCAATCTGGCGCCGCTCTCCCTCAAGGAGATCGCGGCGGCCGCTGGCAACACCGGCGGCCCGATTGCCGGCCACTCCGAAATCGTGGCGGATGGTGCTGGCGTGTCCTTCGCCACCCATATCTGCGACGTGGAGGTCGATCCCGAAACCGGCCGCTCGCGCGTGGTGCGCTACACGGTCATCCAGGATGCCGGCAAGGCCGTGCACCCGACCTATGTGGAAGGCCAGTATCAGGGCGGTGCTGCGCAGGGCATCGGCTGGGCGCTCAACGAAGAGTACATCTACGGCAAGGACGGGCGGCTGCAGAATCCGGGTTTCCTCGACTACCGCATTCCGGTGTGCTCCGATCTCCCCATGATCGACACGCAGATCCTCGAGATCCCCAACCCCAACCACCCCTATGGCGTGCGCGGCGTGGGCGAAACCTCGATCGTTCCGCCGCTCGCGGCCATTGCGAACGCCATGTCGAACGCCTTCGGGGTGCGCATGACGCATGTGCCGATGTCGCCGCCGCGCGTCCTCAAGGCGCTCGAGGCGGCAAAGAAGGCCTGATTTGGCCGAGATACACCTTTGGGGGGCGCTCCGTCCGGCAGCGGGCGGGGCGTCTTCCGTTATGGTGGAGGCAAGGACCATCCGCGAACTCTTCCGCAAGCTGGAAGAGGCCTATCCCGGCATGGCGCCGCACATCGCGCGCGGCATCGCCGTCTCGATCAATGGCAAGATCTACCGCGACAACTGGCAGGCCGAACTGCCGGAGGGGGCGGAGATCTATCTTCTGCCGCGCATTCAGGGCGGCTAGGGCACTCATCCAGCATGCCGTTGCCCCGGCGAAATCCGGGGGTCCGCTTTGGCACTCCACGCTGGTTTCCGGCCTTCGCCGGAACAACGGCATTCTGTGGGGAAGGAAGCGTAACCGTTTCGATTACTATTGAAATCCCCGTGCCGAAGGCCGATATCCGGCGTTCAGACATGCAGGGACCGTTTGCCATGAACCTCAAGGGCTTCCACCATCTCACCGCCGTCACCGCCGATGCTCCGGGAAACCACAAATTCTACACGGAGACGCTGGGCCTCCGCCTCGTCAAGAAGACGGTGAACCAGGACGACACCTCCGCCTATCACCTGTTCTATGCCGATGGCATCGGTTCGCCCGGCACCGACATCACCTTTTTCGACTGGCCGGTGGGGCCAGAGCGGCGCGGCACGCATTCCGTTACCCGCACCGGCTTTCGGGTTGCCAATGAAGACACTCTCACATGGTGGCAGCACCGCTTCACCATGCGCGGCGTGAAGCAGGACCCGATCTCGGAGCAGGGCGGCTGGCTGACCCTGCCCTTCGAGGATCACGAAGGCCAGCGGCTTTCCCTCGTGGCGGACAAGGCGGGTGAGGCCCATGCCTGGGACAAGAGCCCCGTGCCGCCCGAACACCAGATCAGGGGCCTCGGCCCGATCACTATGAGTGTTCCCGATCTCCGCACCACCGACGTGGTGCTGACCAAGCTCATGAACATGGTTCCCACGGGCGCCTTCTCCGGCACGCATGTCTACAAGATGAGCGCCGATGGGGCGGTCGGCGAGTTGCATGTTACCGTTGACCCCACCCTGCCGCCAGCCCAGCAGGGGGCGGGCGGCGTTCATCACGTGGCCTTCAATATTCCGTATGCGGAGTATGGTGCCTGGGCCGAGCGCCTGCGCTCCATGCGCATGCCCAACTCAGGTCCGGTGGACCGCTTCTGGTTCAAAAGCCTCTATTTCCGTGAACCGAACGGCGTGCTCTTTGAACTTGCCACCGATGCGCCGGGCTTCGCCACCGACGAGCCGATGGACAAGCTTGGCGAAACCCTCTCGCTGCCGCCCTTCCTCGAAGGCCGCCGCAGCCAGATCGAGGCGGGACTGAAGAAGCTCTGAACCCGGATCCGCAAACCGGACGGGGGCGGCGTGCTGCCGCCCTCAGCCGTAGACGCCGTGAGGAAGCGTGATCGGCATGACGAGGGCCCTCATGCGCTGAAACGGCCCGCTTTGTCCCTCACCCGTCGTAGCCATAGTCGCGGCGGGCAGCCTCAACGCTCACCAGGGCTGCGGCGATGTCATCTTCCAGCGCCGCGCGATTGCGCCGGTCCGGCTGGCCGAAGCCGCCGCCGCCGGGCAGTTTCAGCACCAGGCTATCGCCCGCGTCGATGATGTGAATGCCCTTGTCAGGGAGTTGTGAGCCCGAACCGCGCGCGGCTTCGCCCTTGCACCCGGCAAGGCCACCCTCGCGGCCCAGAGCCGGGTTCTGGATGCGGTCAAAGGTGGCGGCGGAAATGGCAAAGGGTGCCGTCTCGCGGTTGGCAATCTCGATCACCTGCGAAACACCGCCGCGCCATTGGCCGGCGCCGCCTGAATCGACAAGGTAATGCTTGCGCTTGAAGTAGAGCGGGCACTGCGTTTCGGTTACTTCCACGGGAATGGTGCCGACGCCAGACGGGAAGGCCGTAGTGGCCAGCCCATCCTTGCCGGGCCTGCCGCCAATGCCGCCAAGCCCCATGTTGATGACGGCAAATGACTTCGCGTTTGCCGTTTGCTCCGGCGGAACCCGTCCGTGGGCAGAATAAAGCGACAGGATCCAGATTGGTCCCGCACTCTCCGCCTGCACGGTGCCGGGCAGGGCCTGGGCGAGGCAGCCGAACACGCTGTCGGCCAGCATCTGCCCGATCACATGGCGCGCCGTGACGGGCGAAGGGCGGATCGGATCAACGATGGTGCCCGGCTCCGTCACCAGATCAAAACACGAGAGTGAGCCGATGTTGTTCGGCACATGGGGGGCGATCACCGCCTTCAATCCGAACACGGCATAGGCATGGGTGTAGGTGCGCGGTGAGTTGATTCCGAACAGCGAGGCGGGCGAGGAACCGGAGAAATCGACCGTGATCTTGCCTTTGCGGATGGTGAGCTTCGATTTCAGCACCAACTGGCGCTCATAACCGTCAAGCGGCATCTCATAGGACCATTCGCCTTCCGGCAATGCCCTGATCGCCTCGCGCGCACCCTTTTCGGACTGCGTGAGGATGTGCTTTGCCAAGGCATCAAGCGAGGTGAGCTTGAACTCCTTCATCATGTCGATGAGGCGGCGGGCACCTGTGTCATTGGCGCTGATGAGCGACAGGATATCGCCCTTCACCTCCACGGGGCTGCGCGAATTGGCAAGGATGATGGACAGCAGTTCCTCGTTGAGCTTGCCCGCCTTGCGGATCTTCAGATGCGGAATGAGGGTGCCTTCCTCGAAAGAGGAATTGGCCTTTGCCGACATGCCCACACCGCCCACGTCGATCACATGGCAGGTCGATGCGAAGAAGGCGACGAGCTTCCGGCCGAGGAACACCGGCGTCATCATCACGTAGTCAAACAGGTGCCCGGTGCCAAGCCACGGGTCGTTGGTCACGAACACATCACCCGGCTTCATCGTCGCCTGCGGATAATGTTTGAAGAAATGGGCAACAGCGGTGGCCATGGTATTCACATGGCCGGGCGTTCCGGTCATTGCCTGGGCGATCATGTTGCCCTCGGTGTCATAGACACCGGCGGAAAGGTCGCCTGCCTCGCGCGTGATGGTGCCGAAGGCGGTGCGCAGCAGCGACTGCGCCTGTTCCTCGACGACCGCGATCAGGCGGTTCCACATCACCTGCGTGCGGATGGCTGCGAGTGCGTCCTTGCTCATCGCGTGCGCTCCAGAACAATGTAGCCGAGGGAATTGACCGACGCCTTGAAATTGGCGCCGACGATGGTTGAGGTTTCATCTTCCGCGATGATGGCCGGGCCCTTGATGGAAGAGCCGGGCTTCATGTCGAAGCGCCAGTAGACGGGCGCGGCAACCTGTTTCGAGAGCGCGGGATCATAGATCACGCGCTTTGAACGGGGCCTGGGGGCGGGCGTCTTCGCGGCCTTTGCGGCGCGCTTCGGCTTGATGGCGGAAGACGAGACGGTGACGGACCAGGTGATGGCCTCCACCGCCTGGTTTGGAATGCGCAGGCCATAGACCTGCTCGTAAAGCTGCTCGAAGGCGGCCTTGAGCTTCAGGCCATCGGCCTTCACCAGTTTCTTCACCGGCACGCTCACGCGGATTTCGTGGCCCTGGCCGATGTAGCGGCAGTCCGCGATGATGCTGACCTGTGCCTTGGTTTTGCCCAAGGCAGGCTCCACCACCGCGCGCGCATCCGCCGTCATGGCGGAGAGCAGCGCATTGACCCGCTCCGCCTTGAAGTCATCGAGCGGCACGACGGCGCTCTTGGTGATTTCATAGGCCACGGGCGCACGCAGGAAGCCGATCGCTGAGCCCACGCCCGCACCACGCGGCACGATGATGGTGGAAACACCGACCTTCTCCGCGAGGCGGCAGGCATGCAGCGGCGCGCCGCCGCCAAAGGCAATCATGGTGCAGGCGGCAATGTCATGGCCACGTTCGATGGCATGAACGCGCGCCGCATTCGCCATGTTCTCTTCCACGATCTCGGTAACACCCGCGGCGGGCCAGAAATCCTTGAGGCCAAGTTTATCGCCGATGGTCTTCTGCAGGGCCGCCCTGGCGGCAGCCTCATGGAGGGGAATCTTGCCGCCTGCGAAATAGGTGGGGTCGATCTTGCCGAGCGTCAGGTTGGCGTCCGTCACGGCGGGTTCGGTGCCGCCCCGGCCATAGCAGACAGGGCCAGGGGTGGAGCCTGCGCTGTCTGGCCCAACCGTGATGCGCGACAGCCTGTCGACGCGCGCGATGGAACCGCCGCCAGCACCAATCTCCACCATCTCGATCACCGGAATGCGCACCGGCGTGCCGGAGCCTTTCATGTCGCGGTAGGCGCGGGCGATTTCGAACTTGCGGGCACGCTCCGGCTCGCCATCGGTGAGCAGGCAGATCTTCGCCGTGGTGCCGCCCATGTCGAAGGAGAGGACATCGGGAAGGTCGCATTCGGCGGCGATCTGGCTGGCAAGGATCGCACCGCCGGCCGGACCGGACTCCACGAGGCGGATCGGGAAGCGCGCCGCCGTTTCGAGCGTCGTCAGGCCGCCGCCCGACATCATGAGGAACAGCGGCGCCGACAGCTTCATGTCCTTCAACTGATCCCGCAGCCGGTAGAGATAGCTCGCCATCAACGGGCGCACATAGGCATTGGCGATGGTGGTGGAGAAGCGCTCATACTCACGGATCTCGGGCGCAACCTCACTCGAGATGCAGACTGTCACATCATCGGGCAGGAGGCGGGAGAGAAGGTCCCGCACGCGCTTCTCATGCTGGTCATGCGCATAGGCATGAAGGAAGCCGATGGCGACGGATTTCACGCCTTCGGCGATGATCTGGGCCGCCAGCGGCTTGATGGCGATTTCATCGAGCGGGATCAGAACGTCGCCATCCGCCGAGAGGCGTTCCCTGACTTCAAGCCGCAGAGTGCGCGGCACCAGCGGCACCGGGCGGTCAATCATCAGGTCGTAGTGGTCGAAGCGCTTTTCGTACCCCTGTTCGACGATGTCGCGGAAGCCTTCGGTGGTGATGAAGGCGGTTCTCGCACCCTTGCGCTCGATCAGCGCATTGGTGGCAAGCGTCGTGCCGTGGATGAACACCGCAATGTCCTGCGGCTTCAGTCCCGAGGCTTCAAGCACCACATTGATCCCCTCGATCACGCCCAGTTCCGGCGCATGGGTGGTGGTGAGAACCTTGCCGCTCCAGCGCTTCGCGCCGTCCTCGAGCACGATGTCTGTGAAGGTGCCGCCAATGTCGGCGGCAAGTTTTGCCTGGTTTGCCATGATCAACCCCTAGAACCGGGCAGGGCGGCTTTCAAGAGGCATTCTCCTCTGGGAAATGAGGGGCGTATTGCAGAAACTGCAACATCTCTCTATCAATCCCCTCATGGCAAAAGTGACCATCCAGGATGTCGCCCGCGTGGCGGGCGTGAGCGTTGCAACGGTGGACAGGGTTCTGAACCGCAGGCCTGGCGTGCGGACTGTCACTGTGAACAAGGTCGAGACCGCCATCCGCGACCTCAACTACCAGCCAGACCGCATCGCGGCCAGGCTGGCGCGCTCGCGCGAATACCGTTTCTGCTTCGTCCTGCCCGACCGCGCGGGCGATTTCTGGGAACGCATCAACGAGGAAGTGCGCACCATGGCGGAGCGCATGGCGGGCGAGCGCGTGGCGATCACCGTGAAGCGCGTTGATGTTTTTGACGGCGAACTTCTGGCTTCCACACTTGATGCCATCGGTGACGTGCATGACGGCGTGGCCGTTGCGGCACTTGATCATCCGGCGGTGCGCGAGGCCATCAATGCGCTGGCGGCGCGGGGTGTCACGGTGGTGACGCTCGTCTCTGATGTGCCGGGGTCGAAGCGCGAGCATTATGCGGGGATCGACAATTCCTCGGCTGGGCGCACGGCGGCCAGCCTGATGGGCCGCTTTCTGCGCGGGCTCACCGGCAAGGTCGGCCTGATCGCCGGTTCGCTGGCACTGCGCGACCATATCGAGCGTCAGTTCGGCTTCGAGCAGATTCTGGCGCATGAATATCCCAATCTCAAGGTGCTCCCGGTGCGCGAATCGCGCGATGACTGGCGCAAGCTGGAGGAGATGACGGATCAACTCCTGACCGAGCACCCCGATCTCCTCGGGCTCTACAATGTGGGCGGCGGCACGCGCGGCATCGTCTCCGCGCTCGAAGCCCACGGCCGCGCCAAGGACGTGGTGCTGCTGGCGCATGACCTCAGCGACACCAACCGCAAGGCACTCATTCGCGGCACGATTGATGCCGTCATCAACCAGGACCCCGGCCACGAGGTGCGCAGCGCCATCCGCGTGCTGATCGCCAAGGCCGACAACGTGCCGCTGATCGAATCGCAGGAGCGTATCCGGATCGACATCTTCCTGCGCGACAACCTGCCTTAGTCGTAGAGCGTGGGGCGCTTCTCATAGGCAATCGCCACCGTCTCACCGGTCTGGAGCGATCTCACGCCGGCGTCCGTCACCGTCGTGGCCACATAGCCATCCCACGCGGAGGAGCCCACCGGAACGCCGCTGCGAATGCTGTTGACCCACGCCTGATTCTGGATGCGGTAGGCGGCGGCGAAGCGCGGGCGCCAGTCAGCAGCGAGGCGGGTGGCGGCCACGCCGTTACTGCGGACTTCCGTGTTGACGTCAGGACCAAAGGAAATCGTCCCCGTCTCGCAGATCAGCTCGCCCTTCACGTCATAGCCATATTGTGCATTCAGGAAGAGTTCGACATCGACGAGTTGCCCCTTGTCGGTTTCGAAGACAACCAGCATCGGGTCATCGAAGCTCGCATGGCGCGAACGCTTGGCCTTGAACACCTTTACCGAGGCGAGTTCAGCCGAGAGCACAAAGCGCGCGACATCCACTTCATGCCCGCAAGAGCTGACGATTGCGGTTGCTGAATCGAAGTGCGGAGGGACCGAAGCATTACGGTGGATGCAGTGGAACGCCAGCGCTTCACCATAAGCCCCGCCATTCAGCAGATTTCGCACTTCGGTGTAGCCAGGGTCGAAGCGGCGCATGTAGCCAAGCTGCACATGGCGCTTTCCCGATGACAGCTCCGCTTCGATAACCTCAAGGCCTTCGGCTGCGGTTGGGGCCAGCGGCTTTTCGCACAGCACATGCTTTCCGGCCTTGATGCAGGCGATGGTGTAATCGGCATGGGTTGAATCGGGCGACGCGATCAGCACCGCCCCGATGTCCGGGTCATTGATCAGCGCATAGGGATCGCTGCCGCTTTTCAGTGCGCCTGTTTCGGCGGCAACGCTACTGGCGCGCGCTGCATCAGCGTCACAGATTGCGGCGAGATGTGCGCCCGCCACGCTGCTGGACATGATGCGGGCGTGATCCGCCCCCATGATCCCCGCGCCGATGATACCGATGCCAATGCTCATGCCATGTCCCCCTTCAGTGCTGCCTGTCCCTCATCGGGAGAGGTGCCTCATTGCACTGTGCCGCGCGCATCCACCTTTACCGCTCCCAGCACTTCGTGCCCCTTCACGAACACCACCTTGTCGAAGAGATTGCTGACAGGGCAGACGTGATTGGGCGTGATGCGGACCACGTCGCCCACTTTCGGCCTGTCATTCACTTTCGAGATATCGAGGAAGCCGTGCTCTTCCGACATGGCAAAGACCAGGGCGCCCGACAGCGCCCGCACTTCGCCATAGCCTTCAAGCCCCATCAGGTCGCTGGTGAGCGCCTTGGAGCCGGCATCCAGCATGGCGCGGTCCGTGGTCGGAACGCTCACCACCGTCGACAGCACGGTAAACGCGCAATCATCCGCCGTGGCCGAACCGGCGGCCATTTGCATGCGGTCGTGATAGATGTAGGTACCGGCGCGGTATTCGCTGACATGGGTGAGGCCCTCATCCTGCCACATGTCGGGCGAGCCGCCAGTTGAAACCTCCGGCACATCAAGCCCTGCTGCCGCGAGTTTGTCGCGGGCCGCGCCAAGGAATTCGGCCATCCGGGCACGCGCACCGTTCTTCGGGAGCGTCATAAGCCCGCCGAAGGTCAGGCCCTGCCGCCTGTCGATCTCCATTGCGAGTGCCACCGCCGCCTCCGGGCTCTGCACGCCGTTGCGCGCAGCACCCGTATCGCATTCGACCATCACGGCTATGTCGCGCCCGGCCTGTTGTGCCGCGTGGGCGAGGCCGTCCAGCACGGCGGCATTGTCCGCCACCAGCTTGATGTCCGTCCGTCCCGCCAGTGCCGCCAGCCGCGCCAGCTTGGGGCGCCCCACCACATTGAAGGTCAGGAGCATGTCGGAGATGCCGGCCTCCGCCATTGCTTCGGCCTCGCCGAGTTTCTGCACCGTGATGCCCCGCGCCCCCATGCCGATCTGCGCCTTTGCCAGTGCAGCGAGCTTATGGGTCTTGATATGCGGGCGGTTGGCAAAGCCCGCCGCATCACATCGCTGCTGCCAGCGGCGGAGGTTGCGCGCAACGATGCCGATGTCGATGACCGGGACCGGCGTTTCAAGGTCTTCGAGGTGGCGGCCGGCGTCTTCGAAATCAAAGTAATCCAGAATATCCATGCAGCCCTTCGCGGCGGTCAGGGGTCAGCCCGTTCTGATGCGTGCCACAGCATAAGGTCCAAGCTCCACGCCGGAAAGTGTCTTGATGTGCGCCCCGGGGCGGCGCAGGAAATCGGGCTCCCGCGTCAGCGTGGCGAAGGTCCGTTCTGACAAGTGGTGGATCTCCCCAGGCCCGCGCAAGCCCGTCACCTTCACCCGCTGGGGGCTGGCCGTAAGGTTCGCGAGCCACAGCTCCGTGCCCGTGACGGACTGGTAAGCAAGGGCGGCGACGGTGGAGGCAGCACTCACAACGGTGTCGCGCCGTTGGCGGCCGGATGCGGGGCACAGGCCGGCCAGCACATGATAGGCGGGATAGACCTTCGCTGCCGTATCATCGAAGCCTGGCTGCGGATGATCCATCTTCCGGTAGATGACGCCCTGTGGCCCGGTCACCGAACCCAGCGTCACGCTGTCGAGACCGCCCCCGGCCAATGCGGCGATGAGGCCGACATTCCAGGCTGCCGCGAACAGGCCGCGCTGGCGCGGGTCCATTTCGGCAAGGCACAGGCGCTCATTGCCCGGGTTCGGTGTCACCGCCGCGCCATAGGGGTTGCCACGGCAGGCAATGGCGGAGGGGCCGAGATGATAATGCGCCCTGCCGATCATCTCGCGGGTGGACGCGATGATGGAGGGAATGGCCTCCAGCGTCTCCATGACCGAAATGTCGTCGGCCGCATGCACGATGGGGCAGAGGCTGTGGGTGATGAAGTCGAACACGCCGCCGGGCGGCGGCTTGCGGTTCAACTCGGTGAAGTAGGAAAGCATGCCGCCGCCGATGGGCACACCCGGAAAGGCCTTGCGGGTGGCCTTCGCCATCTCCTCATAGGAGGGCCCGGAGGGGCGGGGTGAATTGGGCTGAAAGGACTTGAGATCATGCTGTTGGGTGATCACGATGGCGTCCGGCCGGTAACCGGCCCGGGCGAGTTCGGCGGCAATCGCTTTCAACTCGTCATCGGCAGGCTTTGCGGCGGCCAGCACGATTTCCAGCATGGAGGGCGTCTCCGTCAGCGCCTGCAACTTGCGAAAGGCCGCGGCCGCTTTGGCCTGATGCCTGTTGCGCTGATCGATCTGGCCGACGAGATAGGCGGGCTCCATCGCGGCGATGAGGCCGGCCTGTTCAACGGCGGCTCTTGCTTCCGGCATGGGCACGGCGGTGCCGATCTCCGGCATGCGGCCCTTCACCTTGCCGACAGTGACGCTGACAGCCGCCCCTGATGAACTCGACCGCTTCGTGGCGGGCTTTCCGCTGATGCGCAAGGTGATCGTCTGGGTGAATGGCTGGCCCTTCTTCAGCGTATACGGCCACGGGTCCAGCAGGGAGCAGACATAGGTCTTGTAGGAGGCATCCATCCAGTTGCGGTGGTCCTCCATCTCGAATGTGTTGCCTTCCATCAATACCGTCGCGGTAACACCCGGCATCACTGCGTGCGTCAGCGCGCGGATGGCAAACACCGGCTGACCGGGGCTGATGAATTTCGGAAAGCGGGCGCGGCGCGACGTGCCATCGGTGTGTGTGATCTTGACGGGTTTTCCCACCACGCCGTCCAGCGGATGCAGCACAACAAAGCCGGTGCGGTTGGTGAGAAAATCGGTGAGCGGCGTTGCAGTGGCGGAGAAGACGAGCGTGCCCTTGCTGTCCGCCGTGATTTTCACATCATAGCGGATGGCCTGCGCCTTGTCGCGGCATGTCGCGGTGTAGCTGATGGTGAATCCGTCCTTCGCCTGCCGGATCTTCAGCTTCTCGATCGCCGTCGCATAGGTGCCCCAGTTGCGGTCACGCACCAGATAGGAGATGCCCCGCAGCACCTCGACGCCGCGAAAGCGGATATAGCGAAGCGCCCCATTGTCGAACATGGCGGTAACCGGTCCGGCTTCGAGCGTGCGGCGCTTCGGTTCGGGTACGTTGGTGCCTGTCAGCTTCACGGCGCGTGTGAGGGCGGTGCCGGCCATTCTTTCCTCCCGGTTGCAGATGACGCTATCACGCAAACCGCGCGGCAAGGGAACTCAGCTTTGCGCGGAAGCCCGGCTGTTCCGTCACCGCGGTGTTGACGATACCGCGCGGCAGGCGGCCCTTCATGATGTCGAGAACTGCTTTCACATCCGCCGCGCCATTGCCGGCAAAGCACTGGTCTGTCCAGCACAGGGCATGCGGCGCGAGGATGACATTGCCAAGTTTCAGCAGCGGGTCGTCTGCATCGGGCGGTTCCTGTTCGAACACGTCGAGGCCCGCGCCAGCGATCCGGCCCTCCGCCAGCACCGTCGTCAGCGCTTTTTGGTCTACGATGGGGCCGCGCGCAGTGTTGATGAGGTAAGCCGTGGGCTTCATGAGCGCAAGGCGTTCCGCATTGACGATGTGCTGTGTGTCCGGCGTCAGCGGGCAATTGACGGAAAGAACGTCAGAGCGGGCGAAGACCTCTTCGAGCGAAACAAGTTCGATGCCCAGTTCGGCGGCCACCGCCGTATCGGCATAAGGGTCGTGCGCGATGAACCTCATGTCGAAGGGCCGGGCCATCCGGAACATCTCGGCACCGATATTGCCGAGGCCGAGGGAGCCCAGTGTCTTGCCGACAAGGCCCATGCCCATATGGGCGCCGCGGGCGGCGAAGCCGGGGGCGCCGATGCGCGCCAGGCCGTCCTTCACCATCAGCTTGCCCGTGAGCGCCAGCATGAAGGTGATGATGGACACCGCCACTGGCCGTCTGACGCCATCTGGCGTGATGACGAGGGCAATGTCGTTCGCCGTGCAGGCGGCGACATCCACCGTGTCATAGCCTACGCCGAACCGTGCGACCACAGCAAGCCGGCCGCTTTGCGGCACGCTTGATGCCGCGAAGCGGTGGCCGAGCAGGATCAGCGCATCTGAATCCTCAAGCTGGTCCGCGCGGAGCGGGCTGGCCGTGTCGAGAAACGTCACCTCCACCCCGGCCGCGCCGGTGAGTGGTGAGAGATCGAAGTCGGGGAATGTGAGGGAACCATCCAACTTGCGGAAGTCGCCCGATAGGGCAACGCGGAACGCTCTCATGTGGCTTTGCCCTCGCGGATTGCCTTTGCAGCGGCGGCGAGACCATCCCGCAGCACCCATACATCACCCGAATAGCAGATGAAGTCGAAGCCCTGCCGGTGGCAGGCGATGCCCTGTTCTACAGTGGGAACGAGGCGGCCCATGGCTTTCGCATGCGTCCTGCCGGCCATGATGATGCGGTTGATCGCGGCGGTGAAGTCCGGGTGATCGAACTCACCTGGAATGCCCAGCGATACGGACAGGTCGAAATGGCCGACCCATAGCGCGTCCACGCCCGGCACAGCGGCGATCGCATCGGCATTCTCCGCGCCTTCCGCCGTTTCGATGAGGCAGATCACGGCGGTGCGGTCATTGGCGGCGGCAAGGGCCTCGCCCACCGGGGCGGCGCGGTACTTGTCATGCGCCATTTGCAGGCCGACGCCGCGCCGTCCGGCCGGGAAATACTTGACCGATTCGACCATGGCCCTCGCTTGCTCAGGCGTCGAGATCATCGGCGCCAGGAGCCCTTCCGCCCCCATGTCGCAAGCTCTGGCCAGCATGTCATTTTCCTGGGCCGGCACCCGCACGATCACCGGCAGTCCCGCCGCCTCGAAATAGCGGATGGCACTTTTCAGCGTCTCGAAGGAGAAGCCTGAATGTTCCATGTCAAAAAAGGCGAAGTCCAGCCCGGCCGATTTCAGGACATGCCCGATGCCTGGCGTGGCGAATTCGACGATGAAGTGTCCGACCTTCAGCTCGCGCGAGCGCATCAGCGCCTTCAACCCCATGGGGCACACTCCTCCCTGACCCAGTCTTTGCTGATCGGTGTGGCTGATTGACTCATCATACCAGCAGCATGTAAGCAGAGTAAAACGCTATCCGAGGTTTCAGCATGACGTCAATCGCTCTCTTTGGTGCAGGCGGCAAGATGGGCCACCGCCTGTCGCGCAATCTGAAGGACTCGCGCTTCTCCGTCCGGCATGTGGAGGTGAGCGAGGCTGGCCGCGCCCGGCTGGCGCAGGATTTCGGCATCGAATGCGTATCGGCGGAAGCCGCCCTCGATGGGGCGGCGCTGGCCATTCTGGCGGTGCCCGACACCCACATCGGCGTGGTAGCGCAGTCGATCCAGCATCTGCTGAAGCCCGGCATGATCGTCATGGTGCTTGATGCCGCCGCCCCCTTTGCAGGCCATTTGCCCGAACGGCCGGACATCAGCTATTTCGTCACCCACCCCTGCCACCCGCCGATCTTCAACGACGAGACAGAGATGGCCGCGAAGCTGGACCGGTTCGGCGGCATTGCCGCGAAGCAGCACATCGTCAACGCCCTGATGCAGGGGCCGGAGGAACACTATGCGCTGGGCGAGGAGGTGGCGCGCACCATCTGGGCCCCTGTCATGCGGTCGCACCGCGTCACGGTTGAGCAGATGGCCCTTCTGGAGCCTGGCCTCTCAGAAACCGTGGTCGCCTCGCTTCTCGATGTGATGCGCGAAGCGATGGATGAGGTGGTGGCGCGTGGCGTGCCAGCGGAGGCCGCGCGCGACTTCCTGCTCGGCCACATGAACATCCTCGCCGCCGTCATCTTCAAGGAGCAGCCGGGCGTGTTCTCGGATGCCTGCAACAAGGCCATCACCTTCGGCAAGCCCATGCTGATGCGGGAGGATTGGAAGAAGGTCTTCGCGCCCGAAGAGATCGCGGCCTCGATCCGCCGCATCACCTGAGAGCATGGCCCTATCCCGAAGGAACCCCTTGCGCTTTCATCACCGATGGTGCTGAAAGCCCACATCTCGGGAGTCGGTGTAAAATGGAATTCGTGCAGTCCATGCTGACGGGCGATGCCCTGTGGGCGCTGGGTCAGGTCATCCTGATCGACCTCGTGCTGGCAGGCGACAATGCAGTCGTCATCGGGCTTGCCGCTGCGGGGCTGCCGAAGGAACAGCGCAACAAGGCGATCCTTGTCGGCATTCTCGCAGCCACCGTGCTGCGCATCGGTTTTGCCAGTGTCACCACGCAGCTGTTGCAGATCCTGGGCCTCATCCTCGTCGGCGGCATCCTGTTGCTCTGGGTCAGCTGGAAGATGTGGCGCGAACTGCGTCAGGGCCATGCCGAGGAAGAGGGCGTCGAGAATGTCACCGGCGAGGATATCAACGCCGATGGCACTGTCGGCTCGCCGCGCAGTGGCAAGACCTTCATGCAGGCCGCCTCGCAGATCATCATCGCCGACGTGTCGATGTCGCTCGACAATGTGCTCGCCGTCGCGGGTGCAGCGCGCGAGCATCCCACCGTGCTGGTCGTCGGCCTCGTACTGTCGATCGCGCTGATGGGCCTTGCTGCTTCGTTCATCGCCAAACTCCTCCAGAAGCACCGCTGGATCGCCTATGTGGGCCTTGCCATCATTCTCTATGTGGCCCTCGAGATGATTTACCGCGGCCTCCTCGAGGTCTATCCGGCCATTGCAGGATGATGACATTCGACGCCGAGCGTTTTCTCAGGATTGAAACCGGCGCCGTGGCGCTGGCACCCGCCATCCATGATGTGATCGGCGGCTGCCTAGCGGGGGGTGCGCGCAACATCTTCTTCCTCGGCACCGGCGGCGCGGCAATCCTGATGCAGCCTGCCGCACAGTTGCTGCAGCGCCGCTCCGGCTTTCCCGCCTTCATGGAGATCGCCGCTGAGCTGGTGGCCGGCGGGCATCAGGCGCTGGGGCCGGGATCGATCGTCATCATCCCGTCCATATCGGGAACGACCAAGGAGTCGGTTGCCGCGCTGGACTATTGCCAGGCGCGTGGCGCGGCCGTCATCACGCTCGTCGGCCACAGGGATACGCCCTTGGGCCAGAAGGCCGATCATGCCTTCGTGAACTTCGCCGAAGACGACACTTCCTGCGAATCCCTCTATTTGCAGTCGCTTCTGCTGGCGCTTTCGATCTTGGCACATCGTGGCGAGATTGCCGATTATGAAACAACCGTGCAGGAGCTTGCGGCACTTCCCCATCATCTGGTGGCTGTGAAGCAGGCCTTCGCGCCGGAGGCGGAGCGGCTGGCTGATGCCTTCCGCGACGATCCCTATCATATCATCACGGCGGCGGGTTCCTGCTGGCCCGAGGCGTGGTATTTCAGCATGTGCATCCTTGAAGAGATGCAGTGGATCAGGACCAGGCCCGTGCATGCTGCAGATTTCTTCCATGGCACGCTGGAACTGGTGGAGCAGGGGGTGAGCGTCATCATCCTCAAGGGTGAGGATGCCTACAGGCCGCTGGCTGACCGGGTGGAGGCTTTCGCCCGGCAGGTGACAGACAAGGTGACGGTGCTCGATGCCGCGGCTTGCGAGCTTCCCGGCGTATCGCCGCGAACCCGTGCGCTGGTTTCACCGGTGATCTTGGCGAGCCTGGTTGAGCGCCTCGCGGCCCATCTTGCGCAAAAGCGTAACCATCCGCTCACCCACCGGCGCTATTACAAGAAGATTGCCTACTGACTTCCGTTTCCGGATGAATGACATGACAATCAGTTTCTTCGACCTTGCAAAGATGACCAGCGCTGAGCGCGACCAGTTGCTGAAGCGCACTGAAGCCGACCTCTCGTCCTACGAGGAGAAGGTGAAGCCCATCATCGAGGCGGTGCGGGTGGAAGGTGATGCGGCACTCGCCCGCTTCGCCCGCCAGTTCGACAACTCGCCGGTGGAACAGCATGCCATCGCCGCCAGCGAGGAGGATTTCGCGCGCGCCGAGACGACCCTCGATCCCCAGGTGCGCGAGGCGCTGGTCTTCATGGCGGGTTCGATCCGGAGGTTCCACGAAGACCAGAAGCCGGAGGAGATGTGGTTTCACGAGATCCGCCCCGGCGTCTTCGCGGGTGACCGGACGACTGCCATTCCCTCGGTTGCCTGCTACATTCCGCGCGGCAAGGGGGCGTTTCCGTCTTCCGTTCTGATGCAGGCGATCCCCGCTACGGTGGCGGGCGTGAAGGAGATCTGCATCATCACTCCGCCCGGGCCGGACGGCCACATCGATGACGCGACACTGGTTGCGGCGCGCATGGCGGGCGTTTCGCAAGTCTTCAAGGCGGGCGGCGCGCAAGGCATTGCCGCCGTTGCCCATGGAACAGAGAGCGTGCCGAAGTGTTCCAAGGTCGTGGGTCCGGGAAGCCCGTGGGTCGGTGCGGCGAAGCGGCTTGTGTCGCATCTCATCGATGTTGGCACACCGGCAGGCCCCAGCGAATTGATCGTGCTGGCGGATGACACCGCCGATGGCCGTCTGGCCGGCCTCGACCTGATCATCGAGTCCGAGCACGGGCCGGATTCCTCTGCCTTCCTCGTCACATGGGACAGGAAGGTGGCGGAAGATGCCTTGGCCGCCATTCCCGAATTCTGGGCGCAGATGGGCGCCCAACGCATGGGCTATTCCTCCGCGGTGCTGGGCGGCCCGATGGGCGGCATCGTGCTGGCGCGGGACGAGGCCGAGGCCATCGCGTTCTGCAATGACTATGCGCCGGAGCATCTGGGCGTTCATTCGGACGAGCCATTCCAGTATCTGGGCCGTCTCGAAAATGCGGGAGAGATTCTTCTGGGCCGCCACACGCCGCCCACGCTCGGCAATTTCGTGATCGGCGTGAACCATGTGCTGCCGACCAGCGGCTGGGCCAAGACCGGCTCGCCCCTGACCGTCTATGATTTCATGAAGCGCACCTCGGTCGCCTATGTCACGGGCAAGGCCTACCCGGAACTGGCCCGCCATGCCGAAGTCATCTCGAAATATGAGGGCTTCGATGGCCATGCCAATGCCGTATCCGAAACCCGCGCCCGCCTGTTGAGGACCAATCGATGACAGTCCGCACCGGTGGCCAGATCCTCGTCGACCAGTTGAAGCTGCATGGCGTGGGCCAGGTGTTCTGCGTGCCGGGCGAAAGCTACCTCGCGGTGCTTGATGCGCTGCATGATGCCGCGATCAGCACCATCGTGTGCCGTCAGGAGGGCGGCGCGGCATATATGGCGGAAGCGGTGGGCAAGATGACGGGCCAGCCCGGCATCGTCATGGTCACGCGCGGGCCTGGTGCCACCAACGCCTCCTGCGGCATTCATGTTGCCGCCCAGGATTCGACGCCGCTCATCATGTTCGTGGGCCAGGTGGCGCGCGACATGAAGGAGCGCGAGGCGTTTCAGGAGATCGACTACAAGGCTGTCTTTGGCAGCATGGCGAAGTGGGTGGTCGAGATCGACCGCGCCGAACGCATTCCCGAACTCGTCAGCCGCGCCTTCCATGTGGCAACCCAGGGCCGCCCCGGGCCGGTGGTGATCGCACTGCCCGAAGACATGCTGACCGACAGGGCCGAGGTGAAGGACGCCCCGGCTTACCAGCCCGCCGTGATGAAGCCGGGTGCGGCTGACATGGAATCGCTGCGGAAGAGGCTCCTCGCGGCGCGGCGCCCCATCGTTCTGGCAGGAGGTTCCGGCTGGAGCGAGCGCGGCGTTCAGGATCTTGTGCGCTTCGCCGGGAATTTCGATCTGCCCGTCGCCGTCACCTTCCGCCGCCAGATGCTGTTCCCGGCGGATCATCCGAATTTCGCAGGAGACCTTGGCATCGGCCCCAACCCGAAGCTGTTGCAGCGGGTGAAGGATGCTGACCTCGTGCTGCTTCTGGGCGGCAGGCTTTCCGAAATGCCGTCTCAAAGCTATACGCTGCTCGACATTCCGGGCACTGGCGAGAGGCTCATTCATGTTCATCCGGGTGCGGAGGAATTGAACAAGGTCTATCGCGCCGGGCTTGGTATTCTCGCAACACCTCATGCCTTTGCGGAAGCGGCCGCCGCGCTTCCGAAGCCCAATGCCGTCAACTGGGCAGGCGAGGCGGGTGCAGCCCATGCCGACTACAAGGCATGGAGCGATACCGCGAAGGTGCGTACCGCGGGCAGCCTGCAGATGGCCGGGGTTATGGCGCATCTGGTGCAGGCCATGCCGCCGGACACGGTCTATTGCAACGGAGCTGGCAATTATGCCACCTGGGTGCATCGCTTCTGGCCGTTCCGCAGCTTTGCCTCGCAACTGGCGCCCACCTCCGGCACCATGGGCTATGGTGTTCCGGCGGCGGTTGCCGCGAAGGTGGTTCAGCCATCGCGTGAGGTGATCGCCTTCGCAGGCGATGGCTGCTTCATGATGAATGGCCAGGAGTTCGCCACGGCCATCCAGTACGGCCTTCCGATTATCGTCGTCGTGGTGGACAATGGCATGTATGGAACCATCCGTATGCATCAGGAACGGGAGTATCCGGGCCGCGTCTCGGCCACGGCCCTCACGAACCCTGACTTCGCCGCACTGGCCCGCGCCTATGGCGGGCATGGCGAAACGGTACGGACCACCGAGGACTTCGCCGGAGCGCTTGAGCGGGCCCGGGCCAGCGGCAAGCCGTCGATCATCCATTGCCTGATCGACCCCGAAGCCATCACGCCGGCCCGCAGCCTCACCGACATCCGCAACGCCTCGCTGGCCGCGAAAGCGTGAGTGCTTGACGGCGGGGCGCTGAACAGGCTGTTATGGTGCCCATGACAACCGCTTCGAGAACCGGCAACGTCCCCGTCGCCGCCCACGCCGTGTGCGCCGCTGCCGGCTTGCGCGACAGCCTGCGGGCGGCCCAGTTCTATGTGCGCGATCTCTCCAATGCCGACCGCTTCGGCCGCGATGAGCCGGGGCGGGTGCCCTTCCTGTCCCGCGTGGTGGCGAAGGGCGCGCGGGTCGTCGATTGCGCGATGAACTGGGGGGCGGAAAAGTCGATCGCGCTGTTCATGCCGCGCTGGCGGAAACTGCCCTCGCCCTTCACGCCGGGGATGATGAACAAGGTAGCCCGCGACATCCGCGATCACAGCCTGACGCACAACCCGACCTTCAATGCCTATTTCTTCCGCGCGGCGATCCACATTGCCGGGCGCTATTCGGCACCGCCCAGCCTGATCCTCGAACATCGTGTCGATGCCGCCCGCCGGAGCCTTGCCGCGCGGGTGGATGAAAGGGCCTCGGAAGCCGAGATGATGGCGCGCATCCTGATCGCACTGGTGGAGCATGGGGCCGTGGCCAAGATCGGCGTGGTGTCGGACCGCAACCGCTTCTTCGCGGCGGTGGAGCCCAATGTCGCGGTCTTCTCGATTGCCTGCGTGGCCCTGATGTTCGCCGAGGAGGGAAAGCCCCTCGAAGCCATCGACGAGGATGCCTTTTTCTCGGTAACAGGCGCGCTGATCGGCCCAAGGCTTCCTACAATCGCCCGGTTGATCGATCAGCGGGACGAGCCGGGCCTTGCCCGCGAACTTGCCGATATCAGGACCATGTATTGAGCCTGACGCCTTGAGCGTCTAGATCACGGCAATGACACGCCCGCCCCACCGCTTCTCGGTCGCTCCCATGATGGACTGGACGGACCGGCATTGCCGGATGTTCCACCGTCAGCTGTCGCGGCATGCGCTGCTTTACACCGAGATGGTGACGGCGCTGGCGATCCGCCATGGTGATCGCGCGCGGCTGCTGGGTTTTGATCCGGCCGAGCAGCCGGTGGCCTTGCAGATCGGTGGCAGCGATCCGAAGCTTCTCGCCGAGGCCTCGAAATGGGGCGAGGATTATGGCTACAGAGAGATTAATCTCAATGTCGGCTGCCCATCCGACCGGGTGCAGACCGGCCGCTTCGGCGCCTGCCTGATGGCCGAGCCCGAACTGGTGCGCGATTGCTTGGGGGCGATGCGTAACGCCGTGCAGGTTCCGGTCACCGTCAAATGCCGTATCGGCATCGACGAGCAGGATGAGGAAGAGGACTTCAACCGCTTCATCGACCGGGTGATGGAAGCCGGCGTCGATACCTTCATCGTGCATGCCCGCAAGGCCTGGCTCAAAGGGCTTTCGCCCAAGGAGAACCGGGAGATTCCGCCGCTCAATCATGGCCGCGTCTACCGCCTGAAGCAGCGCCACCCGCAACTTACCATCGTCATCAATGGCGGAATCGCCACACTAGGCGAGGCCGGGGAACACCTCCGCCATGTCGATGGCGTGATGCTGGGCCGCGCCGCCTACCATACGCCATGGATCCTCAACGAGGTGGACAGCCAGATATTCGGCGCCGGGGCCGGCGCACTGTCGCCCCTCGACATCGTGGAGCGCATGAAGCCCTATATCGCGGAGCAATTGCAAAGGGGCGTGTGGCTGCAGAACATCACCCGCCACATGCTGGGCCTGTTCCACGGCATGAGCGGCGGCAGGCTCTGGCGGCGCGTACTTTCGGAAGAAGCCTCAAGGCCCGGTGCCGGGCTCGATGTTCTGGAGAAGGCGGCGGAACAGGTTGCCTCCCGCCTCAGGCCCACGGTTGCGGCCGCCGAATAGCTCAGCCGCCGTTTACTGCCTGCAGGCGTCCGGCGCGGCCGCCGCGGCGGCTCTTGCGGCGTGTCAGGGTGGCAACACGCTCGGGAAGTTCCGCCATCACGGTCCGGCGCTGCTCCGCTGACATGCCAAGCCAGCCGCCGATCTCGCCCCGCGTCCGGCCGCAGCCGATACAGAAGCCGGTTTCCGGATCGACGACGCAGATCTTGATGCAGGGCGTCTCGATCTTTGGCTGGTTCATCATGTTCATGGGCCGAAGGATACTGATCGCCTGCGCGGCGCGGCGCATGGAAACGCCGTTCGGTGGCTCAAAAGCGTCTTCCATGCGACAGTGAGCGCGGGACAGGGCAGCCCACGTCTGCCAACTGCCGCCTTCACAGGAAGGCTACGGCCGCAGCATAGACGACGAGCATGGCGGTTTCTGACATCACCTGACCCGCCCCGCACACATCGCCCGTCTGGCCGCCGATCTTGCGCATGGCCAGTCCGCGCACGACGGCCAGAGCAAGGCCACCAGCGACCAGCGCCAGAACGCTGGCCTCGAGTGACAGGGTGAGCGTGCCGCCGATCCCGGCCCCAAGCCCGCCGATGGCCAGCGCCAGCAGCGTGACATTGCGGCTCGGCTGGCCCGCCAGAACTGCAAGGCCACCCGGGCGGGCGGGGCGCGTGGCCCACAGGAGGTCCACCATCAGGGCGCGCGAAAAGGCCGCTGCACCGGCAACCAGCACCAGAATCGACAGCGCAGGCAGCTTCAGGAGCGCCGCCAGCAGCGTGGCCCGCGCCAGCACGGTGATGATCAGGATCAGCGTGCCATAGGTGCCGATGCGGCTGTCCTTCATGATTTCGAGGCGATCTTCGCGCGTGGCGCCGCCGCCGAAGCCATCGGCTACGTCGGCCAGCCCGTCTTCATGGAAGGCACCCGTCAGCATGGCGGCTACGGCCAGCGCAAAGAGGGCAGAGAACAGGTCGGGCAGTCGCAGGAGATGGGCCAGGATCAGCGCGCCTGCAACGATCACGCCGACCAGCGCGCCCACCACGGGGAACATGTACATGGCTTCGCGCAGCGGCGGCGGGTCGACGGTGCGCACGAAGGGCACTGGCAACCGCGTCAGAAACCTTAACGCGAGCAGGAAGGAGGCGAAGGGCCTGAACCTCCCCCGATATGCGCTGCGAGGCTCAAACGCGTCGCTCATGTTGTGTGCCGGACCCGAATCCTGTGATGAATGGACCGATTAGATAGGAGTGTTGAGCGCAAATGACAAATGCGGCTACGGGATTGCCCTTCACCGATATTCGCAACCTTGTGAAGGACCTCCCCGGCCCTGACCTCGACGCGGTGCGGAAATGCCGCGCCCGGGAGGGGCTGCTCACCAAGCCACCCGGTGCGCTGGGGCGGCTCGAAACCCTGTCGGAATGGCTCTGCGCCTGGCAGGCCCATCACCCGCCGAAGGCCGAACGCGTGGTCGTCTCGGTGTTCGCCGGAAACCACGGCGTGGTGGCGCAGGGGGTTGCCGCCTATCCCCCGGAGGTGACGGCCCAGATGGTGGCCAATTTCCAGAACGACGGTGCCGCCGTGAACCAGATCTGCAAGAGCTTCGGGCTGGGCCTCAAGGTGTTCGAACTGGCGCTCGAAAAGCCGACGCGCGATATCACCCTCGATGCAGCCCTCGATGAGGCCGAATGCGCCGCCACCATGGCCTATGGCATGGAGGCGACGGAAGGCTGCGATATCCTCTGTATCGGCGAAATGGGGATTGGCAACACGACGATTGCCGCAGCGATTGCGCATGCGCTCTTTGGCGGTGCGGCGGAGGACTGGACCGGCCCCGGCACGGGAGTGGATGCGGACGGCCTGAAGCGCAAGGCGGATGCGGTGCGCCGTGCCGTGGCGCTACACCAGTCCCATCTCTCCGATCCGCTTGAAGTGCTGCGCCGCCTCGGCGGGCGGGAACTGGCGGCGATGGCGGGCGCCATTCTGGCGGCGCGCCTGCAGCGCATCCCCGTCATCATCGACGGCTATGTGGCCACCGCCGCTGCCGCCGTGCTCAAGGCCATGCGGCCCGACGCGCTGGACCATTGCCTCGCTGGCCATCTCTCGGCGGAACCGGCGCACCGCCGCCTGCTCGAGCGGCTCGAGATGAAGCCACTGCTCGAACTTGGCATGCGGCTGGGCGAGGGCTCGGGCGCTGCCATGGCGGCGGGCATCGTCAAGGCGGCTGCTGACCTGCACAATGGCATGGCCACATTCGAATCCGCCGGGGTCAGCAACAAGGAAGACTGATCCCAAGATGCGGGGCAGGCGGCAGAAGGCCTCGGCCGATGCCTGCCCCAGCCACCTTGAAGGGGTCCTGCCTGCGGTCTAAATGACCGTGTTTTGAAAGGAATTTTCGACCATGGCCAGTTTGACGCAGGATGACGTCCTCTCGGTTCTCAAGCGTATCGCAGCGCCGGATGGGCGTGGCAATGTCGTGTCGGCCGGGCTGGTGTCCGACATCGCCATCGACGGCGGCACGGTGATGTTCGCCCTCACGGCAACCCCGCAGCACATGAAGACCATGGAAGTCCTGCGCGGCGCC
This sequence comes from uncultured Aestuariivirga sp., assembly GCA_964392525.1. Lineage (GTDB taxonomy): Bacteria > Pseudomonadota > Alphaproteobacteria > Rhizobiales > Aestuariivirgaceae > Aestuariivirga. The sequence goes on from CAYMQH010000013.1 coordinate 35,375, forward strand.
GTCGAAAAAGCGGTGCTTGGCATTCCGGGCGTCTCGCGCGCCATCGTGGCACTGACGGCGGAGCGTTCCGCCAAGCAAGAGCAGCCTGCGGCACAGCAGCCCGCGCAGCGCGGCACGGGGGTTCCGGGCATCCGGTATCTGATCGCGGTTGCTTCCGGCAAGGGCGGGGTGGGCAAATCCACCACCGCGGTCAATCTGGCGCTCGGGCTCCAGTCGATTGGCCTCAAGGTGGCGGTGCTCGATGCCGACGTCTATGGACCGTCCATCCCCAAGCTGTTCGGCCTCACCGGCAAGCCCGAGCCTTCGGACGCGGCCGGCAAGAAGATGAAGCCACTGAACGGCTACGGCGTCGAGGTGATGTCGGTTGGCTTCCTCGTGCCGGAAGACACGCCGATGATCTGGCGCGGGCCCATGGTGATGTCGGCGCTGACCCAGTTGCTGCGTGAAACGGAATGGAGCCCGGCGGATGTCATGGTGATCGACATGCCGCCCGGCACGGGCGATGTGCAGCTGACGCTGGCCCAGCAGACGCCGCTGGCGGGCGCGGTGATCGTCTCCACCCCGCAGGACTTGGCGCTGATCGATGCGCGCAAGGGGCTCAACATGTTCGCGAAGGTGAATGTACCGGTCATCGGCATCGTCGAGAACATGAGTTACTTTGTCTGCACCAAGTGCGGCGAGCGCCATGAAATCTTCGGCCATGGCGGCGCAAAGGAGGAGGCCATCCGGATCGGCGTCCCTTTCCTAGGGGAAATTCCGCTGGACAAGGAGGTTCGGATGCGCTCGGATTCAGGCGAACCCGTGGTGGCCACCCAGCCGGAGGGCCTTCATGCGGCGCTGTACCGTGATGTGGCGCGGCAGGTGTGGGCGGCCCTCGAAGGTGGCGGCCTCGCCAGGCCAGCGCCGCGCATTGTCGTGGAGAATGAATAGGTTCCGGCCCGCCGGTTGATGGAATTTTAACCAAACCTGCGCTGTTTAGGGGAACGATACAACTGCGGGCGACGCGATTCGGCCTGGGGAGGGTGTGATGTCGAAACTGATGTGGATTGCCGGCATTCTGCTGATCTCGGCCGGCGTCGCCTTTGGTGCCGTCAATTTGGTTTCGCTTCAACCGGCGGCAGCGCGGATTTCACTCGATACCGCCACCATCCTTCTGGTGGGCGGCATTCTGGCCCTGGGGCTCGGCAGCGTGATTGATGCACTGCATGCCCAGCGCGTCGTCCTGGCGGAGCGCATCTCCGCTGCGGCCGCCGTGGCGTCCACCGCCGCCATTCCCGAATTCCCTGCGGCTAGCGCCAGTGTGGCCGCAGCCGGCCCCGTTGCCGAAACGGCAGACGCTGCCGCCGAAGCTTCCGGCGTGTCGGCTGAGACCCGTGACACCATCAATGCCATCGAACAGGCCCGCCAGAAGATGGAGCAGGCCTTCCCGCCGAAACAGAGCATGACGGATGCGCCGCCGCCCGCCCCTGCCACGGACGTGGCCGAGGTGGTGGAAGAGGTTGTGGAAGAGATTGTGGCCGCCGAGGCCGTGATCGAGAATGAGGTGCTGGAAGAGGAGGCGGTGATCGATGACGGCCAACTCTATGTCGTTGAAGAGCGGTTCATCCGCCGCCGGCCAGCGCGCATCCTCTCGGACGGCACCGTCGAAGCCGAAACCGACGAAGGCTGGATGCGCTTCGAGAACCTCGAGCATCTGGACGAGTATCTCGATGCCACGGAACCGGCGCGGGGCTGAGTTTCCCCAATATCGCCTTTCGCTGATGACGCAACGCGCGGCGCACATGGCGGCCGCACTCCTGCTCATCGGTCAGGACGGTGTGCGCGGCATCAGCTCATAGGGGTGCTTCCAGCCGGGCAGGGCCTGGATGCGGTCCATCCATTTCAGCACATTCACATAAGGCTCCAGCGGCACGGTCAATTCCTCGCCGTAGAAGACATATCCCGCCATCGAAAGATCCGCGATGGTGGCGCGCTTGCCGATGATGAACGGCTTGTTGGCCAGATGCGTGTCCGCAATCTTCAGCGCCGTCCGGGCCCTTGCACGCAGGAATTCGGTGACCGGGGTCTCGCCGGTCTTCGCAAACTGGATCAGGTAGCGAAGCGTTGCGAGGTTCGCTGTGAACTTGTGGTTGTCGAAGAGGATCCACCGCCAGATCTCGCGCCGCTCATCCTCGCTTTTCGGCCCGAACTTGCGGGTCACCTCGGCCAGATAGTCAAGGATCACGCCAGACTGGGTAAGCTTGCGTCCCTGATGCTCGAGCACGGGAACCTCGCCCATGTCGTTCAGGCTGACGCGGAAATCATCGCTGCGGGTTGCGCCGTTGAAGAAATCGACCCACACCGGATGCCAGTCGAGGCGGCACAGTTCCAGCATCAGCGCCACCTTGTAGGCATTGCCTGACTCGCCCATGCAATAGAGCCTGTAATCCGCCATGGGTTTCCTCCGGCAGTTGTGATTGTTTTCAGCCTATCTCACATTCAGGACGCTGGTGCGGGCCTTACGCACCACATCAGACGCGGTGGAGCCGCGGATGAGGCGTTGCAGCCGCGTGCGGCCTTCATCCGTCACCACGATGACCTTGTACTCCGAGCCGAGCGCGACGATTTCCTCGGCCGGTTTGCCGATTGCCACGCGCGTTTCAGCAACGGGAATCTTCATGGCCTTGAGCAACGCCCTGGCATTGGCCACGGCTTCCTCGGCGGCGGGCTTTCCCTCCGCGCTGTCGGCGGCGGAAAACAGCGTGATGGGTTCGCCCGTCACCTCCGCCAGAACAGCGGCGCGGCGTACCGCCTGCATGGAGCGGGACGAGCCATCGGTGCAGATGAAGAAGCCCTTGCGGTCGAGGCTGTCGCGCGCAACCAGCACCGAGCAAGGCGCCATGGTGGTGACGCTCTGCACCACGCCGGTGCGGAAGAAGGACATGACCTCACCATGCCAGCGCGAAGGTTCCCCGAGGATCATGAGATTGTAGGGCCCCAGCTCATACTGGTCGAGAATGCCGTTGGCGGCGTCCGGCGCGGTCTTGAGCTTCAGCACGACAGACCGGCCTTCGGGGCTCCGGAATTCGATCTTGTTGTCGCCCGCGGGGTCGCCCCAGGCATCGCGCTGCTGGGCTTCCTTGGGCCAGCCGGAGACGTCGATCCCCTCCCGCTTCAGCACCTCGAGCGCATCCTTCAGGTGGCGCACGCCGGGCAGGTCGAAGCCCGCCTCCAGCATGTTCTGGCGCGCCAGCTTCACCTGAAGCCCGCCAGACTGGAGGCCGGAATCGATGGGCCGCACGTAGAGAACGATCAGGTCGCAGTTGTTCTGAACCGAAAAGCGGGCCGCGAAACGCACGGTGACGAGTGACTGCTCGCTGCCGTCGATACAGGCGAGCACGCGGAAGCGGTTGCGCCGCTGTGCGCGCAGGTTCTGCAGCGTCTTGCGGACGGCTGCTTCCTGCCGTTCCGAGAGTTGGGATCGACTGAAGGCCATGCGACTAACCTAGGGGCTGAGAAGGGGCCAGTACAGCATCGAAATGGCGATCAGCACCACGAAGGACAGGACCATCATGCGGATGCCGATCTTGAAGAAGTCGGATCCCTTCAGGTAACCCGAGGCATAGATGATGGTGAAGGCGGGCTGTGCCGCAGGTGTGAGGTAGCCGAAGGCCGAGGAGATGGCGGTGATGAAGCCCGCGCTGATCGGGTCCTGACCTGCCGCAACGGCGGTTTTCAGAACAATGGGGCCCAGCACCGCTACCGCCGCACCCGCCGTCATGGTGTTGGACACGCCGATGGTGAGGAGCGAGATCAGCGTATTGAAGCCCAACGTGTTGCCTGCGCCCAGCCAGCGCAGGACATCGAACACGCTCGCGGCCAGCCATTCGGCGGCACCCGTCTCCTTCATCTCGACGCCGAGCGAAATTGCGGCGGCGTAGAGCAGCACCACGCCCCAGTTGACGCCGGAGTTGATGTCCTCCCAGCGCACCAGACCGAAGATCAGGAAGGCCGCAGCGCCCGCGATGGCGATGACGCCAAGGCCCAGCGTGTCCGAGAGCATCACCCAGCCCACGATGGTGACGAGAAAGATCAGGATCGTCAGCCATTCCGAGGCCCGCATCGGGCCCTGCATCGAGACCTGCGTCCGCAGCCGTGCGATGGCCCGCGACATGTCCGTCACTTCCGGCTTGAAGGTGAACACGAGCAGCGCCGCAACAATGGGCAGGCGGATCAGGAACATCGGGAAGGCGTAGATGATCCATGTCACGTAATCCATCAGGAAGCGGTAGGTCTCGGGGTCTAGCGGATTGTAGAAGAAGTCCTTCCAGTAGCTGATGATGATGGCGTTGCGCGCGCCGCCCGATGGCGTTGCCACGCCCGCGATCGAGCAGCCGTAGGAGATCGAGAACAGGATGACCGCAGCGAGGTTGTGGATCTTCTTGGGGTCGTTCGAGATCAGCGTGATGAGGGTGACGCCGACGGGCAGCATCATGGCCGCGACGGTATGCTCGCCGATGAAGGCCGCGATGACGCCACAGACGGCGGTGATGCCGAAGCTGATCGAATAGATGTTTGTGCCCGTCATCCGCACGATCCACCAGGCGATGCGCTTGTCGAGGCGCTGGCGTACGATCGCCACCGCGAGCATGAGCGAGCCCATGATGAACAATACGGAATCTGTCATCAGGCTTTGCGCCACCTTGGTCGGATCGACCCTGAGCAGCACAACCTGCCCCACGATGATGAGGAGCGGCACGGTGGGCAGCGGAATGGCCTCGGTGATGAACAGCATGGTGGCCATCAGCGACATGATCAGCACGATCTTGCCATCGTGGCTCAACCCGGCGGGGGCGGGGGCCGCCATCAGCGCGAAGCCGACGATCATGGTGATGATGAACCAGCGCCGCCGCCACAGCAGCGCCATGTCGATGTTGCCCATGAAGGCAAGGAACTGTTGGTAGCGCTGGCGGCGGAGGCGGCTGATGCCGGCTGACGGCTCATGCGCTTGCAGGCTGTCCCGGGCGAGCTGGAACTGGGAGGCTGTCTGGCTCATGCGCGTCCCCTTGCCGCCGGGCCAGCCGCCGTGACAAGCTGGCGCTGATTCAGGCCCTTGGGGCAAATGGTGACATTTTGGTTCATTGCACGTCCGTTCTGGCAGAAATTGATCAACAATTCCCTGAAAGCGTCGCGCGCGTTTTCGAACTCTTGCGCTTTCCCAGCGTCGGAACCGACCCGGCGCATGATGCTGACTGCCGGAAGGCGGCCCTGTGGCTGGCCAGCCAGCTCAAGGGCATGGGCTTCAAGGCGGGCTTGCGCAAGACCACCGGCCAGCCGTTGGTGATCGGCGAATACTCGCCGCCCAAGGCTTTGGGAAAGCTGCCGCATATTCTGTTCTATGGCCATTATGACGTTCAGCCCGCCGATCCGCTGGAATTATGGACCACCCCGCCGTTCGAGCCCCAGATCCGCAAGGCCAGACATGGCAAGGATGCGATTTTTGCGCGCGGGTCCAGTGACGACAAGGGCCAATTGATGACCTTCCTCGAAGCCAGCCGTAGCTGGCTGAAGGTCCATGGAAGCCTGCCCTTCCGCCTGACCGTCATGATCGAAGGGGATGAGGAGGGCGATTGCACCCATCTCGACCGTTTCCTGAAGGACAATGCGAAAGAGTTCCCGGTCGATGCCGTCTTCATCTGCGACACCGGCATGTGGGACGAAAAGACCCCCGCCATCAACACCCGCCTGCGCGGTTGCATTGGCGACGAGGTGACGATCACGGGCCCGCGCATTGACCTCCATTCCGGTTATTTTGGTGGTCCGGCGCAGAACCCGATCAAGGTGCTGAGCCGGATTCTGGCGGCGATCCATGATCCAAAAGGCCGTATTGCCATTCCGGGCTTCTATGACGGGGTGAAGCCCGTGCCCCCGAAACTCCGCAAGCAGTGGGAAGCCCTCAAGTTCCCGGCAAAGAAATTCCTCCGCGATGTGGGCCTGTCGGTGCCGGCGGGTGAGCAGGGTTACTCCGCCTTGGAGCAGATGTGGGCAAGGCCCACGGCGGAAATCAACGGCATCTATGGCGGCTACCGGGGGCCGGGCAGCAAGACGGTGCTTCCGGCGGAAGCCACCGCCAAACTCACCTTCCGCCTCGTTGAAGGTCAGGATCCCAAGAAGATCCGCAAGGCCTTCCGGCAATTCGTGAAGGACCGGCTGCCGAAGGACTGCACAGCGCGCTTCGTTGATGGCGGCGGCGATTCGACCGGCATCGCGGTTTCCGAGAACACGCCCTGGGTTTCGGCCGCCAGGCGGGCGCTGAAGGCCGAATTCGGGCGCGAGGCTGCGATCATCGGCGGCGGCTATTCGATCCCTGTGGTCGAAAGTTTCAAGAAGCACCTCAAGGTGGACAGCCTGCTGATCGGCTTCGGCCATGATGACGCCGAGCATTCGCCCAATGAAAAATACGATGTGGACAGCCTGCGCCATGGCATTCGCAGCTGGGCCCGCATTATTGCCGAACTTGCAAGAGAGTGACTGACATGACCGACCTGAACGCCGTCCTCGACGCCGCCACGCGCCAATTCGACCAGAGCCTGGAGCGCCTCTACACGCTCGTGCGCATTCCCTCGATCTCGACCGATCCCGCTCATGCGGGCGATTGCGACAAGGCAGCCAAAGCCATTGTCGATGATTTGAAGTCGATGGGCTTCAAGGCCGAAGCGCGCAAGACGCCGGGCCGCCCGATGGTGGTGGCGCATTACACGCCGAAGAACGCGAAGCGGGACACGCCACATCTCCTGTTCTACGGTCACTATGACGTGCAGCCGGCCGACCCGCTGGAGCTTTGGCACACGCCGCCCTTCGAGCCCACCCGCAAGAAGGGCAAGGACGGGGTTGAGCGCATCTTTGGGCGCGGCACGGCGGACGACAAGGGCCAGTTCATGACCTTCGTTGAAGCGGCCCGTGCCTGGATCAACACCACGGGCTCGCTGCCCATCAAGGCCACATTCCTGATCGAGGGCGAGGAGGAGTCAGGCTCTCCCTCGCTTGTTCCGTTCCTCAAGGCGCACAAGAAGGAGCTTTCCTGTGACGCTGCCTTCGTGTGCGACACCAACATGTGGGATGCAAAGACGCCTGCCATCACCACCAGGCTGCGCGGCCTGGTGCATGAGGAACTCACCATCACCGGCCCGTCGATCGATCTTCATTCGGGCATGTATGGCGGCCCGGCGATGAACCCGATCCGTGTCTTGAGCAAAGTGATCGCGGCGCTGCATGACAAACACGGCAAGGTCACCATCCCCGGTTTCTATGACGGCGTGGCCGAGCTTCCGAAAATGACGAAGAAGCAGTGGCAGGCGCTGAAATTCTCGGACGCGAAATTCCTGAAGGACGTGGGGTTGAAGGAGCCCGCAGGCGAAAAGGGCAAAAGCGTTCTCGAACAGATCTGGGCGAGGCCCACAGCCGAGGTGAACGGCATCTGGGGCGGTTATACAGGCGTCGGCACCAAGACGGTTCTCCCCTCCAAGGCCCATGCCAAGCTCACCTTCCGCCTCGTCGGCAAGCAGAACCCCGACAAGGTGCTCAAAGCCTTCCAGAGCTTTGTGAAGGGGCTGATCCCCAAGGATTGCAAGGTGGAGTTCTCAGGCCGTGGCGGCGGCAGCCCCGCCACCGAAATTCCGGAAGACAATCCCTTCATCATCAAGTCCGCCAGGGCGCTGAAGGATGAGTTCAAGCGCGATGCTGTGCTGATGGGCTCCGGTGGCTCCATCCCCATTTGCCGCTTCTTCAAGGATATCCTTGGGATGGACAGCGTTCTGGTGGGCTTTGGCCTGAACGACGACGCGATCCACAGCCCCAACGAGAAATATGATCTCTCGAGCTTCCAGCGCGGCATCCGCAGCTGGGTGCGCATCATGGGTGAACTCGGCCGATGAGTTTTGATCCCGTGGCGCAGGTTGAGCGATACCACGCGGCGCTCAATGCCTATCACGCCGCCACGGTGATGCCGATGTTCGCAGAGGCTGCCGTCTATGTGTCGCCAGGCGTCAACGGGCGCCTTGAGGGGCGTGCCCGGATCATCGCCGCCTTCAGCGCCTATTTTGCCGAACACGCCGATCAGCAGGCCGTGGATGAGAAGATCGAGCGGCTTGGCCCCCGGATGGCGCGCTCGCACTGGCGGCTCGCCGCAACGGCGGCCTCGACCGGAAAGCTCATCGAGCGCCGAGGGACGGAGACTGTCACATTTGATGCGCATGGCCTCATCCTGCGGGTCGAGGTTGAGGATCAATGCTGATCCAGCTTGCTATCGGCACCCTGGTGGTGATCGTCAACGTCATCGTGCAGGCGGAAATGTATTCCGCCTTCGCGGCCAGGTTTGAGGCGGTCATTCTGATCCTGCGCCGCATCTTCAAGCGCTTCGCAAACACGGCCGCAATCGTCACCGGCGCGCTGTTCGTGATGCTGGTGCAGACGGTGAATGTGTGGATCTGGGCAAGCGTGTTCTATTTCGTGGGCGCATTCTCGGAATTTGAACCAGCCCTCTATTTCTCGCTCGTGTCCTTCAGCACGGTAGGCTTTGGCGACATCACCCTGAGCCATGACTGGCGGCTGCTCTCCGGCCTTACCGCAGCGGCCGGCTTCCTCAGCTTCGGCTGGTCCACTGCCTATATGGTGGAACTGGTGCGCCGCACGGCGTGAATCGCCGCTTCCCTTATGCCCTTCATGGCCGGACTTGATGAGTTCTGGTTGGTTTATAGTTCATCCAAACTTGAACGTGCTTATATGCTCCGGCACCTTCACGCCAGGGATCAGGCGCGGATCGTCAACCGGCGCCAGCACCTGCTGCCGTACGGGAATCACGCCCGCCCAGATCGGCAGGGCGTAGTCTTCCTCGTCGTCGCCCGGCGGGCCGGTGCGCACCTTGGCGGAGGATTCCTCAAGCGAGAGCTTCAGCACGGTTGTGGCTTTCAGTTCCTGCGCCGTCATCTTGCGCAGCATGTCCCAGCGGCCGGGCCATAGCCCTTCCGTGAAGTTCCTGAGCCGCAGTTCCTTCTCGGCGACATCCGTCACCTTCTTCGCCGTGCCGAACACCATGACGGAGCGGTAGTTGCAGCTGTGGTTGTAGGCGGAACGCGCCATCACGAAACCATCGATCAGCGAAACAGTGACGCAGACCTGTGTCTCCTCGCAGGCCTCAAGCATGCGGCTGGCGGAAGATCCGTGCCAGTAGAGGTGGTCATCCTCGCGCCATTGCAGGGTGGGGGTGACATAGGGCGTGCCCTTGAACACATAACCCACATTGCAGATCGGCGTGGCGTCGAGAATGCCATGCACGGTCTCGGCGTCATATTTCGCGCGCTTGGCAACGCGCTTCACGCGGGTGCGTTCACTCGGGGCATCCATGGGATCATCTCCTGTTGAAGCTCTGGCATGCCCGGCTTATGGTCTGGTTGAAAGAACCAGGATCGGCCCCAATGAGCAGACCACTTTTAGGCGCATCCGCCAGCGAGATCGGCATTGACCGCGATGACCGCGAGCCGATCCAGCAGCAGATCGCACGGCAGATCCGTGCGCTGGTGCTTTCGGGCCGGCTCAAGCCGCAGACGAAGCTGCCTTCGACGCGGGCCCTTTCGGATGAGCTGAACGTGGCCCGCGCCACGGTGGTGGAGGCTTATGAGCAGTTGCTGAGCGAGGGCTATCTCGAAACCCGGTCCGGTTCCGGCACGCGGGTGGCGGCGGAACTGCCGGAAACCCTGCTCACTTCGCCGCCGCGTGAAAAGCCCAAGGAAGCGCCGCGCGGATCAGCCCGGCGTGAGCCCGCGCGCCCCTTCCGGTCCGGCCTCGTCGATTGGGAGAACTTCCCGCATGAGGAATGGGGCAGGCTTTTGGGGCGCTTCTGGCGCA